>NZ_JBAWSY010000004.1:0-244165 GCF_037104765.1 Psychrobacillus mangrovi | reverse complement strand
CTTACCGAGCCAAAAGCTCTAACTTACGGAAAACGAAAACAGATGCCATTGATGCCTATCACTTAGGTGAACTATATTACAAAGAGGATTTAGAGCCTCAGAAAAAGCGTGGTATTCAGCTTTTAAACCTTCGGCAATTGACAAGGCAACAAGAAAATATGACGGGAATCATGGTTCAAACAAAGCTTCAGTTTCAAGCGATATTAGATCAAGTATTCCCAGAGTATAAAGGAGTTTTTGGTGATTTATACGCTGAGATTTCATTAAAGACTTTACAGTCTTACCCTACTTCTGAAGCAGTCAAAGACGCAGGTGTAGAAGAAATTGCACAATTTATTAATCAGCATTGCAAAGCACGTTCGACTAGATGGGCGTATGAAAGAGCTGTGAAATTAATCGCAGCTGCAAAACGTAATCCATTTCAGTCAACACTTTATCAAAGTCTGTTGGTTAGTCTGAATATGTATATTGATTTACTTCAAGTGTACCACCAACAACTTTCTACGTTAGAGCGTGAGATTAATCAGTTAGCGGCACAACTTGAAGAATATGAATTACTCCAATCAATTCCCGGTGTAGGTGAAAAAATCGCAGCCACGATTATTTCCGAAATCGGGGAAATTGACCGGTTTAATCATCCCAAAAAGTTAGTAGCTTTTGCAGGACTTGATCCCAGTGTGTTTGAATCAGGTCGCTTTAAAGGCACGAAAAATCACATTACCAAGCGTGGCTCAGCTAGGCTACGCCATACGCTTTATACTGCCGTTCGGTGTTCCATTCGTGATAGTCGTAAAAAGAAGACAACCGAAGAAACAATTGCACGAAATAAGAGATTACGAGCCTTCTATGATTTAAAACGCGAAGAAGGTAAACCGTATAAAGTAGCTATTATCGCTTGTGCTAATAAGCTTTTACACTGGATTTATGCCATGTTAAAAACGAAAACACCGTTCCAAGAAACTATTTAGTAACAGTATTTTCAAATACAACAAAAACCTTCCAAATGAAATTCGGAGGGTTATTTGAGTTGCACATTTTTAGTATAGCATGAACCGGTTTTCGATTTAAAATGTTTTTCTTGACATTCTATTAGCTGGTTTAGTTGAATAAGCTATTGTATTTTTAAAATATACCTTTGAGGAGAACCGTACGCCTGTTCAACTTGATAGTAAGCTAATTTATTTGGGATGCAAGAAATTATAAACGGCAATCCAGACCAGATTAAATCCTCTAAGGCTTTTATTAGTGGCAATTCTTCTCCGTCAATATCACTGTTTGCCGAAGTCATTACATAGCATATACTTCCAGCCCCTTGTTTTTTCAACAACTTCTCAATTTCTTCAGGGTCTGAATTCGGTTTAGGTATTTCAAACATCAATTCTTTACGAATGAAATCGTTTCGTCTTCCAAAAGCATCATAGCGTTTTATCGGTGATGAAAGCTCGAATAGTACTCTTTGTTGAATTCTTTTAACAAAAAATGTTTTAACAATTATATCTTCAATTTCTTTATTCATCTAAACCCCACATAATTTTTATTTAACGATAAATACTCACCCATTGTGAGTTATACTTCTTCAACTAAACTGCGCCTTTAGTTTAAGTGTTTTAATTCACAATCTTTTTCGTGTTTCAACATAAATATCCTATTAAGATAGTCTTTATTATTGAAACTTCTCTGCATGTTTGTTTACAATTTTCACAAAAGCTTCTACTTGTGGAAGTTCAAAAGAGGCATCATATCCGATCAGCCACGTATCTCGAGTCAATTCAAATTGTTCTTCTTGGTTAGTTAAAGGTATTTTATGTACATCCTCTTGACCAGTGAGTGTAATAGATGGAAGAATAGCATATCCAATTCCATTAACAGCCATTTGCTTGCATGTTTCAATTTGGTCTACAATAATTTGTCTTTTAGGGTTAGTGGAAAAGTGTTTTTGCCACCATAATTGAATTTCTTGATAATAATTTGAATCACTTTTAAATTGAATAAATGGTTTCTCTGTAGTTAAAACATCGTCAATGGATGTCATTTCTTTATCCACTAAATAGAGTGTGTCTCGGAACAGATGCGTTTTTGACCCTTTCCAATCGGTTTGACCACGGACTATACCTATATGTGCTTCTCCGTCATAAATTGAACGAACAATCTCCGAACTCCATCCTGTTAGCAAGGAGATTTTAGCCTCTGGATATGTTTGAACAAAATCTTTTAAAACTTTTGGGAGCCAATTCTGTCCTACAATCGAAGCACATGCAATTTTTAATGTTCCATGAACTTTAGAGGATAAGGATTGAATGCTTTCCATCAAATCTTCTCTTTGTTGAATCATGTTATTTGCAAATTCAATTACCAGTTCACCTGCTGGTGTAGGAGTCAGACCTTTTTGGGAACGTAAAAAGAGCTTAGCATTCCAATCTTTTTCCATCGTTTGTAAACGTAGAGAAAGTGCTGGTTGTGACAAAAAAAGGCGTTCCGCTGCTTTACGCATATTTAATTCTTCGGCTAACACTTTAATAATTTGAAAATCAGAAGTCATCATTTAGCCCCTTTCTTTTTAGGAATTCCAAATACCAATACGAAACTAATTATTGCAAAAATAAAGGATGCTAAAAAAACATCATGTAATGAATTATCTAGACCTGTTCTCAAAAAAGACAATTGCTCTTCTGAAAATATTCTTCTTTCCTTTTCATCTAGCAATCGATCGATAATACTCAAATCTTCTGAGGATCCATTTTGTTTTAAGTATTTACTTAATGTATGATTTACAACTGTGCCAAGAAAAGCTGCCCCAACCGTATTTCCAAAGTTACGCATAAATAGATTACTGGCTGTAGCGACTCCTCTCAATTCATGTCCTACAGCACCCTGAATAGTAACGATAAAAGATGTGCTAGTTAAACCCATTCCTATACCGACTATGAAACTGCAGCAAGCAATAAGTATAGGATTTAGAGTAGGATTGATTAAAATAAACGAAAAAGTACCAATCATTAAAAATACTGTTCCTATTAATGACAATTTAGATGCTCCATGTTTCGTTAATAAACGACCAGTTATAGTTGATGCAATTGGCCATCCAATTGACACTGCCGTGAGTGTAAATCCTGCAACGATAGCCTTTTGTTCCATTACTCCCGTAACATACATCGGTATATAACTAGAAAGGCCAATTAAAATAATACCTGTACAGAAGGAAATTAGATTAGCAAATAAAATCGTTTTATTTCTCCAAATAGAAAACGGCATAAAGGGATCACTTGCTCTTTTTTCCACTTTTAAAAAGAAGTAAAATCCAATAATAACTACTAATATTAAACTTAAACTAGTTATCGATCTCCATTGAAACGATTGCCCACCTTCCACTAGCCAAAATAATAAGGACGTAAGTATAGTAGTTAATAATATTGCTCCTTTATAGTCAACAGTTGTATCTTTTTTTGGATTTTGTTCATTTAAAAACATACCAATTCCTATCATTGCGATAAGACCCAAAGGTATATTCACCCAGAACACATATTGCCAACCAATTGTTTCAACTAGTATCCCCCCGATAGCAGGACCGGACACTGCGGATATACCCCATACACTCGACAAGTAGCCTTGAACCTTTGCACGTTCCTCTCCTTGATAGATATCTCCAATAATAATAGTTGCTATTGGTTGGACTGCACCAGCTCCTAACCCCTGAATCAATCGATAAACAATAAGCTGTTCCATCGATGTTGCGAATCCACTGAGCAATGAGCCACATAAAAATAAGCTTACTCCAATAAAAAAGATTAATTTACGTCCAAAAAGATCAGCAAGCTTCCCATATATTAATACAGTAATTGTACTCATCAATAAATAGGCTGAAAATACCCAACTATATCTAGAAAACCCTCCTAAATCTGAAGTAATACTCGGCATTGCTGTTGCTACAATAGTTGCCTCCACAGCCCCCATAAACATAGCCAACATAACGGAGATTAACACCAAAGGCCGTCTTGTTACTTTTGTTTTCATCATAAACCCCCACTTCAAAAAAAAGAAGACCTTCATAAAAGGTCTTCGCTAATAGTAAAACAATTATACTTCAGATTCTTGCGTTTGGTATAAATACTTTTTCATTTGCTTCAATATCACTCTTCTAGTTAATATCCCCAAAAAAGTACGCTCATCATCTACTACACAAACATATGGATTATTTACTAGTAAGTCTAACCCTTTTTGAAATTTTTCTTTAATATGAATAACTGGTAAATCTGTTTTCATAATATCATCTACTTTTAAGGAAGGTAGTCGTTCATATTCAATATGTTCCAATCCTAATATTTCATCTGTAATTTGTTGTGTACTTATTAAGCCTTGTAGTCTGTATTTAACGTCTAATACAGGAATTGAAGAGTATCCTGTTTTTGTTAAAACTAACAACGCATGCTCTGCATTATTTCCTAATTGAACATGTGCTACTTTATCTGCTGAAATAATATAATCCTCGATCGGAATTTGTAAAAAATCTTTACTGCTCACCGTAATCATCGCCTTCTACTCCTTTGTTTGTTTTCATAATTGAAAACATAACCTATAAAACTATGATAGCATATGCAAGGAATAAAAAACTATGAAATCGCTTTCAATCAATTATTATTTTTTTGTTTTCTCGATGATTTATTTTTAAAGCTCTCTACAAAATGTGTTTAATAGTCATTAAGTAGAAACACGGATGTGCGCTTGCCGCACGCTACGCATGAGCTTCCGCAAAATGAGTCGCTCCTTCGTGTCTCGCTCCCACATCCTTTACGGGGTCTCATTCTTCGAGCTCGTACGGCGTATAAAGCGCACATCCTGAAAACAACTGTTGAAACAGTCTCAATTCAATAAAAAAATGAAGCAACAGATCTGAATTGGCAATTACTGATTGTAGAACATTAAATAGATAGACTGCTAGCTATTCATCGCTGGACACTGGCATTCTCGCCTTGCCAGCCGCATGACGTGCTGTATGACACAGATGTATGCGCTAGCGCATACAGTGGCTCATGCGAACGTGCGGCCAGCGCGAATGCCTAAAGTCGGTATATCTCTGTTCAAGCCTATGAATATAGTAGTTGTTATTGAAATTAAAAAGGATGTTGATTTAGCCATTGCCCGCCATCTAGAGTTACAATTTCTCCGTTCATATAAGAAGCCTTCTCTGACATGATGAACGCTGCAAGTTCCGCTATTTCTTCAGGCTGGCCAAGTCTACGTAATGGTACAGACTGAAGTGTTCTTTTTGCTGCTTCTTCTGATTCCCAAAGCTTACCAGCTCCACCTGTACGTTCAATTGGACCAGGGGCAATCCCATTTACCCGAATTCCATACTTCGTACCCCATTCAACAGCCAATGTCCTAGTTAGAGACATTACTCCCGCTTTTGCAGCAGCTGAATGGGCAACTCCAGCACCAGCACCCCAGGCATATGTAGCGAGCATATTTAGAATTGATCCTTTACTACCTTTTTCAATCCAATAATTTCCTACTGCGCTTGAACAATAAAACGTTCCATTCAAAACAATATCAATTACAGCTTTCCAGCCTTTTGGAGAAAGTTTTTCTGTTTCTACTATAAAATTTCCTGCAGCATTATTTATTAAACCATCAATTTGTCCGTACGTATTATCTGTAAAGGTTACCATTGCAGTAACATGTTCCGGGTTACGGACATCCATTTGAAAGATAGAAATCGTGTTTCCGATCGACTCAATTTCTTTTTTTGCGTTTTCCAATTTTTCTAAATCACGTCCTGTTATTACAACATTCGCGCCTTCTGCTACAAACTTCATAGCCATATACTTACCCATTCCATTTGATCCACCAGTGACAATAATTGTTTTACCGTTCAACATTTAATACACCCCTTTTTGGAATTGAATGAACATTCACTCAATATTTTATCATATTAATAAATAAAAAACGTAAATCTCTAAAAAGAAATTTACGCTTTTTCCGTTTTCATATAAGACTCATTAATCGCTTCTATTGGCACAGGACGACTAAAAAAGTATCCTTGTGCTTTTTGACATTTCGCTGCTTTTAGTATTTCTACTTGCTTGTCCTTTTCCACACCCTCTGCAACAACTTCCATCCCTAAGCTATGTGCTAGCTGGATAATAGTATTAGCGATTGCTGCATTCTTATCATCCGTTTCCATATCTTTAATAAAGGATTGATCAATCTTTATAATATCTATCGGATACTTTTTAAGATAACTCAAGGAAGAGTACCCTGTGCCAAAATCGTCAATGGAAATAACAATTCCAATATCCTTCAACTCTCTTAGCATTATTAATGTATCTTGTAAATGAGTCATGGCACTTTCAGTAATTTCTACTTCTAATGATGATGGAGTAATTTGATATTTATTTATTTTCTCTCTAATTTTTATCGCAAAATTTTCTTGCTTAAACTGCTTTGGTGAAATATTCACTGCAATTCGAACTGGCCGATATCCTTTTTCTTGCCAATATTTCAACTGTTTACATGCTTCTTCTAAAACCCAATCACCTATTTGCATAATCATACCGGATTCCTCAGCTAGTGGAATAAATTGCATTGGTGACACGTATCCGAATTTTCTATTGTTCCACCGTAGTAACGCTTCGAAAGAATTTATTTCCCCTGTCACTAAATTTACTTGTGGCTGAAAATGAATCGTAAGTTCATCTTTTTCGATTGCTCTTCTTAAATGAGATTCCATTAGAGCCTCATTAGGAAAAGATAGGTTCATTTTTTCTTGGAAGTAACGATAGTGGGCTCTTCCTCTATCTTTTGCAACATATAATGCCTGATCTGCTTTGATCAACAATTCATCAATTTTTTTCCCATCAAACGGATACATAGAGATTCCGATTGATGCAGTTACAAAATACTCTTGATGATCTAAGTAAATCGGTTTTGATAGCTCGGATAAAATAGTTTCTGCAAAAGCACTAGTTTGGTCACGGTTTTTCCCTTTTAAGATAAAAACAAACTCATCACCACTTTGTCTATATAAATTACTTGTTTTATCTATATAAAGACCAAGCCGATCAGCAATCTTCTTTAATAAATCATCCCCTGAATTATAGCCAAGTGATTCATTTATTAATTTAAATCTATCTAAGTCTATACGAATAATAGCTATTTGAATTTTATATTTTTCTGCTTCCTCTAGATTATCCCGTAAATGTTCTTTTAGTGCACGACGATTCCATAAGCCTGTTAAATGATCATGGTAAGCTAAATAAAACAACTGGTCTTGTTCATCCAAAGCAGTTGTCATATCTCGAATAAAAAGATGAAAACCTTGTATTTCACCCATTATTTCGTTGGGAATAGCTTTTAAATATACCGTTAAGTAGTGTCCTTTCTCATGCTGAATTAAACAATTATGCATTTCGGTAGCATATCCGCTTAAAGTTTGTTTCATCATTAATTTAAAATTTCTTAATGAATTTTCTTCGATAAAATGCTCCACTCGTTTATTTATTAAAAAATCCGTTTCATATCCTAGTTCTTTTAATGCAATAGAATTTGAATATGATATTGTTCCATTTTCATTTACTAAGAATACGGAATCCAAATTATTACTAACCAAAGATAAATATTTTTCCTTCGCCTCTATTAATGCTCTTTTTTCTTTATCTTCAATTGTTTTATTTTGCATCGTTAATCCAAATATTTTATTCTTTACATCAATTTGTTTAATGGAAATATCAAATATAAATTCTTCCTTTTGGAATATAATTGAATGTTGAAGAAACAGTTTGTAGCTTGTGTCCGAAACTTTATCAAAGAGACTTTGCATTTGATTGGAAATTACCTCTAACAGGAATTCATTTTTAGACTGCAATGTATTTATAAAAAAACTTGCTCCTGAGTTATTTGTATATAGGAGTGAAAAATTCTTATGCTCGTCCACTTTTATTATGAAAGTAAACATCATAGAATTTTCATTTATAATATCTACTATATAATTTTTTACAGCAAGTCCTATTTCTGCTGAATTATTCATTTAATCCTCCAAAATATACGTCAAAGATTTAGATACTCTTATTAATTTAAATTACTTTACACTATCTTATCGACCAATTTTTAGTTATGTTTAATTAGCGACTGATATACAATATATTAATTGATTTTTGTATACAATAAATCTGGTAATTGGTATGATAAAATTATTATTATTAAGATTAAGCGGAGGAGGGATGTTATGACTAATAAAACCGATGAAAAAAGTATCGCTACAGCTATTTATACTGTTAATAGACATGCTAAAACTGCAATTGACAACAAACCGCTATACGAGCTAAAGAAGTTAGCACTTCATAAAATGTTAACAGAAAACAAGGCAAAAAAAATAGGACTACACTTTGTTCGAAACCCTAGATTCAGTCAGCAACAATCCTCGGTATTAATACAATGCGCAGACTATTATTTTCATGTAATACCTGTAAAAGAGGATTTTAAGAATTTGCCACACCTTGGCCATCTTGATGAAACCTATAGAAATCCAATTCGTAAAATGAATTTACGTATGGCAAAACAAGTACTTTCGGAATATATAGGTCCTCAGTCTACGACAGAGACTAAAAAAACCTCTAATCCAATTCCTTTATATCCCAACAAATTTAAAAATACTTTTAAGAAATCCTCCAAATCTTATTTAGATCGATAAACTTTTGGAAATTGAGATATTGCAATTATACATAATAAGCTAGCATGATACTCATGCTAGCTTATTTTATAATATAAACTGATCGATTTTTAATACTAATTCTGCTATTTCTGGTTTACTGATTTGATCTTCAGCACCTACTTGGTCTCCTTTATGACGCAGGTCGTCAGTGATTAAACTGGAGAAAATTAGGACGGGAAGCCTCCCCAAATTACTGCTTTCTTTAATTTTTCTTGTAAGGGTATGTCCATCCATTTGTGGCATTTCTATATCTGTTACAACTAATTGCACGTGTTCCGAAACATCTGGTGACACTTTTTCCAAGCTTTCCAAATAAGCGAGAGTGTCTTTTCCATTTTCAAAAAATTCTAGGTTTACGTAACCAGCTTCATTTAACGTGTCATTTAATAACTTTCTTAGAAGAGGTGAGTCTTCTGCTACGACAATCTTCTTATTAGAACGTTCGCGAGTTCCAAGCTTTTTTACAGAATCAACGTTTATTCCTGATTCTGGATTTATGTCTACAATAATTCGTTCAAAATCTATTAATAGAATCATATCCTCATTCCGTTTAATTACACCAATTACATGTGAAGCACTTCCTTGATATATTTCAGAAGGCTTTTCTATTTGGTTCCATGATATACGATGAATTTGCGTTACATTATCGACATGAAAAACTACTCTTTGCTTGTTAAATTCAGCTACAATATATTTATCTTGTTCATTTTTAGATTTCTCAGGTAATGATAGTACTTTTGCCATACTTACAACCGGAAGAACCTCCCCTCGTAACTGCACAATACCCTCTACATGTGGGTGTGCATGAGGGATAAAAGTAACTTGGATTGGCTGAATAATTTCCTTGACCTTAATAACATTTATTCCAAAATTATTGGATCCAACTTGAAATTCAACGATTTCTAATTCATTTGTTCCACTTTCGAGTAAAATGCCTTTTTGCTCATTCATATGACTCGTCCCTTCTTCTACAACTCTCTAAATTGATTGTACCACAGAGTAGTTAATAGTTCCTATACCATTTGTATGATTTCAAATCATAACATAGGGAAGAAGTTTAGTCTTATTAGAAATTTGATATCAAACGTATGCTTTAATTAATGTATGTGTACCATTATTCTCATAACCTTCTGCTACTAATTCTTCATACATAGATTTTGCAAGTTGCAATCCTGGCAGTTGTAAATTCATCTTCTCTGCTTCTTCCAATGCAATCTTCATATCTTTAACAAAATGTTTAATATAAAATCCTGGTTCAAAATTCTCTGCAATCATTCTAGGTGCTAAATTACTTAATGACCATGAGCCTGCTGCTCCAGTTGAAATAGAACGTAAAACTTGGTCTAAATCCAATCCAGCTTTTTTTCCATAAGCAATAGCTTCACAAACTCCTATCATCCCCGTAGCAATTGTAATTTGGTTACACATTTTTGTATGTTGACCTGCACCAGCAGGACCTTGATATAAAACCGTTTCCCCAAACAAATTTAAAACAGGTAGTACTTTTTCGAATGTATCCTTTTCTCCGCCGCACATTATGGAAAGTTTACCTAACTGTGCTCCTATATCTCCGCCAGAAACGGGAGCATCTAATGAAAGCATTCCTTTTTCTTTTGCAATCTTATCGATTCTTTGAGCCAGTGTTGGAGTAGAAGTTGTCATATCGATCACTATTAGTCCAGCGTTATCAACTGTTAATATTCCTTGTTCACCTAAATATACTTCCTCTACATCATATGGGTATCCGACCATTGTAAATACAATTTGTGAAGTACTAGCGATTTCCCTTGGAGTACTTGCCCAAGTTGCTCCCAATTTGATTAGTTCTTCTGCTTTTTCTTTAGTTCTCGTGTAGATAACTACTTCATGTCCAGCATTTAATAAATGCTTTACTAGACTTTTGCCCATTACACCTGTACCAATAAAACCGATTTTGAGTTTGTTCGTCATTTTAACACCCCTTGTATTATTTTATAAGTATAGTGTACCAAAAAAAGAGGACCTTCCAAATAAATTTAGAAGGTCCTTAAAAAGGGGGAAATGAGAATGTTGCTGTGTTCTTTATTACTATGCCCCGAATTTCATATTATTAAACCTATTTTTAATAAAAAAATTATTTTTTATTTTTAATAAATACTTAAGTTTTTTATACCTAACTGTTTCAGTTCAATTTCTTTCTAAACACAAATGATTACAATTCATTTTGAAGCTTCCTATATTCACTTTCAACTTTTCATAAAGAGCAATGAAAATACTTCGGAATCTCTTTTTGTTTGTGCCCCCTTGATTTCCGTTCCAGGCGGACGCTTTCCACCGGCATGGCTTCAGCCACTTCCCTCGCTTTGCTCAGTCCAGTGTCTTCAGCTCATGCACCTGCCGCTTCGCTTTCGGTGCAGAAAACATTTGCTATTCCGCCTGGAGTCGCCACCTTCCACTACAATCAACTATTGTATGCTTACAATTAAGTCTTTCTTCTATCTAAAAAACATCGTTTTCCTTTATAATAAATTAAACTAAATGCAAGTAAGGTGCTCTCCCCATGATCTCAGCAAATGAAACCCTCCAATTAAGTTCATACATGGCGATTATGAATTAGAAAAAGTAATAAAGACACATCTGTTCAATTTTGAACAGAATGTGTCTTTATTTTGTCCAAAAAACAATTATCATTAAATACGTAGGTTTTTCAGTGCCTCCATTGTGTATGCTGTGAAACGTATCCAATCCATCGAATAGCAGCATCAACCGAAACCTCAATTCACTGTATAGTTCACTCATTATCTGTGACAGTTTATGAGTTGATACAGTGAAGGCACACTGGGTTCGATCATTTTTTTAACAGCATCTGGTGTGACTCATTCTACATTTATTAGATACGTATTCTTTATCTGCTTGAAGTAGAGCAAGTGAAGCTTAACCCCAAATTATATATTGGTGATTTCTGGTATTATGTACAGTTTGAATGATATAGATGGATAATAAATCGTTAATTGTCCTTTACTCAGACTCTACTTGGTTTTGAGTTGCAAATTGTCCAAACAATCGTTACTTGTTTATCATCCAATGCTTCCAATTAGTTTGATTGAGCTCGGATTTGCACGGTTTCAAATGAGAAGGGTATTACACATCACTAGTATTACCCTAAGTCAGCAAATGATTTAGCCCTGGTACACTTTTTAAAAACACATACCTAATCTACTTTTTTTATTTGCATATTTTGGCTTTCTTCATATTGAAATATATTTAAAAGCGAATCAAGCTCTTTACTTAAGCGAATTGTATCTTGGTCTAGCATTCCTTTTTCTATAGCTGATTGAATCATTTTTTCCCTTGTAAACTCCACTTGTTTCAAAATAGATTCTACCATCTAGAACAACCCCTTTTACAAAATATATATTTTCATTTCAATATACCTTTTGCTTTAAGTGTTTAAACAAAAACATTTCGACAATTCACGACAATCAGCTTCTAGGTGCTTGTAAATACATATAAATGACGTGACCACCTTGTGTGGCTTTCCCAGTAAAATGTTTAAAATCTTCTCTTTTTAATAATACTTCACGAAATGGAAGAAATTCCTCTTTTGTGATTTCTATTGTTTTTATAGTACCATTTTGTAACATATTAAGCTTCTCTTCAAATGATTCCATGTAACCAATTCCTTTCTTGCTATTAATGGATATATATTTTGCCGCTTTCAGATTAAAATACTTTACGAATACCTTTTTTTAGGGCAAACTGTAATGTATTAAGTTCTAAAAGGGGAGGGACAATCTGTGAAAGTTGCAGAAGTTGGTAATATAATAGAATTTAGAGATGGTCTCCAAGGTATTGTTGAAAAAGTTAATGAAAACTCTGTGATCGTTGATTTAACATATATGGAGAACTTTAATGAGCTTGAAATGGAAGAAAAAACTGTAGTCAACCACAAGCGTTATAAAATATTATATAGTAATGAAGACTAAACGTCATGCCGTTCCTCTACCAGAAGAACGGTATTTTAAATAATTTTTAGGATGTGCTTTTATTGAACAAACAAATACCCTTATTGGGTTTAATAATAACTTTACTTTTAGCCTATACCTTTACATGGATTACATTTTCTAATGAGAAGGTATTTTGGTACTTTTACACTTTTACGGTCCTTTTTCTCATGTCGATTGCATTTTTTTACGCTAAGATAGATGATAAGATTAAAACAATTGAATATCTTCTTTATGGTTTAGGATTCGGGTTTTTGATGTACGTCATTATTGCAGGAGGATATAAATTACTTGAGTGGACTCCCTTTTTATCTACCACAAGCGTCAAGCAATTTTTTAGTAGTTTTGCTCCTACCTCTATTTGGCATTATCTGTTACTCTTATTCATAATAGCACCAGGTGAAGAATTATTTTGGAGAGGGTATATTCAGCAACAATTGAAACGATGGATGTCTCCTACTATCGCAATTGTTTTAAGTGCTGCATTATTTAGTTTTTCATTAATTTTTAGTGGTTTTTGGCTTGGGGTCTTAGGTGCTTTCATTAGTGGCATTATTTTAGGACTTCTATACGAATGGAAAAAAAGTATGCCTCTTATTATTTTAACCCATATCGTTATGTTAGTCTTTTTATTCTTATTGTTCCCACTTGCTTGAAACATTTATTAACCTTTACCGTCTAATAAAATGACAAGACCTTGATAAATGACCATCACAATTCGTTAAAATTTTTAAGGGAGTTGAATAACCATGAAAAAAGTTTTTTCATTATTATTTTTTATGCTACTTTCAGTCTTAATCTCTGCATGTGGCACAACAACTACTGAAAGTGATAGCACTACCGATCAATCTGCAACTGAAACGGAACAAACACAAAATAATTCAACAAGTTCTACAGAGAGTTCTACTGAGCCTCAACAAGTTCTTGAAGGTACTACAACAGAAAGCGAAAGCCAAAACTACTCCATTACTGTGGTAGAAGGTTTTGAACTAACCGGTGAAGAACCGAACAAGGACCTTCTTTTCAACAAAGAAAATGATTTACAATCAATGAGAATTGAAACCTTTAATAAAGAAGAGGTCAATTTAGAAGAAGCTACAAACAATCTAATGGAAACAGTTAAGGCTTCCAATGAAGAAGGCACTTTAGAAGAAATTACAGATGAAAACCAACTGCCTGCAAGCGAAACAATTCAACAAGCAAAAGGTTTCCAAATGGATACACCGGATGGAAAAGTTACGGGATATACCTTCGAAACTGAAGGATTGATTGTAAAGCTTACTATTTTTGATACAGCTGATACACCGGCATTAGAAACATTCAGACAAATGGCTCAAACAATTAAAAGTAAATAAAAAAAAGCTTCTGATTTATAATTAATCAGAAGCTTTTTTATTAATACGACAAGTTTTTAATGGATAATCCAAGTTTTTTTATAAGCTCTATCGCTTCTAGCTTTTCTTCCTCTGAAAGAGCTCCCATTAGTTCAAGCAATTGTTGCTCGTGTCTTGGGAAAAGTTGGTCCATAAATGCATTTCCTTCTTTTGAAATTTCTGCAAAAGTCACTCGACGATCAGACTCACAAGAAACGCGACTAATATAGCCTCTCTTTTCTAACTTGTCTACTACATATGTAATAGAGCCACTTGCCAAAAGGATTTTGTTCCCAATTTGCTGAAGTGGTTGTCTCCCCTTATGATATAAGAGTTCCAATACAGCAAATTCTGTTGGGTTTAAACCATTTTCTTGAAAGAATTGATTCGTACTTTCATGAATTACTTTATGAGCACGTGACAATACAATAAATAGCTTTAATGCACTGTTCGATTGTTCATTTGCCATTTTCGTCATCCTCACCTAATTAAAATACACTAACCACTATTATATAGGTCAGATAACTATATTGTCAAAATAGGTTTATTTCCATTGTGAAGAGGAAGATAAAATTTAAAAGTAGTTCCTTTTCCTACAGTGCTACTTACTTCAATATTTCCTCCATGCTCACCTATCACTTTGTTAATATGTGATAATCCTAAACCTGTCCCATAAGCTTTTGTAGTAAAAAAAGGATCGAAAATTCTCTCTAAAACTTTTTCTTCAATTCCATATCCTTGATCTTCAATTGATATGCATACATAGGGTTTATCTCTCATATCAGAAATATTTATATATATATTTCCACCATGTGACATCGCCTCAATTGCATTCTTTATCGAATTGATAAATACTTGTTTTAATAAATTTCGATCACCTAGAATTTTTCGTGTATGATCCACTTCGAAATTGATAGTTGCATTTATGTTTTGCATCAGTGCCTGAGGAGCCATAAAATTAACTACTTCTTGAATTAGATTCTTTATTTCAAATTTAGTAAATATATGAGTTGTCGGCTTGGAAACTTCTAAAAACTCCGTTAAAATTTCTTCCATTCTATTAATTTCATCATTAATAACGGATAAATATCTTTTTCCCTCATCATTTGCCGTAGTAAACAAAAGTTGAGTAAAACCTTTTAAAGAGGTCATTGGATTTCGTATTTCGTGCGCAATACTAGCTGCCAATTGTCCTAGAGTACTCAGAGATTCTGTATGATCTAACCTCTTTTTCATACTCATCTTTTCAGATTCATCATGAACTTCTGTTAAATAAAGATCGGCATCTTTCTGTTTTGAAACTCTTATTCCTATATATTTTAATTCACCAGAGAAGGTTTGAATATCACAAAACAGCTCTGCATGCCCTTTTTGGTGTAATTCTTCTATAAACTCTTTTTTATTTTCAAGATTTGCTTTAAGTATATCTAAAAGATGGAAAGCATTCATCCCGCATAATTCATCTCTTTCAGTTTGAAGAATACTCTCTATTTTTGAATTTACTTCTAGAATTATTCCTTCCTGATTGATGAAAATTAGCCCTCCAGAATATAGTTGAAATACATGTTCAAATTTTTGCTTATACTTTGCTTCAACTACCACAAATGTCACCCAACCTCTCCTAACGATTAAAAAATCATCCCAAAAAGGGGTAAATATAGTATGTAAATAAAGAAGCATTTAAAATATTTGTTAATTCTGATTATTTCATATATTTTTTTATAAATAAATGATTCCTTTTACCTATATTGTCGACAACAAAAATCATTGTTACAATAGAAATACTTAAAAAGGAGTTATAAACAATGAACATAATCTTAACAACACTAAATGCAAAGTACATTCATACTAATTTGGCACTTCGTTGCTTAAAATCCTATGCAGAACCAGAATATTCCCCCCTTATCACCGAATACACCATTAAAGACCCCACCTTTAACATAGTCGCAGATCTATATCAGAAAAAACCCGATATAGTAGGATTTAGCTGCTATATTTGGAATATCGAAGAAACGATAAAAGTCATTAAAATATTAAAGACCGTGGATCCAAACATTAAGATAATTTTAGGAGGTCCGGAAGTTTCTTACGATACAAATATATGGTTACGACAAGTAAAAGAAATAGACTATATTGTCGTAGGAGAAGGTGAACTTACTTTTAAGGAGCTCTTAAACTTCCTTCACGGTAAACAGTCTCTCAAAAATGTACCTGGTGTAGCATATGTAAAAGACGACAAATTTATTCTAAATCCGCTACCAAAAAAATTAGATTTAAGAGAATCACCATCTCCGTTTCGCTTTGAAGAAGATTTACCAACTCTATCAAAACGAATCGTCTATATTGAAACAAGTCGCGGCTGCCCTTTCTCCTGTCAATTTTGTTTATCTTCTATTGAGGTAGGAGTACGTTATTTCAATAGAGATAAAGTAAAGGAAGATATTCGCTTTTTAATGGCAAATGGAGCGAAAACGATTAAGTTTGTGGACAGGACTTTTAATATAAGTAGAAGCTATGCAATGGAAATGTTTCAATTCTTAATTGACGAGCATTTACCTGGAGTAGTTTTTCAGTTTGAAATAACTGCTGATATTATGAGACCAGAAGTAATCCAATTTTTGAATGACAATGCACCAGCAGGACTTTTCCGATTTGAAATTGGAGTACAATCTACGAATGATTTAACGAATGAACTTGTCAAACGTAGACAAAACTTTGAGAAGTTAAAACGCACGGTTACGATGGTTAAAAGTGGAGGAAAAATTGATCAACATTTGGATTTAATAGCCGGTCTGCCTGAAGAAGATTATGATTCCTTTAGAAATACTTTCAATGAAGTATTTGAAATGCGCCCGGAGGAATTACAGTTAGGATTTTTAAAATTGCTGCGTGGAACTGGTTTACGAGTGGAAGCAGAAAAATACGGTTATGTTTATGTAGATCAAGCGCCATATGAGATTTTCTCTAATAATGTGTTAACTTTTGACGATATCCTTCGAATAAAACAAGTGGAAGATGTTTTAGAAAAATATTGGAATGCACATCGGATGGATCAAACACTTGAATATTTATTCGATCAAACTTTTGACACTCCATTTGATTTCTTCCAACAATTTGGTACCTTTTGGGAGGAAAGAAATTGGTCGAAAATCGGTCATCAATTGGAGGATTTATTTATTAGATTGAATACTTTTTTAGAAGGAATTGAAAACTTATCGTTACCAGTTGTTCAAAGTGTTATGAAACTTGATTATTTATCTAAACAAAAGTTCCAACCACGTAAACCTTGGTGGTCAAACGACATCACAAAGGAAGAACAATCCACTCTATATAAACAACTAGTGGTGAATCCTTCTCTAGCAGGTGATGAATTTGCATCTCTACAGATGAACGAACGTGAATTATACAAACAAACATTTATCACTCCAATCTCTATTTGTATTGACTCATTTAAGCAGGGAATTATAAAAGAAAAGGAAGGATATTTACTAACTACTTTTGGTAATGGACCTACCCCTCATTTCTACTTTATCGAACAAAACCAACAAAGCCATTTAATCCTATAACGGATTAAATGGCTTTTTTCAATATTATCCGATAATCACTCGCTCTTTCGGGAATCGGTATTTTGTTTTATTACTTTTTCCGCCTAATGTATATAAGAATGAAATTAGACCTACTCGTCCTATAAACATTAAAATCATAATAATTATCTTGCCAATAATCGACAAATCTCCAGTAATACCAAGCGACATTCCACAAGTACCAAATGCAGAGGTGATTTCAAATATTAAAGACGTAATTGGTATATTTGGTTCCGTAATAGAAAGTAAAATGGTAGCGGCAAAAACCATACCTAGAGCTAATATTATTACAGCATATGCCCGAAAAACATCAATTAAATGAATTTCGCGATGAAAGATCTGTATATTATCTTTTCCTCTTGAAAAATTGATCAAAAATAAAATAGCAATGGCAAATGTTGTTGTTCGAATCCCACCACCAACAGAGCTAGGAGATGCACCGATGAACATCAAAACACTAATTAAGTAATTTGTACCCTCTTGAAATAACGTAACATCTACTGTCGTTAAACCTGCTGAACGAGATGAAACTGAATGGAAGAAAGCTGTGAAAAACTTTTCATGCCATGCCATCCCTTTCATCGAATTAAACATTTCAAGCAGAAAAATCATTAATGTACCAAATACTAAAAGAATCGCATAAGTAATCGTCGTAAGCTTTGTAAACAGGGAAAAACGAAAATTTTTATTTTTATTAGAAAGAAATTCTTTTACTTCAATTAAAACAGGGAAACCAATTGCTCCAAAAATAATTAATAAGCTAGTTATTATTTGAACAAAGTAATCATGATGATATGGTTTTAATGATTCACCTGTAATATCAAACCCCGCATTGGTTGTGGCCGAAACAGAAGTAAAAATCCCATGTAACATTGCTTCCTTAAATGTATCATAATATTGTGTGAAATATAAAGTTAATATAATTGCTCCTACAAGTTGAATTAACAATAAAATTTTAACAATTTCTTTAATCAAGTTCACTACACCAGATAATTTGGGCTGATTATGGTCAACCATAATTAACTGTCGTTCGCGAAGTCCAATTTTTTTTCCTGAAACTAACCAAATAAATGTCCCTAACGACATAATTCCAATTCCACCTAATTGGAGAATCAGTAATAACATAAAGTATCCAAATACACTATATGTTTCAAGAATATTAATCGCTGTTAAACCAGTGACGCTAACTGCACTTACTGCGGTAAATAAACTATCAATAAAATCTACATGAACTCCTGGCCTATGAACACCTGGTAAATTAAGAAGAATTACTGATACAGCAATAGCAATAAAATAATACGTAACGATTACTTGAGCAGGAGCAAATTTAATCTTTTGTTTCACTTGAAATGTTCTCATAAATAGTTTCCTTTCAATAAGCACATACCTGTTTTCTCATTGTAAGAAAAAAAAGCATAAAAAGATAGTCTAACCACTATCTTTTCATACTTTTTCTATTCATTATTCTGTATCTTCTTTTTTGTGTTTCACTACTCCGAATATATATCCTAATAGAGCTATACCCAGCAATACTGTCCAGAAAGTAATTTCCCATGGCGCAGAGTGTGGGAAATCGTGAGGTAGAACTCCAACTTTGTCATGTGACAATGTCAATACTGCCAATTTTACCCCTACCCAACCAACGATTAAAAATGCTGCTGTTTCAAGTGAAGGGTACTTCTCAAGTAGTTTAACAAATTTATGCGCTGCAAATCGCATAATGATCAGACCAATTACTCCACCTGCGAACATAACTGCGAATTGACCTGCATTTATTCCACCAATATCAAAGTCACCTACGTACGGTAATGTAACTGCTATAGCTACTGCTGCAAGCATAGAGTCAATTGCAAATGCAATATCTGCAAGCTCTACTTTTAATACAGTCATCCAAAATCCAGAACCCTTTTTTGGTTCCATTCCTTCTACATCGATATGTGGACCTGGCTTTTTACGTTGATCATAAATATGTTTTATCGAAATGAATAATAGATAAGCTGCTCCTATTGCTTGAACCTGCCAAATATTCACTAAGAATGTAATCATAAATAGCGCAAGGAATCTAAAAACAAACGCTCCAAGTAACCCGTAAAATAATGCTTTTTTCTGTTGATTTTTTGGTAAGTGTTTTACCATTACAGCCATTACGACTGCATTATCTGCTGCAAGTAAACCTTCTAGACCTACTAACACTAGCAAGACCCATGCATATTCTAAAAAAACTGTATCCATAAATATCCTCCTTTTTTGCAAATAAAAAGACCCATGCCTATTAAAAGGCAAAGGTCTTGCTAAGCAATTTTAAAAATTACTATCATAACCGATGGCATGTGCCATGTAATGACGATTATGAAATAGGTTTCCCTATAGCTACTCCCCTTTGACATATGTCAAAAGTCTATCCATTTATGTTATTAATTATAACTATAGTAAATTGATTTGTAAAGAATTAATCTACTTTATTTGAATATGATAGGATTTATCGTCTTTATGCTTGTTATAAAATCGAATCATTGAAGGGATAGATTCAATAAAGTCTGGGCAATTAATGTTCCCTTTTTTTAAAATACCTTCCGCTACAGTTGTATCGAAGGAAGAATCCCATGTTATATAATCTAGTGTCTCTTTTTCCACTTGTAACAACTTACGAACCGGATATACAGACACAGAGGCTTTGGCAAAAAATAAAGGTATTCTTCCTTTTGGAAATTTACCTGTTATTTCTTTTACAAACGCTCGATAAACCTCTTCCACTGGATATGGATTAGGATCGGTCAAATGCACGGTTTTCGAAATGGCATCTTCACTGAAACAACAATATATGGATGCTTTCGTTATATAATCACTAGGTACAACATTAATAAATGAGTATGACTTTCCTAAGTAAGGTAATATGGGCAATTTTTTTAAATTTGAAATCATATTAATAAAGAAATATGGTCCGTCAAATTTAGTCGTTTCCCCCGTCATCGAATTTCCCCTCACGATTCCAGGTCTAATTATAGTGACAGGAACTGACTCTTTTAGTTGTTCAACAAGTACTTCAGCCTCAAATTTTGTTTCTTCATAATGATTTTTGAAACCATTTGGTCTAATAAGCTCTGTTTCTAATAATTTGCCTTCTCTTGTACCTGCTACATAGGCCGTACTAAAGTACATATACCTCTTTATATGAGGAAATTGCAAAACTATTTTATTAAACATTTCTGTTCCATGAACATTTACTTTCCAGGCGATATCTTTTGGAACTGCTAAATCATAAATTGCTGCCAAATGCCATATATATTCTACTTCGTTTCGTAGCATGTTTAATGTTTCTTTTTTAATTCCTGCATTAGGTTCTGTAATATCACCTTCCACAATGATGAGCTGGTTATTGGTTATACCGTCTTTGTATATATCCTCTATCATTGCTTTTGCCTTATCTACTTGAACAGGTAGTACAAGAACATATATATTAGTGAAAATCTTTTTTAGCCGAAGCTCTTTTATAATATTTTTAGCTAAGAATCCAGGAAATCCAGTTATAAGTACGCTTGTCATAATATCCACCCCTTCAGGAAGTATATCAAAAAAGGGTCATAAAGAAGACCCTTCATTTTTTAGAGAAGAACACGCACACGGATATGCAGCCAACGCTAATGCCAATAGTTGCTGATATCTGTTCAAGTATTCATATTGTTACTTAGAGATTGGAAATACGGATGTGCGCTTGCCGCACGCTACGCATGAGCCTCCGCAGGATGAGTCGCTCCTTCGTCACTCCCACATCCTTGAAGTGAACCCCAAAAGTTAGACACAGTTTTTTCATTAGGCAGCCTGTTGGGACAGAGTTCGATATTGTATCGGACTCTGTCCTTTTAATTTTGCCTTAATTCGTTTGTTGTTATAGTACTCGATGTATTTCGCTAATTCTAACTTGAAATGCTCTATACTCTCAAATTCTTTTAAATATAAGAATTCCGATTTCAAAATACCAAAGAAATTCTCCATCACAGAATTATCGTAACAGTTCCCCTTACGGGACATACTTTGTGTGATTCCTCGTTCTTTCAAAGCCTGAGAGTATTGCTTCATTTGGTAATGCCAACCTTGATCAGAATGCATCAAGAGTTGGTCACCTTCAGATAATCGTGAAAATGCTTTCTCTAACATCTCAGACACCAATGAATACGTTGGTCTTGGGCCAATTGTATAGGTAATGATTTCGCCGTTAAATAAATCTAATACTGGAGATAGATACAGCTTTTCTCCGAATAATTTAAACTCTGTAATATCAGTGACCCATTTCTCATTTGGCTTGTCAGCCTTAAAATTACGTTCTAAAATATTTGGGGCAATTTTACCGACTCTCCCTTTGTAAGAGCGATATTTTTTCAAACGTACCAGACTTTTCAAACCCAATTTGTTCATGATTCGTCGTACTTTCTTACAATTCACTTTCTGACCACGGTTCACTAATTCATCGCGAATTCGGCGATAGCCATAGCGACCTTCGTGTTCATGGTAAATCGTATGGATCATTTCCTTTAAATCCATATCAGGGTCAGGACGATTCATATTCTTGATAATAAAGTAGTAAGTACTTCGTGGGAGCCCTGCAAGCTCAACGAGCTTTTTCACCGGAAACTCATGCCTTAATTCATAGACTACTTGCGCTTTGTCTTGTTTGGTGATTTTTCCTTGTTTTGAACTAAGGCATTCAACTTTTTTAAATAAGCATTTTCCATGCGAAGGCGTTCTATTTCAGCTTGCATTTTTTCTACTGAGACTTCGTTCGGCAAAGATTTCTTATCAAGGTTTCGATTATTTTGTTTCAATGGAAGACGCCCCTTTTTGGTTTGAATAAGGGCGCCTATCCCAACTCTCTCCAGCTGATTTTTCCATCTAAGTACTGTAAAAGGAGAAGGGATATTGAATTTCACAGCTATATCTAACAGTGATGCGCCCGTTTCGATCATATATTTGAGTACATCTAGTTTAAACTCATTTGAGTAGATTGTATATCCTCTTAACTTCAACCCTTCCATACCATGTTCTTTAAACAGGGCAACCCATTTGATGACGGATTTGTGATCAATTCCTATTCGTTCTGCGATTCCATGATACGATTCCTTTCCTAACAAATAGGATTGTACAGCTTTAAGTTTTTGTTCTTCTGTAAATTTAGCCATGAAAAAATGCACCTCCAATGTTAGATGTGTGTCCAACAATTGGGGCGCAGTTCACCTTTACGGGGTCTCATTCTTCGCGCTCTTGCGGCGTTTAAGGCGCACATCCTGAAGACAATCCGATGAATTTGAAATAATTATCTAAAGAAGCAATCCTAATCTAGTTTTCAAGATTGTTGATTAATAATACAATATTGAATCTACTTTACTCACTCTCAAGAGTGGTCACTGGCATTCGCGCCTTGCGAGCCGCATGACGTGCCGTATGAGACAGCGAAATGCGCTTGCGCATACAGCGGGCTCATGCGGACGTGCGGCCAGCGCGAATGCCAATAGTTAGTGATGTATCCTTCCAAGTCCATGCATAAGTAGCACTTTGATAGTAGAAATACGGATGTGCCCTTGCCGCACGCTACGCATGAGCCTCCGCAGGATGAGTCGCTCCTTTGTCGCTCCCATTATTCTTTACGGGGTCTCATTCTTCGCACTCTTGCGGCGTTTAAGGCGCACATTCTCTAGACATCCCAATGAATTTAACATAACTATCGAAAGAAGAAGTCCTACATCCTATTTTAGGGATAATTGATAAACAATACATTAATCGAACCTAGTTTATTCCGTCAAAAGAATACACTGGCATTCGCGCCTTGCGAGCCGCATGACGTGCCGTATGAGACAGCGAAATTTATTTTGCGACGAGCTTTGCGCAGGAGCACGGATGGGCTTGCGCATACAGCGGCTCATGCGGACGTACTCTGAATGAAATTTAAGGTAGCCTAATCTTGAGATGTTGCACTTTTTCTTGTTTCTTTATCAAATAAACTATAAATTACAGGAACAACATATAAAGTTAAAAACGTTGAACTAATTAATCCACCGATTACTGAAATACCCATTGGCTGATTAATTTCTGTACCTTCTCCAATTCCTAAAGCAAGTGGTACCAATCCTAAAATGGTCGTTAACGCAGTCATTAGTATCGGTCTTACACGATCTCGAACCGATGTTGTTATAGCTTCATAAGATGCCATTCCCTCAGCTTTTCGCTGATTAATATATTCCACTAATACAATTCCATTATTCACCACTATGCCAACTAAGATAAGAACTCCTATAACTGCCGAAATACTTATAGGTGTATTCGTAGTAAATAAACCAAAAAATATCCCAATAACAATTAGGGGTACTGTAAACATAATAACAAATGGATATTTGTACGATTCAAACTGGGCAGCCATCACAATATATACTAAAACTACAGCCAATAAAACAGCTAAAATCATATCATTTTTTGCGTTGTCTAATAACTCTCGATCTCCACCAAATGAGACGGATACATTGTTTGGCACTTGCGCTCTTTCAATTGCGGCATCAACTGAATTAGACATTTCCCCTAAAGAAATCTTAGAATCATATTTAACTGTAAATGTAACTGCACCTGCTTGATTTACTCGTCGGATTGTTAATGGTCCCTTTGCAACATCTATATCTGCTACATCCTGTAATGAAACGTATAGACCAGATGGTGTTCTAAGTTTTAATTGCTTTAGTTGATCGACACTATTTCGATAAGCTTCGTCATATTTTACATAAACTCCGTAAACTTCTTCCTGCTCCGAAATAATTTGTGTAGCAAATACGCCTCTTGTTACATTATTTACGGTTTGGGCTATTTGGGCTGGTGCAAGACCATACTCGGTAGCCGCATCTCTCTTCACCGTCATTTGCACTTCGTCAATTGTTTCGGTTAAGTCATTTCTTATTTTTGTTATTCCATTTATCTTTTCTATTTCTTTAGTCACTTTATTTACTGTATTATTCAACTGTTCTTTATTTGCAGAAGTTAAGGTAAATGACAATGAGTTAGGAGCTGATCCAGCAGCTGTTTGTAAATTAAAGTTAACTTCTACATTTTCTCCAACTGCTTCTATTACTTTAGGTTGAACTTCATCTACAAAAGTAAAAATAGATCTCTCTCTTTCATCTAATGGTATTAGCTTAACGGATATTTCTGCCAAGTTTGATCTGGAAGTTCCCCTTGACTGTCCTTCTTGATTGCCTCCTACGAAACTTACATATACTTCAACATCTTTTTCTTCTTGCAATTTTCCCTCAATTTTCTTTACTACTTCGTCTGTTGCAGCTATTGAGGAGCCATTTTCAAGCCTCACTGCAATCGTAACAAACCCTTCATCAGTTGCAGGTAAAAATTCTGTTCCCGTACGGAATAAGCCCACAGTTGAAATTACTAATAAAATTGCTGTTAGCGAAAGGATAATAGCACGATGAGACAATGACCATTTTATAGATCGCTCAAAGTTGTTGTATGCTTTCGACCTTCTTCTTTTTGCTTCCAGGTTCCCCTTTGGCTTCTTCAGCATTCTACTTGCCATCATTGGTATAACTGTTATCGCAACGACTAAGGAAGCAAATAAACTAAATGATATAGTTAATGCAAACTCAGTGAAAATCTGGCCAATCAATCCAGAAAGAAAAACTACAGGTACAAAAACAGCTACGGTTGTTAGTGTAGACGCTGTAATTGCTCCTATGACTTCTTTTGTTCCAATATAGGTGGCTTCCTTAGGATCTTTACCTAATCCTAAATGCCTTTCAATGTTCTCTATTACTACAATGGAATTATCTACTAGCATTCCAATACCAAGTGCTAACGCTCCTAGCGTCATGATATTTAGGGAAAACCCTGCAAAATACATTAAAACAAATGTAACTATGACAGAATAAGGTATTGCGACACCTACAATAATGGGACTTCTTATACCTTTTAAGAAAATAAATAGGATAAGCATCGCAAGAATACCACCGCTAACAAGTGTGGTGCCAATATTGTCAATTGCAACCTGTATGTAATCTCCTTGGTCAAATAAAATATTTGCTTTTATACCACTATATTCTTTTTTAGAAAGTTGCTCATCCAATGCTTGTTGAAAAGCTATGGATACATCAGCCGTATTTGCATTAGATTCCTGAAAAACGGATAGTAAAACTGCAGGTTCGTTATTCGCTCTCGTCTCAGAGTTTTGATCCTGTTCAGTCAATTCTACTGTAGCAATATCTGCAATCGTTACTTTTTTTCCATCAAGTGGATTCACTGTAATTACTAGATTTTTAATATCCTCTACACTCGTTAACGTACTAACTATTCTAGTCGTAAGTGATTTTTTATCGTCTGTTTCCACTGGATTTCCAGGAAGAGAAATATTATTTGCTTGAATTAATTGAACAATATCGCTTTGAGTTAGTCCTTTTTCTTCTAATGCATTTTGATTTAGTAGTATTTGCACCTCTTCCACAAGAGAGCCAGATATATTAACATTAGCTACTCCATCTGTTCTGATTAATTCTTTTTCTAGTTTCTCGGCCACTAAACGAATATCCCCATCAGTACTTGTCCCACTAAGTGACAATTGAATAATCGGAAACTGTGCAGGGTCAAATTTTAAATACTGTGGTTTTAATGCTCCTTCCGGAATGGTAGTTAAATCAATACGTTGCATAATATCTAATTCAATATCATCCATATCCGTGGACCATTCAAACTCCATTAAGATGAAGTTTGCACCTTCTTGAGAAGTACTTTTTACAGACTTGATCCCCGGTAAAGTACTTAAAGATTCCTCTAAAGGTTTTGTAATTTTTTCATTTACTTCTACCGAGCTTGCCCCTGGATAACTTGTTACTACTACAGCCACTGGGGGATTTAAGTCGGGAATTAAAGTTACTGGAATTTTAAAGAATGAAACTCCACCAAGTATAAGAATTAGAAACATGATAACTGTGGTAAAAACCGGTCTTTTTATGGAGAAATCACTTATTTTCATTTTTCAGGGACCACCTTCTATTTTGCTAATACTATCATATGCCCTAGAATGGCAGAGTTCAAATTTATATTACACAAAATAAATGCGTTTATTGTCGAGATTTGCAATATTGAGAGAATCTAGCAATTTGCGATGTTTAACTCGCTTTCAACAGTAGGAAGTCATTAGCTATCTCATTACCTTTTATTATTATAAAGTGATTTTTGTAATAAATTTTGAACATACGAATGGGTGAGATAGCTTTGTAAACATTATCTATACAATATTTTGTTTTTAACTTAAAGGAAAAATCAACTAGTTCAATGATTTGCGGAGCATATATCTATTGGCACAACAATATCGTAAATTGGCATAAACGGACTTAATTGGAGCGTTTCTTGGTTTGAAATCATCGGAAGCACCACCTGCATTTAATTTATTTTATAATAACGTAACAAGGTAGTTTTTTAGATAGAAGATTTTTTCTGTATATATTCACTAGTTGATTGAAGTGGAAGGCGGCGACTCCGACGGGATCAGGGAGACAGATGAAACATCACAACGTACCCGAAGGGGCGGTGATGGTTCATCGCTCCCCCCGCGGAACGCGTCCGCCTGGAACGAAAATCAATGGGTTCCATATAAAAAGCAAGTAATTCAACAATAGATTATCTCCATGCCAAATAGACCTGCATACGATACCGTATCTGCTATATCTATCTAATGTAGCTTTAGTTGAGTGTTCCAAATACGATAAGTCCTTTAAACACTTCTTAGTTATGGAACCAGGAGATGACCTCAACAAGGTATTTTTAGATAGAAGATTTTTTCTGTAGACATTCACTAGTTGATTGAAGTGGAAGGCGGCGACTCCGACGGGATCAGGGAGACAGATGAAACATCACAACGTACCCGAAGGGGCGGTGATGGTTAATCGCTCCCCCCGAGGAACGCGTCCGCCTGGAACGAAAATCAACTGGTTCCAACTAAAAAAAGCGAGTAATTGAACAATACAACATTCAATTACTCGCTATGGTTAGTAATCCATTTGAGGGCTTAACCGCATTTCCGACAAAGAAAGAGGCTACTTTAGTTAAAAAGTAAGCCCCTCTAATTTCTTAAAGAAGATTATATAATTTAATATGTTCATATTTATCTTGGAACCATCTAGTGGCAAACTCATTTTCAAATAAGAACACATAGTTGTCATAGCGATCTTTAACAAGCATACTTCTTGGCCCTGTCATAGATTCTTTCACATCTTCTTCATTTTCAATCCAACGAGCTACTTTAGATCCAATCGGCTCCATCCGAACTTCCACGTTATATTCATTTTTCATGCGGTGTTCGAATACTTCAAATTGCAGCTGCCCAACTGCTCCTAAAATGATTTCTTCTGTATGAAGCGTTTTATAATATTGAATTGCGCCTTCTTGCACTAATTGTTGGATCCCTTTATGAAAATGCTTGGATTTCAACACGTTTTTGGCAGTCACTTTCATAAATAGTTCTGGTGTAAACTGAGGGAGTTTTTCATAGTTAAAAGCTTTTTTTCCTCCGACTACTGTATCACCAATTTGGTAGTTTCCTACATCATAAAGACCGATAATATCGCCCGCTACTGCTGTTTCAACAGTTTCACGGTCATCTGCTAAAAATTGTGTTGATTGTGACACTTTGAAGTTTTTACCAGTTCGAGCGAGTGTTACATTCATGCCTCTATCAAACTTGCCAGACACAATTCGAACGAAAGCAATACGGTCACGGTGAGCGGGATTCATGTTTGCTTGAATTTTAAAGATAAAACCAGAGAAATCTTCATTTATAGGACTCACTTCTTCCCCATTGTCCGTTTTACGCGGTTGAGGAGTAGGAGCAAATTGTAAATACGTCTCTAAAAATGTTTGAACACCAAAATTCGTTAAAGCACTTCCGAAAAATACAGGAGTTAAATCTCCTGAAAGAACCTTGTCTTTATCGAAGTCATTTCCAGCTTCATTTAATAACATGATATCTTCCATAGCCTGTGTATAATAAGAAGTTTCTTTCATCGAATGATCAATTGCAAGTTCCCCATCATCATCTAACGGAAGGTATCGTTGGTCATCTTCCACTCGGAATTGTTCAATCCGTTTGTTATATCGATCGTAAATTCCTAAAAATTCTTTTCCCATACCTATCGGCCAGTTCATTGCGTAAGATTGGATTCCTAGAACTTCCTCTAATTCTTCCATTAGCTCTAAAGGCTCTTTTCCTTGACGGTCAAGCTTATTAATGAAAGTAAAGATTGGAATTCCTCTCATACGACAAACTTTAAATAGTTTTAAAGTTTGTGCTTCAATCCCTTTTGCTGCATCAACAATCATGACAGCACTATCAACAGCCATCAACGTGCGATACGTATCTTCACTGAAATCTTGGTGTCCAGGAGTATCTAGGATATTAATACGACAGTTATTAAAGTCAAATTGCATGACAGAAGATGTAACCGAAATACCACGTTGCTTTTCAATTTCCATCCAGTCAGATGTTGCAAATTTCCCAGACTTCTTCCCTTTTACCGTACCCGCGTCCCGAATAGCTCCACCGAAATATAAAAGCTTTTCAGTAATAGTTGTTTTACCAGCATCGGGATGAGAAATAATCGCAAAGGTTCTTCGTTTTAATATTTCATTTTTTATTTGTAAGTCCATATATTTTGTATCTCCTTCTTATTTACTTTTTTATCATATGGATTTGAGCATCAAAATACAAGTAAAAAAGAACCAGCCAACGGTTTTTCTGCATAATTTTATTGCAGAATTAGTTGCTGATTCTAATTATCAAACAGTTATTTAGTTAAACTCTAACTAATTTCTACAATAACTTTGAGTTTACATATGCAAATAGCAGTTTAGCGGTTTGTTCTAATGACTCCACATGAGTGCGCTCATATGCATGAGATGCTTCAATACCAGGACCAAATAATGCATGTTTTACATCATATCCAGCACGTATAGCAGCTGAAGCATCGGAACCATAGTATGGATAAATATCTAATTTATAATCAATATCTTCAATTTTAGCAAGGTCTACAAGCTGTCTCGTTAACTCATAATGGTAAGGACCTGAAGAGTCTTTCGCACAAATAGAAACTGTATACTCATCAGAAGATTGTCCATCCCCGATTGCTCCCATGTCAACTGCAATATATTCAATTACTTGTTCTGGTATATTCGAGTTTCCACCATAACCGATTTCCTCATTATTTGAAATATAAAAATGAGTTGTGTGTGGAAGTGTCACTTTATTTTCTTGAATGAATTTAATCAATTGAAGTAACAATGCTGTGCTTGCTTTATCATCTAGATGGCGAGATTTGATAAAACCTGATTCCGTTTCTTCAAAACGAGGATCAAAGGAAACAAAATCGCCTACTTCAATACCTAACTTACGTGTCTCTTCTGCGTTTGTTACTTTTTCATCGACACGAACTTCTATATTATTTTCATCTCGAGCTAATCCGCTGGCATTCTTATATACATGAACAGTTGTTTGGTGCATAAGTATCGTACCACGTATTCTTTTACCGTCCGCAGTGTGAATTGTGCAATACTCACCTTCTACAGCATTCCAATTGAAGCCACCTACCATTGTAAGCTTTAATCTTCCACTCGACTTAACTTCTTTCACCATCCCTCCTAGGGTATCGGTATGCGCGGTTAGCAAACGTTGCTTGGTGTCATCTTTTCCAGGAATAGTAGCAATCAAAGCACCTTTATTTGTTCGTTTATAAGTAACTTGTATATCTTCTAATATTTTTTCCATAAAATCCATAATCTCTTTCGTATAACCTGATGGACTTGGTATTTCAACTAATTGCTTTAACAGTGCAATAGTTTCTTCTTTATTAAATGTAAATGACATATTTATTCTCCTTGTACACTCTTTTATTTTAACAAATTTAATTGTTTTCTTACAGGATCAATTGAGAACTTATTTTTGTTTTATGTACTTAGGTTTTTATCGTACCATTTTGATGGATTCTAAATTCCTTATATTTAGTATACCATTTTAGTGACTATTGAAGCGAAAAGCATTACAAGGAGAGAAATCTATTCAATCTAATCGATTATAAAATAAAGGACTGCTAATAAAGCAATCCTCATAGTTTAAAGTTTGGAATTTCTTCTGCATGCAATGGTTTAGAATAATAAAAACCTTGAACTGAATGGCAATCATGTAACTTAAGAAAATCAATTACCTCTTTTGTTTCTACTCCCTCTGCAACAACCTCTAATCCCAAGCTATGACCAATTCGTATAATTGATTCAACAATTACTTCGTCTCTATTTTCGACAATTCGATTCATAAACATACGGTCCATTTTTAATGTATGAATCGGCAAATCACTTAAGTATCGAAAATTAGAAAAACCTGAACCAAAATCATCCATCGCAATTTTAATACCAAGCTCTTTTAAGTCAATTAATACATTTGTTAAACGTTCAATATTTTTCATTAATACGTTTTCGGTAACTTCAAGCTCTAAATAATGTGCTGGTAATCCTGTTTCTTTCAATATTAATTGGATATTTTGAAAAAAATCATTTTGTTCGAGTTCTGCAGGGCTTATATTTACAGATACGGTACGAAACACAACCCCCATCTTAATCCATTCTACTGCTTGCTTACAGGCTTTTCTCAATACATATTTACCTAAAGGAATAATGAGCCCTGTTTCTTCCGCAAAAGGTATAAAATCATTAGGAGGAATCATGTCTCTACCTTTTTTATTCCATCGAATCAACGCTTCATAACCATAAACCGTCTCTGTTTTTAAATCGATTTTTGGCTGATATACTAATATAAACTCTTTTTTCTTAAGACCTGTTCGTATATCGCTTTCTAATTGAACCTTATTTACAAAACCTTCTACATGTGATTCATCAAAAACTACTACATTTCTCTTTCCAATCTCTTTCGAAACATTTAAGGCCAAATCTGCAGAACGGTGTAATGAATTATAAGTTGTACCATGGTTTGTATAAATAGAAATTCCTACTGAACAAGAGATATATACTTCCATTTCATCAATTAAGAATGGTTGCTCCATCTCGTGTATTAATAACTCAGCACAACGATGTGGTGTATCTAATAGTTGGTCATCGTCTAGTAGAAGTACAAATTCATCTCCTCCAATTCGATATAAGAGACCTTCCCCTTTTGTGTGAATAAATTTCTTTATTCTCGAAGTAACTTTTTTCAATAATTTATCTCCAGTTACGTGTCCTAGGGAGTCATTAATATTTTTAAAATGATCCAAATCCAAATATAAAAAGCTGAAAGGCTTTTTTTCATTTATCTTATTAATTACATCTCTTTCTAGAGCAGCAGCATTAAAAGTATTGGTTAAATGATCAAAATACGCAATTTCTGATAATTTTTTTCTAGCAAACTCTAACTCGGTTATGTCATTACCAAATCCCACCGCAGCTGTAACTTTTCCTTTATGCTCATAAGGTGAAAGTGTTATGTAAATACATCTATTATCAAACCATTCTTTATATGATACTTCCTCCCCCTTAAACACATTTTGGAGGTGGCCAACTAATCTTTCGGCCATTTCATTGGAGAAATAAGCATCAATAGGTGTAGATAGAAATAAATTCTTTTCCAAAAATGTATCTCTAGAAGGTTGAACAGGCTCTAATCCTCGTTTTGATAAATATTCATGGGCTATTTTTCCGCTCAATAAAGAAAAGCCAAAATTTCCGAAAGCATCGTGTTTTACTTGAAATACTAAGTTATTTACATAATTCACTACAGTTGCAAAGGATGCTACTAAAGAGGATTGCAACAATTTTTCTTTTTCTTTTTCTGATGTTATATCCGTTCGGATACTCAAGAAATAAGACTCTTTTTCATTTAATTCGACAGGTAGAATATATGTTTTTACCCAATATAATTCACCATTTTTTCTTCGATTACATATTTCGCCTTCCCAAACTTCACCACTTAAAATAGTATTCCACATCTTTCGAAAAAAGGAAGCTGGGTGTGCGTTGGAATTCACCACTTTATGTGTATTTCCAACTAATTCATGTTTTTTATAACCAGATATTTCTACAAATCGATCATTCACATATAAGATTTGACCAGATCTATTAGTAACTGCTACTATCATTGTTTCATTTAAGGCATAATCCATTAATTCCATTTTAAAGAAAGCATCTTCTAGTTGTTCTTGAAGGATTATATCTTCAGCTAAAGACTCATTAAAAATCGCCTTTTTTACTGTATATAGTAGTTCATCTGATTTTGTATCAAAAATAGATCCCATAATTTTCTCTTTCTCCTTTCGATGAATTAGTTACATTGTCATTATTATTTTTCTATTATTAGTTATTTATATTTATTTCAAAATAAGGAATAAGTAATGGTTTTCTTATAATTTAACATAAATAATCTTTAAAGACTCTATACATTTTGATATGTACTTCCTTTTTTTATTAAAAAGTACAAAAAACATCCACAGATTTGTAACAATCGTGGATGTTTTTTATTATTTTAAAAGGCTTCTAACAAGTTTAACTTTATTTTTATATGGTGGAAATACAATGTCAATTGGTAATTTCGTATTCTTTTTAAGAATAGATTTTTGATGGGTAAACAAAGTAAAACTTGCCTCACCATGGTAGGCATGTACTCCGGAGTTACCTATGCCGCCAAAAGGTAAAAAAGCACTTCCAGCGTGGGATATTGTATCATTTATACAACCTCCGCCAAATGAAAACTCTTCTAAGAAATAATTTTGAGCCCGCTCATGTTCACTAAACATATATGCTGAGAGTGGCTTAGGTAACTTACGAATTTGTCGAATTATTGCCGGTAAATTGTCATATGAAATGATGGGTAAAATCGGACCAAATATTTCATCTTCCATAGAAGGACTTGAAAAACTAACACCATCTAATAAAGTAGGTTCTATATACAAATCGTCCTTATCGGCATTTCCCCCAAAAATAATTTGATCTTTTTCTTTTTCCAGAATTATTTTCAATCGGTCAAATTGAGTCGTATTTACAATTCTCCCTAAATCGCCACTACTTTGAATATTTTCTCCATAAAACTGATGAATGGATTGCTTTAAAAGCTCAACAAACTTTTCTTTTACTTTTTCTTCAACCAAAACATAATCGGGTGCGATACAAGTTTGGCCCGAGTTCACTAATTTCCCCCAGACAATTCGTTTTGCTGCTACTTCAAGATTAGCAGTATGATCTACTATTACTGGACTTTTCCCACCCAATTCAAGAGCGATAGGAGTCAAGCGTTCTGAAGCAGCCTTCATAACAATTTTCCCTACTTTTACGCTTCCCGTAAAAAAGATGAAATCGAAAGGAGCGTGGATTAATAATGAAGTTTCTTCCTTTTCACCTTCCAACACTCGTATATACCCGGTATCAAATGTCTCTTCTATTATTTTCTTAACCACTTCAGTAGTATGTGGAGTAAATTCAGAGGGCTTTATTATCGCACAATTCCCTCCACAAATTGCTCCCAAAAGCGGTTCCATCACTAATTGAAACGGATAGTTAAATGGAGCAATAATTAGGACGGTTCCATAAGGGTCATTTACGATAAAACTTTTTGATGGCATTAATGCTAATGGTGTTTTAACTTGCTTAGGTTCCATCCATTTTTCCAAGTTTTTTTTCATTAAAGATATATTGTCATATATGAGCCCAATTTCGGTAGTATATGCCTCAAATTCACTTTTACGCAAATCATCATATAAAGCTTTAATAACTTCCTTTTCATATTTTTTGATTGAGTTTTTTAATTTTTCGAGTTGTTCTAACCTAAATTTAGCCGTTCTTGTTTTCCGAGAATAAAAAAAATTATGATGTTCTTCTATTATTTCCTCCAATTGTTGGGCAGTAAAATTCATTTAAGCATCTCCTTTTTTCATTCAAGTTCAATAAATATAAACGCCTATATAAAAGAATCATACAATTATTTTCTAGTCTAGGAAAGAATATTACATATAACTTTTTTTTAGAAATACATGATTCTTATCAAAAGTGGAGATACTCTTTATGTAAGGAAATTTCTTTTACACTTTCCACTCCATTAGTCTATAAGTCTTGCTTTGGTTGTGTGATATTTGATTCATTTTCCAATTAACAAGTTTGTTAACTAAACTTTTTAGGGTATATATTGGTCAAATGGACAAACGAAAATTAAAGGAGGAAATAGAAATGACAATAACAGAAACCTGGTGGGAAACAATTTTTACTGGAGCAATTGCAATGGGGATTAATAAGGAACGAATAGATGAATTGGATGAAGAGTCGTTTTTATACTTCAAGGAAGTACAAGACGAAATGGAGAGCAATAATTGAATAATGTATTCACATAGAATCAGCTTCCCTCTTATTATATAAAGGAAGCTGATTTTTTATTCAATATTTCTCCATAAGTATAAAGAGGCGTAACTTAAGTAAGGTGACCAAGATTCAAAATGGACAATGATTTCTTCTTTCGAAGGCTTCTGCTCCATATTCCATAGTTGTTTTAAAGAGTTTTGGAGTCCGATGTCTCCTAATGGAAATAAATTATCCCTCCCAAGACCAAAAAGCAAAAAGCTTTCTGCAGTCCAAGGACCTATTCCACGATAGGAAGTCAACTTTTTTATGATTATCTCATCAGTTTCATTGGCGAGTGTTTCTAAGGCTAGTTCTCCTTGTGCAATAGCTCTAGAAATTCCAATGATATATTCCGCTTTTCTTGTGCTAAATTGCATACCTCTAAGTATATCCACTTCTAGTGCTGCTATTTTATCTGCTGAAGGATAGACCCACACATCCTCTACCTGTTCTCCAAATGTCTGAACAAATCGAGTCGTTAATGTTCTTGCAAATGAAAGATTTAATTGTTGATGAATAATACTTTTTAGAATATTTGCGTATAAAGAATAATCTGTAACTATTGGTGTTCCTTCAAATTTTATAAACAAATCCTTTAGATTTGTATTTATAAAATGTGTATGAACAGCATCTAGACTCCTATCAAAATGAAAAATGGACAATATACGTTGAAGCTGTTGCTCCGATTCTATTCCGGTTAGAATAAACTTTGGCTCTCGATGTGATCCGATACTTTTAATAGTAATAATAGAATGATCTAATGGAACTCTTACTGTTTGATTTGCTAAATCTACAGAATTTAGAGGGTCTAACGATAATCTTGTGATCGCCTCATCGAAACGATAAGCAAATGGTAATTCTATTATGTGCGTCAACATTATCTCTCCTTTATTTATATGCTAAACTAATGAAGGTGATAAAAATGAAAAAATTATTGTTATTAACACTTATTTCTTTTCTTTTTGGTTGTGAGGAAATTTCTTCTTCTGGTATAACCAAAACGAGCGGAACTTCTGAACAAATTCCTGTAGAACTCATTGAAGTAATTGATGGAGATACAATTAAGGTAAATTATAATGGAAATGTGGAAACAATTCGATATTTACTTATTGACACTCCTGAAACAAACCACAAACAACTGGGTACACAGCCTTTAAGCGACGAAGCAAAGTATAGAAATAATGAAATTCTAAACAGCGGTGAGTTGACAATTGAATTTGACGTTGGAAATCGATTAGATGATTACGGTCGCATGCTCGCGTATATATACATAGATGGAGTAAGTGTACAAGAATCTCTCTTAGAAGAAGGCTTAGCACGTGTAGCGTACGTATTTCCCCCAAACACAAGGTATTTAGACGACTTTGAAAAAGCTTCTAAAATTGCGGAGAAACAGAAAGTTGGAGTATGGGAAACCCCCAACTATGTTACATCACGTGGTTTTAATTCTTCCGTGTTTGTCAATGATAAGGATTCTTCCAAGGAGGCAATTGGTAAATGTTTGATTAAAGGAAATATTAACAGAGAAGGCAAGAAAATTTATCATGTTCCTAGTGGAAATAATTATGATGTAACTAAACCGGAAGAATGGTTTTGCACAGAAGAGGAAGCAATTAAAGCAGGCTTTAGTAAAGCTAGAGAATAATAAAGTACTTTTATTATAAGTTACTTGAGTGTTAATACACATAATAGGAGAAGCACAAAGTCGCGTCCGAAGATAAAATTCGGACGCGACTTTGTTATATTATTTGTTACTGTTGATTTTAACCTGACCTGGCAGCTTTGTTGTTTAAATATTATATGAAGAACTTTATAGAAATGAAATTGTACTGAAACATCAAACCCACACGCTGCATGCAGCACGAAGGTCACTGAAAAACTTAATGCCCATGCGTAGCTTTTGGCAAGCACTAATGCCTATCAATTACTACACTTTCATTCTTTCCATAACAACATTGAATTTTAATAAAGCCATTTAAGTTCGAGATCCTTTAATCTTTGTTTCTGGTGCAGTTTCTTCTGGAGGGATATCCTCAAATGTTTCGTTTGCCTCTGCTAAATCACGTGTTCGATGTGCCAACCGAGAAGCGGCGCTTGCAGCAATACTAGCAACTATATCATCTAAAAATGTATGGATAATACCGTTTTCTGCTTTTGTGTCCAATTTTGAAATAATACCGATTTTATTTTTGTCTAAATGACCGAAAGTTGTCACGGCAATACTTCCATACGTATATACTGCTCCAAGAGCAATCGTTTCATCAATGCCAAATAACCCTTCGTCTGCTTCTACAATTTGTTGCAAAGGTTCCGATAATAACTTTTTCTCAGCGAGTTCATCTAATTCAATCCCCACTAAAATGGCGTGCTGCATTTCTCTTTTCTTTAAAACACTTTTAATCGATTCGATACAATGCTCAATTGTTAGACCTTCATTGTAGGGAAATTGCATTTCATACACTATTTTAGCAATCTCTTCAATGGTCACTCCCCTACGAAGTAATGCATCATTTGCAGCCTTCTCAACAGTTCGTGAATGTACTCTTGATGTCTGTCTGTCCAATTTAATTAACCCCTTTATATATCTGATTTATTTTGAACTCAGCGCTCTTTCCTCATCTTATCCATCGAAATAAATGACACTACCATATTCTAGTTGTTGTTAATTATACCTCTCTTCATGTATATGTTACAATTTCTATACAACATGATTATTGTAGGAGGTTCTTTATGAATAAAGGAGTTGTAAAAGATCTAACATTTTTTAGTGAGTCTTTACAAGAAGAAATGCAATTACTCATTTATTTACCACCAAATTATTCACCTTTATATAAATACAGTGTACTTATTGCAAATGATGGTAAAGACTATTTTCAATTAGGGAGAATTACCCGCGTTGCTGACGAGCTTTATGAAGAAAATGAAATTGAAAATCTTATTATTGTAGGTATTCCTTACAAAAATGTGAAAGATCGTAGAGCAAAATACCATCCGGAGGGTGAAAAGCACAATGCATACATTCGCTTTTTAGCACATGAACTTGTTCCATATATTGATGCCAATTACCCTACTTATCAAATTGGATTAGGTAGAGCATTAATCGGTGATTCGCTTGCAGCTACCGTATCATTACTTACGGCTCTTCAATATCCAAATACATTTGGTAAAGTTATTTTGCATTCTCCCCTTGTAAATGATTATGTATTGAATCAGGTTGAAAATCATAAAGTAATACATGCATTTTCTCTTTATCATGTTATTGGCAAGGAAGAGACGGATGTTAAAACAGGCGATGGATTAATTACAGACTTTGTTACTCCTAATAGATCTTTGCATAATTTATTCATAAAAAAAGGATTTACGACATTTTATGACGAATTAGATGGAAACCATACATGGAAGCTATGGCAACCAGATATGAAGAGATCATTAAAAAACAATTTCAGTTTATAAATATTTTTTTGTTATAATGATAAGGTGATCTGTAAAAAATTCGAGGAGGTAATGAAAAATGAAATACGGTATTGTTGCTTTCCCATCAAAAAAAGTTCAGGATTTTGCTAACTCTTATAGAAAGCGTTATGATCCTCACTATTCACTTATTACACCACACATGACGATAAAGGGTGTATTTGAAGCAGACGAAAAGGAAATTAAAACAGTAGCAGAACAAGTTGCACAAGTGGTCAAAAATCATAAGCCATTTACATTAAAGACTTCTAAAGTGAGTTCTTTTGCCCCAGTAACTAATGCTATTTATTTTAAAGTAGAGCCTACAAATGAGCTATTAGCACTTCATCAGGATTTAAATGCTATTGAATTTAGCGATGAGGCAAATTATACATTTGTACCTCACATTACGATTGCTCAAAAAATGAATTCTAGTGAACACGACGATATTTATCCACAGTTAAAAATGATTGGTGCAGAATTTGAGGAAGAAATTGATCGACTTCATTTACTTTATCAACTAGAGGACGGTTCTTGGACTGTTTACGAAACATTTAGATTGTCTGGAGCTGAATAATTCTTGGTTTATGCTAAAAAAGTTGAAACAGATAAAGAATATCAAGATGCAATTTTCATTAGAAGAAAAGTTTTTGTAGAAGAGCAAGATGTGCCGCTTCACATGGAACTGGATGAATATGATCAAGAAGCTATCCACTTTGTTGCGTATGATGGTGAAATACCTTTTGGTGCTGGAAGAATTAGAACAGTAGGGCCTTCTCTTGGGAAAGTAGAACGTGTTTGCATTCTTCCTGAATATCGAGGTAAAAATTATGGCAACTTAATGATGCAGTGTATGGAAGAGTATGCACTATCGAAAGAATTCCATAAACTAAAACTAAATGCACAAAGTCATGCTATTTCATTTTATGAAAAAAGAAACTACACAATTACATCTCCAGAATTTTTAGAAGCAAGTATTCCTCATCGGGCAATGGAGAAAGTTTTAATTTAAATCAAATGTTTTAGGGCGGGATGATCATTCATCCTGCTTTTTTATGTATTCCATTAAATCAGTAGCAATTTCAACTAATGATACATATACATATTAAGAACAATTGCACAATAGGTGTGTATATAAATAGATGCCCATTGAAAGTATAAATATGAATTCCACTGCTGTTCTTTGAATCTTTGGGCTTTGCTATTATACTTATCTGTACAGATCGTTCGCATGCTATACCTTAAATTAAATAATCAATCACATATAGATTCTTTTTAAAAACATTTTATAAATGTATTTAAGGAATCTTTTTTCTATTCTAAAAAGAGATTAGCAGGAAACTATTGTAGAATTTCCTGCTTTTTTTAATATTTTTTTAATATCTCTCATGTAACTTGTTCTCTTTAAGTCAAAATCCTGATTGAAAATTAAATTATTTGTAAATATAGTTTCCAACCTTCCAATTTATTATTTAAATACCATCTGTACCCAGAAAAATAATAGTGTAAGCGTTACAATAGTTGTTATGGGTATAACGATTAAAGTTACGCTTAGATAATCCTTCCAAGTAATTTCTATTTTGCTTTTTCTTAAAATATGCATCCAAATAAGGGAAGCTAGTGTACCAATAGGGAGTAATAACGATCCCATATCACTACCAATGATATTTGCAAGATAAATTGTCTTTAATGTGATAGAATCAAGTCCCATTTCTGTTAAGGTAAGTGTTCCAATCATTAAGGCGGGGTGATTATTAAACAAGTTCGAAAGTACCGAAACAAGTCCTCCCATGATAAAGCTAGCTTGAAATAACCCCTGGTTTACAATTGGTTCAAACCATTGAACTAACAAAGCTGTAAGGCCTACATTATTCAAGCCATAAATAATTACATACATTGAAAATGCAAAAATAAGAATGTGCCAAGGAGTTTTCTTTAAAATATCTACTGGGTTAGTCCTTAAATGATACCATCTCCAAATTAGTAGTACCACTGACCCAAGAACTGCAACGATTTCTATTGGTACGTTTATATAAGATGCAACGAATAGGAGACAACGCATTATAAATACAAATAGTAACAACTTTAACATAAATCTAGTTCGCTTGCGTTTTGTTTCTATAGGGATTTTCGTCTTTAAAGGATGAAAATTTTCGGTAAAAAATGTTTCTTCTATATCTATAGGTGAATTTGGTAATGTTTTTGGCAAGTTTTTTCTCACTACTATATACATCAAGTAAGACATAAATAACAAGCCTAATGTAGCGGGTACAAACATCATTGCTGTATGCATCCAAAGAGTCATATGAACGATCTCAAGCGCGATTAAATTAACAATATTACTTACACCAATTGGAGCACTTGAAGCTGTTGCAATTAGTGCACCGCTTAACAGATAAGGAATCTGTTGACGTGGTTTTAGTCGCAAATTTTTAAGTAGTAGTATCAGGATGGGAGTAGTTATTAAAATACTTCCATCATTATTAAATAAAAGCGTCATTAAAAAACAAAGCAATTGAATATACCAATATAAACGATGACCCGAACCCTTGGCTAAATTCGCAAGTCTTGCAGCTGCCCAGTTAAAAAATCCAAAACTTTCTAGTATTACGGCCATAACAATTGTCGCCATTATTGTAATGGATGCTCCACCAATTTTATTCAAAATATCCAAAATGTCTGCACTGGAAACTATACCTAGCAGTAATATAACCGCTGCTCCAATTGACGCTGGCCATGCCTCGTTCAGTCCTCTAGGTCTCCAAAAAATGACTAGCATAGTAGTTAGGAACACCAAACTGGCGACTCCAACATGAAAACTCATACATAAACCATTTCCTCTCTATTTTTGTTTGTCCATGTATGTATATTCATTCCATCCAAAGAGAAACGTGGTGTATGTCCTTATACAAATAAAAATAAAAAAATCGTCTCTCCAAGGATGACGATTTTTTTATTTTTATGTATTTTTTTTTTTAGAAGCATGAAAAGTTTTCATGCTTCTATTATGTTGTAAAACCAATTAGCATTTTCATTTATACCTGGTGCAAAGTTTGAATATGGTTTAAGTTTAGATAGATTGGAGCTGTTCTTGCTCCTTCAATCTCTATAATCTGATCCTCCAATTTGTTCATTTTACCTAAATGGCTTCTTCTTCCACCGATATTAATTACTACTAATGAATTTATAAACTTTTCTATTTGATCTTTAAATGTGTCTGCAAGTATATCTTTTGGAAAAGAGAGATCTTTATTATTCAAACCATAAAGGCTTTCATTTTGACCAATAGGAATAAGCCACTTCAAATGTTTAGTTGAAATATACATGGTTCTGTAAATAGGAGAAAAGAATTCAAAGTAGTCATCTCTAATTCGAGTTACTTGACCATTCAGCGATTGATCTTCTGCAATGAAAATCTCTACATGTTTCCCTTTTGCTTGTAATAAGGTTTCATTAAGGGACAATTCCAGATTAAGATGTTCTGTTTTAATGCTTGGGAAATCTATCGGATCCTGTATAACATATTCATCTTTACTTCCTATCTTTACACTTTGAATATGAAATAGTGGAATGTACATATAATCTAAGCCATTAAAAAGCACTATCACATCACTACCTAAATCAATCAGAGTACCATTGACATATTTTTTCCCTGAAACCTCTATTTGAATAAATTCCTTGATAAGACTTTGAATAATTTTATTCAAGGTCACAACTCCTTTTAAATTAGTACCCAATTCATCTAACTAACATAGGTATAAGTTCTTTATACAATATCTTGTACCTCTTATAAAACTTTTTCTTTCATTCGCTTATTTCTAATGAATAGTCTCTTATTTGACGATACATCTTTGCTGCATGTCTCATTAAGGAATCATACTGTTTTTCTACCATTTTATTTTGTTGTGTAGAGTTGTTTGTGTTCCAGTGCTCGGAATCCTCGTTAATCGCAAAATTAGTATAATTGTGTGCTACTGCGGAAGCGGCATAATTCATTAGTGCAAAATACTGCTTCTCCAATAAAGCCTTTACTTCTATCGGACTTATGGATATAACTCGCTCTGGATTTTCTTCGTTCATCTCAGGTTCATACTTATTTAGCACTGAGTTGTTCTCTTCGCTATATTCCTTAGGTTGCATAGAAATTGTTTCAGTAAGATCAACAAGGTTTTCAAATTCATTTATTAGCGAAGATTTTTTTTGAATAGCAATAGTAGATAGCTCGTTTATGTTACTCAATGCGGTTAATAATACTCTTTTTTCTTTTAAATCGGCTTCGGTTTGTTCATCTATAAAATCATCTGCATCTAATTCTTTTATCTCCTGATGATCATCCAGCAGGAAGTCTTCATCCTTGAATTGCATTTGAAATTCTGTTGGTTTATCATCACTATCATGAAATTCAGTATATTTTTCTAGTATTTGAGTTACAAAGTCTTGCTCATTAATAGGAAGGTTTTGAACTTCATTGAAGTGTTGCTGTTCCTCTGTTTCAATGGAAAAATTTGAATGCATGATGACTTCTTCATTAACAATAATTTCTAATTGTTGTGAGTTTTCATTTTCCTTTTGCTCTTCAGCATTAGCTAATTGTGTTTCTTCCAATAAATCTTCATTGAATTCTTCTATCTCTTGATGGTCATCGAATAGGATATCTTCATCAGTGTATTGCATTTGCATTTCTAATGATTTATCATCACTATCAAGCTCTTCCGTATATTTCTCTAATAAAGGAAGTTCTTCATCTTGCCCATTAACAGGAAGGGTATGAACTTCTTCATTAAAGTGGTGCTGTTCCTCTGTTTTAATGGATTGTTTTATGATGACTTCTTCATTAACAATAATTTCTAATTGTCGAGAGCTTTCATTCTCCACTTGCTCTTCAGCATTTACTAATTGTGTTTCTTCCAATAAATTTTTATTGAATTCTTTTATCTCCTGATGATCTTCCAATAGCAAATCTTCCTCGGTGTATTGTATTTCTAATGGTTCATCATCACTATCAAGCTCTTCCATATTTTTATCTAAAATTGGAAGTTCTTCATCTTGCCCATTAACAGAAAGGGTATGAAATTCTTCATTAAAGTGGTACTGTTCCTCTGTTTCAATGGAAGGATTTATGATGATTTCTTCATTAACAATACTTTCGAATTGTTGAGGGCTCTCATTCTCTACTTGCTCTTCAGCATTCATTAATCCTGTTTCTTCTATTAAGATTAAATCCTCCAGATGGTCATCCAATAGGAAATCTTCATCCGTGTATTGCATTTCTAATGGTTCATCATCACTATCATGCTCTTCCGAATATATCTCTAGAATTACTTCATCTTGGCCATTAGCAGGAAGGTTTTGAACTACTTCATTAAAGCCTTGCTGTTCTTCTGTTTCAATGGATGGATTTATGATGATTTCTTCATTAACAAGGCTTTCCAATTGTTGAGAGTTCTCATTTTCCTCTTGCTCTTCAGCATTAGCTAATTGTGTTTCTTCTATTAAAATAGGTTTCTCTTCTATTATTTGCATCTTGTATTTTCGAATCGTATTTTCCTTCATGATACGAACAAATCGCCCTTTTAATTTAAGCGTTCGACTACTGATTTTTGATTTATACGATTGTTGCATTACAAGTTGTTCTTTCTTATTTAAGTATAGAATGTCTTTTACTGAAATATCGCTATAAATAGACGAGATATATGATTTTGGTATATAAACAAGTTCCTTATCATTTATCAAGATGATGTGATCAGACAAAATACTGCTTAATACACCATTTAAAGCATTTTTACTCAAACTATTAATCATAATCCAATTGTGTCTCAATGTGATTAACAAATCGGTAAGGTCATTTCTATCTAAATACTTCACTAACTTCTCTGAAATATGAAAGTCTTTGGCATTCTTTGAAAGTGCTTTAATATGAAGAATGGAAAAGTATAAAATATTTCTATTTACTTCAACCACAAGATGGTCTTGTTTGACGTCCAACAAAATACCTTCTATAAATTGATTGTCACTTAAATATAATCCTATTTTCATATTTTTGTGGGCGCTTAATACTTTTTTAAAGTTCTCCCCTTGCAATTTGGAGCGCCTCCTTCAATAGAATATTCGTCGCTTCGTAACGACAAAAGCGACGAATTAGTCTCCTAACTATTCTCTTTCTTTTTTACCTTGTTCATCTTTTTTTTCTTTTTCAATTTTGATACCGTAACTAATATTACGAATATGGAATAAGGCAACACGAACAATTTCTTCGCCAGCTACAATTGTTACGAAATCATCTGTAACCACATCCATAACTCCCTCAAGTGTCTCTGGCCCTCCGCGGTTTATTTTTACCCATCGGAGTGTTAATTTATCTAAAATTCCTCTAAAGTCATCAGCTTGAATATAGTCAAAGCCTCTTGGAACTTCAAGATCAAATTCCACTTGATTTTTCGAATTATAAGTTAAGCTTTTGATATGTTGTGTATTATAAAAAACAATGCCGTCATCTTCTGTTAGCAATGTAAAGTGATCATCTGCTGCCGATAACAGTAAACCAACACGTGACTCGGGACCACCTCTATCAACTTTCACGACTTTTTCCACTAGAGAAAGTATCATCTTCTTGTTCATTTATCTTCTAACCCCCTTTTATAGTATCCTAATATTTATATGTATCTTGGGCACAGTAGCATTGGTTAAACGCCCATTTATTATTTAAATGTACATGCACTAATAAAAATAATTTATAATAGGTAAAAAACATTATTCATTGTCTATTCCACTGTGTGTGATAAGTTATCTTTAGGCAAAATAAACGCTTTACTATTCCTAAGGATCGATAGATTACGAAAGTACGCGAAAATGAATTTCGGTCACTCATTTGTTTTAAAAGAAGAATTAATTTTTTATGTTTAGAGATAGTTATTCAATGGAGAAGAACTAAGCATATAAAATGCATTTTGTTATTTCTCTTTTTCATTAGGATATGTAATACAACACGTATAAACGCTTGCCGCAGGATGAGTCGCTCCTCTATCACTTTCACATCCCTTTACGGGGTCTCATTCCTCGCGCTCACGCCGCATTTTAGGCGCACATCCTGGAACATTCGATGAAATTGAAATAATTCCATAATAGAAGTAAGCCAATCAATACATTTAATGGAATAGTCTTTATTTCTAATTAATAGAATAAACTGCTCGCATATTGCCAGCCGCATGATAGGGAGGCAACTGAAAAAGTGCAGTTCTAATAAGTTTTATAGTAAATACTTGACTCTGTACAATCCAGTCGAAGAAAATAGCTGCAGATTGGATTTAGCACGGCTCTGTTCGCTTTCCGTGGGCGAGCGCCGAGCCTCCTCACTTCGTTGCGGGGTCTCGTCTGTCTCGCTTTCCCACAGGAGTCTCACGCCGCCGTGCTAAATCCTATAGTATGTCGTATAGCAACATCAAATATTTATCATGAATAAAATTTGCAATAGGGTTTTTCAGTGGCCTCATGATAGGCTATATGAAGTCTTTTTTGCGACGAGCTTCGCGCAGGAGCAGAGTTTTTTTGCGACGAGCTTCGCGCAGGAGCAAAGTTTTTTTGCGACGAGCTTCGCGCAGGAGCAGAGTTTTTTTGCGACGAGCTTCGCGCAGGAGCAGAGTTTTTTTGCGACGAGCTTCGCGCAGGAGCAGAGTTTTTTTGCGACGAGCTTCGCGCAGGAGCAGAGCTGATCATGGCACACTCATGCACTCTCCTTCGTCAAGGATGAAGGTATTTAATCTAGTACATTACTTATAAAAAAAACAAAAAAAAATGCCGATATAAAAATCGGCACCTTTTATACATACGTATTAATCGTAATTCCTTTACCACTAATTTCTGCAATTTTTGGAGAAAGGTTAACTGGATTTGGTTGGATAAAGGTTTTAAATAAAGGCGGATTAGTTGGATACTTATCATATGATGATTGCTCATCATTATCCTCATCTTCTTTAAGTACCTGTTCCTGGTCTTCTAGATGCTCATCAAATGTTGATTTCATCTTAACCCCATTAATATTGCTTATATGAGCAAAATTATAATCATCCATTGACATCCTATTTGCATAAATTTGCGATTGAATTGGTTGAACTGGTATGATGTATCCCATTTCCTCCACCTCCTATTTATTTAACACTTTATACCCTATGCCTCCAAGTGTTAAACCTATTACTCTTTAAATTTTTTTTGATATTATAACAGCTTTTCAATATCGGAAAAACTTAACGAATTCCCACTTTTTAAAATGGAATTCGTAAGTTCATCCTCTAACTGTTTAGAAACTGGCTTATTAGCTAGCTTGCCAACTTTACGTACAATTTTACGAACTTGTTTTTCATCCGTAAAATCAGCATATGAGATGGCATTGGCAAGCGTAAAAAGATCTTCCATCGAAACACCAGTTTTGTTTTCTATTGCTTTAAAAAATGAATTTTGCACTAATTTTCCCCCTCACATTTTGAGCATTCGGGATTAAGGGAGAAAGCTTGCTCCTACAATTATTAATAAGATAAATAAAACAACGATTAACACAAAAGTTGAGCCTTTTCCGCCATAGCCTCCGCCATAACCGCCGCCGTAACCAGGGTATCCTCCACCACAGTAGCCGTACATAATCTTTCCCTCCTCTCCTCTTCAACATATAGTATGCAAAGGGGAGAAAAAGAAAAAGGGCTAATTAACTAGTAGGTGGTTTTCCGTTTTTGAAAAATAAACGCTCCAATAATTCCAAACAAAATTGCAGAACTAATCCCAGAGCTAGTAACCTCAAACATACCTGTTACTACTCCTATTAGACCGTGTTTTTCTGCTTCTGCCAAAGCTCCGTGTGTTAGTGAATTACCAAAAGATGTGATTGGAACAGTAGCTCCTGCACCTGCAAAATCAATTAACGGTTCATATAATCCAAATCCATCGAGAATAGAGCCACTAACAACAAGAGCACATAGCGTATGTGCTGGGGTAAGCTTAAAAACATCGATTAATATTTGTCCAATTACACAAATAAGACCACCAACAATAAATGAAACAACTAATGATGAAATCATTTTTATCCTCTCTTCTCCATACGACATTCAATGGCATGAGCAATACAAGGGATTGTTTCGCCTTGTTGAAAAGTTAGTGGTGATAATAACGCACCAGTTGCAACCAGTAATACTCGTTTGTATACGCCGCTTTTTAATTGATTAAATACATGACTGAAAAAAACCGCTGCAGAGCATCCTGCACCACTCGCTCCAGCTTTAAAAAATTTGTCTTCACCATAAAATTGTGCACCAGCGTCTTGTAAGATTACACCACTATTTTCATCTTGAAACATTTCCTTTAATATAGACAACCCTATTTTACCTAAATCACCGGTCATAATTACGTCAAAATCTGCCATCCTACTATTAGTATTTGCTAAATGTCTTTCTATTGTATCTCTTGCAGCTGGTGCCATTGCAGCTCCCATAAATAGAGGATTTTTTTGTCCACCATCAATTACTCTTCCAATTGTGGCGTGAGTAATAATGGGAGCATTTTTTGCATGCTTTTGTAATAGTGCAAAACCTGCTGCAGTGACCGTCCATTGCGATGTACCAGCTCTTTGTGTTCCGTATTCAAGAGGGTATCTAAACTGTCGTTCCACACTCGGATGATGGCTAGAGGCACCAGCGAGTACAGATGTTGCATTACCTGATTCCAGCAAAAGACTACCCAAGATTACTGATTCTACAGAACTTGCACATGCGGAAAAAACACCTAAAAATGGAATCGCTAACTGCCGAGCAGCAAAATTTGTGGGAGAAAGCTGATTTACTAGATCTCCACCGATAAATACATCCACATTTTCAAGCTTCTCATGGCCTTTTCTCAATGATTCTTTACAAGCTTTTTCGATGAAATGAGTATTCGCTTGTTCATAAGTTTGACCTTTTTCATTCTCTAAAGGAAGAATTACATCAAATGATTCTGCAAAAGTACTCTTCTTTTCCATTGGTCCTACCACAACACCTGTACTTGCTATACTTGGATTTTCTTTAAATTGAATTGTCCCAGACTTTATTACCATGAGACCACTCCCATTTTCACTAATATTGTTTTAATCAAGGCCACAATAAAAGCGGACAGTACACCAAATACAATAACAGAGCCGGCTAGTTTAAACATATTTCCACCGACACCTAATACGTATCCTTCTGTTTTGTGTTCTAGAGAAGCAGATATTACAGCATTTCCAAATCCAGTTACTGGAACAGCCGAACCGGCTCCGCCAATTTGAGCAATTTTTTTATATAGACCTGTTCCCGTTAAAATCATCGCAATAAAAACCAAAGTTGCTACCGTTGGATTTCCAGCTGTTTTTTCCGTAAATGGAAAAAATCGAATATAAAAAAAAGTAATAAGCTGTCCAATAGTACAAATAATGCCTCCAACTAAAAAAGCCTTTAACATATTCATAAAAAGAGGTGTTTTTGGTGTTTGATTATCTACTATTTTTTCGAATTGTTTTTGATCCATTATGTCTCTTCCTTTGATAAAGATTTTATTTCTTCGATTGATTTAGTTAGCTTTTTTGATTTCAATTTCTGGTCAATTATTTTTTCAATTTCCCATTTAACTTTTAAATCACCTGTAACTAGCACTTCTTTATCCGGAAATTTTTTCTCTAATGCTTTCGTAATTTTTTTTTCTATTTTTTCTTTATTGAACCTACTCATTCTTTTGATGTCGATTGCCACTAGTACATTATTTTTGTCTACAACACTCTGAAATCCTTTTATGGAATCATGGTGCTTTATTTCTTCCTCTATCTCTGGAGAAGTATTAGAAGGATAAACAGTGTGCACCGCTTCATCAGAACATGCACTTAAGAAAAAAAACAGTAGCAGGACAGTAATAATTTTATGCATAGAATTCATGGCCCCTTTTCGAGTTAGTATGAGCATGATAAATAGAAATATACGAAAAGCACTTGAGATATTTGCCCTAACCTTTATGAGGAAGCTACATAAGTTAGATAGAGAAGAGGAGGTGAAATCAATGGGGTGTGGAAGAGTTGAAGATATTACAGATGTAAAAAAGAGAAACGAAGGTTGCGTTTGCGATGTTGTACGTGCGATTAAAGATATTCAAGACCAAGCTAACAGAGAAGAATGTCCAGGATGTCCAACAAGTTGTTTCTTAGAACCACTTGGTGGTATTGTAAGTCCTTCTCGAAACCAAGCGGACACACGTGTATTCATGCTTTTGAATAAAGATGGTACTCCTTTCAAAGCATTTTTCCGTGATAGAGACAGATGTGATAATGACTGTTTCTCCGTATTTTTCCGAGTAGAAGATATTTTTGACACATGCTGTGCAACTTTACGCGTACTAGAACCGCTAGATAGAGAACGAAATGAAGTTGATTTATTAAACGAAGATGGTACAAAAATCGACTTAAGACAAATTTGTAAAGTTCGTAATTGGAGATTGACTGGAAGCTGTGTTACAGTCGATTTAAATTGTTTCTGTGCAATTGAATGTATAGCGGACGTATTTTTAGATGTATGTGACTGATCGTTTCCTCCTTGCAATGTCTACTCCGTTCGGGATATCCCGAACGGTTTTATCATGTATAAAACAAAAAAACTACCCTTTCTCAGGATAGTTTCTTTCATTCACTTCATTTCCACTCCACGCCAAACTATTTTTTCTACTTTATTAACTGGGTACTTAACAATTTCACCTTCTCCTATTATTAAAGTAACTAAATCATCAGCTACTTCCACTATTTCTCCTTGTAGATATATACCACCTTCAATATGAAACACTAGTGGTCGATATGCTTTTCGTTGAAACGGCTTAGAAAGAAAGTGCAATTTTTCTAATATAGCAAGTGTTTTTTTGGACATTGTTGATCTAATTTCGTATATTGAAGTACTTTCATCTTGGATTTCTTCTACAACATCCATTTGGACTTCCACCGGTACGTCAACCTTTTCCCTCGGCGGCAGATGGAAAACAGGTGGGGCTTTTATAAAAAGTAAAGGATCATTGAAAGAGTTCACAGACACATCCTTTTTTGCTTTAATCTATGCTTCTTTCAATGAAAAGGTGAAAATGCCTACTCATGACAAAGAGGAAATAAAAAGTGTCGCAAGTCCAAGATATATTAAAATACTAACAACGTCATTAATCGTAGTGATAAACGGACCAGAAGCAACAGCAGGGTCAATCTTCATTCGATGGATTAACAAAGGAATAAATGAACCACCAAGTGTCGCAACAAAAATAGAACCAAAGATTGCCGCTCCCACTAGTAATCCAATTAATAAGTCATGCTTCCAAAAGAAAACTATCCCAACCACTATCAATCCACACAATAGACCAGTTATTAGACCCGTTCCAGCTTCACGTAGTAATAATTTAATTTTACTTTCTTCTTCAATATCTCCTGTTGCAATACCTCTTATGGCAACAGCTAATGCTTGTGTTCCACTGTTACCGGCAGTGCCAGCTATAAGTGGAATAAAAACAGCAAGCAACGCAACCTGCTCCAAAGTCTCAGTAAATATACTCATTAAATTCGCTGTCATCATACCTAAAAATAATAATACGATAAGCCAAGGCAACCTCTTTTTAGCAGCAGTGAAAGGACTTTTGTCAAATGTATCCATATCGGAAACGCCGGCAAGTTTAGAATAATCATCGGAAGCTTCTTCATCTAATACATCAATTACATCATCGACGGTTACAATTCCAAGAAGATGTTGTTCAAAATCTACTACTGGAACTGCAAGAAAATCATAGTCTTTTATCATACGAGCTACCTCTTCTTGATCCTCACTAACTAATACACTTACAACACGTTCATTCATTATTTCTTTTATCAATGTATCTTCATCGGCTATGATTAAATCACGAAGGGAAATAACGCCTGTCAATTTATGTGAATCATCTACAACAAATAAATAATAAATTGTTTCAGCGTTTGGAGCCTCATTTCTCAATATAGTCATTGCTGATCTACATGTAGATGATTCTGGAATTGCTACATATTCAGTAGTCATGATAGAACCAGCCGTGTATTCTTCATAATGGAGAAGCTCTTTTATTTCTTGTGCAGATTCCTCGTCCATTATACTTAAATAACTAGCTACTTGGTCTTTCCCTAATTCGTTTAACACGTCAACAGCATTATCTGCATACATATAAGAGAGCATGTCAGCAGCATATGTTTTGTCCATTTCTTTTAAATAGAATTCATATTGTTCCTCTTCGAACTTTGTGGCTTCAAAGATTTCCGCCATTTCCTTAGGAGAGAGATAGTGATATATTTTCTTCCTTATTTCTGGCTCCACCTTCTCAAAAAATATTGACTGATCATAAGGGTGAAGTTGCATAAATTCTTCCCTGAACTCATCCATTAAATCATGAGTTAGAATGTCAATTAACTGGGATTCTTCTAATGCAAACTGATTCATTTCTTCTTTCACTTTTCTCACTCCTTTCTGCGGTTATCCTTATTCATTGTATGGGGTTTAACAATAATAAGCAACATCCATATAAGGTGTATTATTAAATTATTCCCTGGGAAATTAAATTAAAACTATTTAAATAATAATGAAATAAATCCCACAAATGTACCTTAAAAAAAAGGTAAACTTGAGGGATTTATTTTATGATTTCATTCATGTCTTGAGGGAATGGTGCTTCTATGTGAATAACTTCTTTTGTAAATGGATGACTTAACTTAATTGACTTAGCATGAAGCGCTTGTCGATCTATTAGCTTTTGACTTCCTCCATACAAATCATCACCAATCAATGGATGGCCAATTGACATCATATGCACACGAATTTGATGTGTTCGTCCGGTATGCAAATTTAATCGTACATGGGTTATTTTTTCTCCTTGAAATGTAAATCGCTTAATTACTTTTACCGATGTTTTTGCATACTTACCTTCTGAAGAAATAATTCGTTCAATTATACTTCCATTCTTACGACCTATTGGTGCTTCAATGGTAAAAGAGTCTTCAATCACATGTCCATGCACAATTGCTTCATATGTCCGAAAAACCGAGCCCGTTTTTTGCATTTCACTTAACAAATGATGTGCATGTCTATGCTTAGCGATACAAATAATTCCTGAAGTATCCTTATCTAATCTTGTTACAATATGAACTGTTGAGGCAAGACTTTTCGCTAGGTAATATCCTGCAACTTGATTGGCTATTGTTCCACTAGGATGTTCCCTAGAAGGAATCGTACTAATACCAGCTTCTTTTAAAATTATTAATAGATGATCATCCTCAAATAATATGGGAAAAGCTCCGTATTCGGGGATAAGCCCCTCACTTTTTTTCTCTTCTGGAAAAATAAGGCTCACGACATCTCCAATTTGCAGTTTATGTCGTACCGTTTTTTCTTCATCATTAACGAGAATTTTTCCACCTTCATACTTGATACTTGTTAAAGCTTTTTTAGAAATACCATACATTTTTATAGCATCTCTAAGTAGAATATTATTTTCTTTCATTTTAAAAGATAAAGTTATTTTTGTGTTTTTCATTCTTTCAAATCACTATCAATAAACGAATCATGCACTCGCTGCCAAAATGGAAATGAACGGAAACGAGCAAAACGAATTTTTTCATTGGCAACTCGATACATAATGGAGTGAACGTCTTTATGCAAAAGTTGTAAATGATCTACTGTTACCATAAAATCCGGGCCTTTTACTGGTTTTAAGAGACACGAATGATGTTTCGGCAATACAAGAGGTGCACCAACTGTACGGAAAACGCGGTTATTAATAGATGCAATTTCTGCTAATTGCATCGCCTCTAACGATGGATGAACGATAGCACCACCTAGTGCTTTGTTATATGCTGTACTTCCTGAAGGAGTAGACATACACAATCCATCACCTCTAAAACGCTCAAAGTGCATTCCGTTTAACTCTACATCCATTACTAATGTAACGTCTGGAGATTTTACGGTTGATTCATTTACAGCTAAATATACTGAACTATCCTCTTCGTGACGATAGTTAATAGTAACTTCCAGTAATGGATATTCGATTACATCATATTCTTTCTTAGCAATACTAATAACTAATTTTTCAATTTCAACCGGTTTCCAATCTGCATAAAATCCCAAATGTCCAGTATGAATACCTACAAAAGCAACGGAAGATGTTAAGTGCTTATACTTATGAAAAGCATGTAATAGTGTTCCGTCACCACCAATGGATAGAACGATATCAGGCTTTTCTTCATCAAATGTAAGACCGAAATCCACTAGATACATTTTTGCATCTTCCATTAACTTATTGGAAAGATCATCATTTCGAGACTGTATGAAAAATTTCATTATTCACGAGACCTCTCTTCTGTTTGGTTTAGATGTAGTTTTGGTGTGGACAATTCTTTTATTTCGCTAAAATATTTTTGAGCTTCTTGAATTTCTCCTCTAATTAAGGACATTTCTTCATCTAAGCGAAAGGCTGCTTCTGCTGCGTATTGTAATCTTTTTTTTATTTCTTCAGGAAATACGCCTTTGTATTTATAGTTTAGAGAATGCTCAATAGATGCCCAAAAATTCATTGCAAGCGTACGAATTTGAATTTCAGCTAATATGTTTATTTCTCCATGGATTGTTTGAACTGGATAGTCAATTATCATGTGATACGATCTATATCCACTCTGTTTTTTGTGAGAAATATAGTCTCGTTCTTCTACAATTGTTAAGTCATTCCGTGCACGTAAAATATTAACGACGGTTTCAATATCATCTACAAATTGACACATCATCCTCACACCAGCAATATCGGGTATTTCTTTCGCTAATACATCGGAAGGCTCGAATACAATTCCTTTTTCTAACGATTTATCATATATACTTGCTATTGGTTTAACCCGTCCAGTTACAAATTCAATCGGGGAGTTTATATTTTCTATTTCATATTGTGTACGCATTCCCTTTAGCTTAATTTTCAGTTCTGAAACTGCTTGCTTGTACGGCTCTAAAAAACGTTCCCATTGCCCCATAAGCGTGACCTCCACTCCACATGACTTTCTATGCTTTAAGAATTTCGTTGAATGCTTCCTCTACTGCACTTGAAAATTCAGCGCCATAGTTTTCATTTCCTTCGATATTGAAAATTAACATCTCAAGTTCTTCTCGAAACATATCTAACACTATTTCCTCATCACCATATTGCAAAGTTGGATCTTTTGTTGCTTTTAATGTAGTAACTAAAAGCGGCCATACATCTTGTCCAAACTTAACATAATGATATCCTGTTTCATCTTCTAGTAAATAAACAAAGGCTAACGAATCGGAATCGGTAATCATTTGTCCACCTGCTTTTATTTGCAAATTTATTGGAATATCATCTAAAATAAATCGGATATCATTTTCTAATTGCACACCACTGTGCACATTATAAGTAATAGGCAAAATATATCTTCCTTTCTATCCATTCTTCCCCTATTTTATCATATTGAATGTCATTGCAAAGCGTCTATAATAGAAATTATAAGAAAGGCTGTGAATTCATGCATACAGAAAAAGAAATTGAATTTAAAAACTTATTAACGAAAGATGAATTCAAACTATTACTAACCCATTTTCAAATAGTCGAAGATGATTTCTATACACAAACTAACTATTATTTTGATACACCAAGTAACTACTTTAAAGATAATAAAATGGGCTTTCGCTTGCGAGTAATGCCCCATAAAAATGAACTAACTCTAAAAGTTCCTGAGAAAGAGCATATTATGAACGAGACAACTTATCTGTTAACAGATCAAGAAAAAGAAGAAATTTTGTGTAACCTCCGTTTTCCTAATGTCCCCATTCTAGAACAAATAAAGAATGAAGGTTCTCTCACTTGTATAGGAAGTATGCAAACGAACCGGGCTAAAAAGACCTTTGAAAACGGTATACTATTTTTTGATCATTCCCTTTATAGTCAAACAGAAGATTTTGAAGTAGAATATGAGTGTAATGATGTCGAAAATGGGAAAAAAGTATTTCAAGATTTATTGGAATCGCTTCATATTCCTATAAGATATGCCGATAAAAAGATTGCACGACTTATAAACTATAATCATACCTTGAAAGGTTGACACCTTGTGGATATACAATCCTTAAAAACATTATTAGAAATAAATGCTATGCAAACATTAGGAGCAGTCCAAAGTTCTCAAAACAATAGTAATTCTTCCTTGTTTTCCGAGTTACTTGGAGAAGTACTTCAAGAGAGCGGAAATACTGCGACTTCCAATACAGCATCTTCTCTTTTTTATAATGGCAATGCTCCAATATTTATGCCATCGAATATTTCTTTTCAAAATGACAGTTTGGTAAATACTTTATCTGCTTTTACATCACAAAGCACTGAGCATTCTACTTATAATGAAATTATTCAACAAGCTGCTTCAAAATACGATTTACCGGAAAAGCTTATTTCATCCGTCATTAAACAAGAATCAAATTTTAACGCCAATGCAGTAAGTACTGCAGGTGCTTCTGGTTTAATGCAATTAATGCCTGGCACTGCAAAATATTTAGGAGTAACAAACATTTTAGATCCAGTAGAAAATATAATGGGCGGTGCCAAATACTTACGTCAAATGCTTAATCAGTTTGATGGAAATATAGAAACAGCTCTTGCTGCATATAATGCTGGACCCGGTGCCGTCAAAAAATATGACGGAATTCCACCGTATAAAGAAACGCAAAACTATGTCCAAAAAGTGATGAATTACTTCCAAGCTTAAATTTATTACTTCACACGACCACATGATAAATCCATAATGAAACGACCTCAACTAGTGGTCGTTTTTTTATGGCACTTACTTTCAGCACAGTCTAATTGTTTGAGATATTTGATGCAGATTGATAGAATATAAATAGAGCTAAGCAAAGGAGTCAGAAAGATGACAGACAAACTAATTCTTCCTTATGATGAAATCGGAGCTGAAAAATTATCAGAGCTAGTCGATACATTCTACGGTAATGTAGCAAAACATCCTAAGCTGAAGCCAATTTTCCCAAATGATTTAACTGAAACAGCAAGAAAACAAAAACAATTTTTAACTCAATATTTAGGTGGTCCTAATTTATATACGGAAGAACACGGACATCCAATGATGAAGATGCGCCATAATCCATTCCCTATCACACCGGAACGTGCAGAAGCCTGGCTTTCTTGCATGAGTGATGCAATGGACAAAGTAGGCCTCGAAGGAAAGTTCCGTGATAATTTTTATAGAAGACTTGTACTTACTGCCAACCACATGGTCAATCAAATGAGTCATGAGGAGGAAAAAATGTGACAAGAATACAAATTCCGACTGAAACGATTGCGCCTTCAATAGTAAACAAGCCAATTGAAATGTATATCTTTCTTGATCCTCTTTGTTCAGCTTGTTGGGATTTGCAACCAATCATTCGGAAATTGCAAGTGGAATATGGTCAGTATTTTACAGTTCGTACAGTTCTCAGTACGCAACTTAGTAAATTGAACAATGTTTGCAAAAGACCTAAGGAACAAATACTAAAAAACAATTACGATGTATCTGAAATAGAACATCCTGTATTCCCTTCTATTGCAGTAAAAGCTGCAGAGTTTCAAGGCAAGAAAGCTGCACTACGTTATTTCAATAAATTACAAGAACATCTCTTTCTAAAAACTAGAAACGTAACCTCTTTCTCTGTACTTCAAGATCTAGCAAACGAAGTTAAAATTGATGTGAAAGAATTTACAAATGATTTTCAGTCAAAAGAATGTGCACGTTCGTTTCAAAATGATTTATCGATAACAAGTGAAATGGAAGTAACGTCTTTTCCAAGCATCGTTTTCTTCAATGAAAATATAGAAGATGAAGGTATTAAAGTGTCCGGCATTTATCCTTATGAAATATATGTACAAATATTATCTGAAATGCTTTACGAAGAACCTAAGAAACAACAACCGCCTACTCTAGAAAAGTTATTTGACTATTTCTACTCATTATCTACTAGTGAAATAGCTTGCTATTATAATATATCTGAACAACAAGCCGAGCGTGAATTAAAGAAACGTCTATTACTCCAAGAAGTTGAAAGACTCATTATTGAAGACAACGTTTTATGGCAATTAAAATAATTAAAAGCAGCCTATTCTTCCAGTTTAAATGAACTAGAATCATAGGCTGCTTTTTATATAGTATAGACCTATTCTAAATCCAAAAAAAAGAAAAAGCCCATTCCTCCAATTGAGGAAAAGGCCTTTTCTTTTTACAAAGGGGATGGGAGAAATGTTCACGTTCAAACAAAGGGGTGTATGTTATCTTGTGATTTATTTCACACTCTTACTTTAACATGCCATTATTATAAATACAATATATTAGATACTCTTTTCACAAATTCGTCATAAGTATGACGTCTAACCTTTAATACTTCCTTAAATATAAGCTTTATCTGCATTGGTCATTCCAATTCTTCTTTGACAGCTAGCCTTCTTTATAGAAAGGTTTTGCCCCACGCTAAGCATAAACCTATTCAGGATGAGTACTCCTCATCACTTTCGTCCTGCGACGTATCCTGAAAATATGTGTTATACGGTACTGTTTCAATATGAAAAGTAAACGTTAGTTTCCTTGTGACATTATCCTAAACACAACCAGTCCCTCATGAAGTAAATACACGGATGTGTACTTGCCGCACGCTACGCATGAGCCACTGGAGGATGAGTCGCTTCTTTCCCGTCTTGCGTAGTGTAAGGAGTACATCCTGATGAAATAGACACAATTCAATGAAAGAAGTATGCCTTATCCCGGTTTTCAGTATTATTTATTAACAATCTTACTGAGCCATCCGATTTTATGCGTGGACCATCCGATTATTCAGGCAAACCATCCGATAATCTGGCTGAACCATCCGATTATTGAGAAAAACCACCCGATAATCTGACTGAACCATCCGATTATTGAGACAAGCCATCCGATTCGACCTTATATGCATTTTTTCTAACCGGATAGAAAAAATTGTGACTGGAGAAACGTAAATATGACCGGATAAAAAACTTAGTAACCAGATAAATTATTATCTATCCGTTCAATAACTTTTAGCTAATTGTAAGAAAAAAAGTCTGACATAAAATATGCCAGACTTCCTTTCTTATTCACCTAAAAGCAGTTGCTCTAGTTCATTCAATTTTTCTTCAAATACACGACATGCTTCCTCAATTGGAGCAGCTGTGTTCATATCTACCCCAGCCTTTTTCAACACTTCTATCGGATAATCGGAGGATCCAGCTTTTAAAAATTCATTAATATAGCGATCAACCGCCGGCTTGCCTTCTGTCAGTATTTGATTGCTAAGCGCTGTTGCCGCACTTAAGCCTGTTGCATATTGATAAACGTAGTAATTGTAGTAGAAATGTGGAATGCGTGCCCATTCTAGTCCAATCTGTTCATCAATAATAATCTCATCACCAAAATATTTTTTATTTAAATTATAATATTCCTCTGTCAGCTTATCTGCAGTAAGAGCTTCTCCGTCTTGATCTAGTTTGTGAATGATATGCTCAAATTCAGCAAACATTGTTTGTCGGAAAACAGTCCCACGGAAACCTTCTAACCAGTGATTTAATAAATAAATACGTTTTTTAGGATCTTCAATTGTTTTTAACAAGTAATCATTTAACAATGCTTCATTACTTGTAGATGCAACTTCAGCTACGAAAATAGAATAATCTCCATAAACATACGGTTGATTTGCTCGTGTATAATAACTGTGGATACTATGTCCAAACTCATGAGCAAGCGTGAATAAATTATTCACGTTATTTTGCCAGTTCATTAAAATATATGGATTTGTTCCATACGAACCCGACGAATATGCTCCTGAACGTTTACCCTTCGTTTCCACAACGTCCACCCATCGATTTTCCAGTCCTTCTTTAACGATGGAAACATATTCTTCGCCTAGTGGTTCAAAGCTTTTAAGCATGGTATCACAAGCTTCTTCATACGTGAACTCCATATCTACCTCTTTTACTAAAGGTGTATATAAATCCCACATATGAAGTTCTTCTAGACCCAGCACTTTCTTGCGTAATCCTACATATTTATGAAGTAAATGAACGTTTTTATTGATTGTGCCAACTAAATTATCGTACACACTTTCTGGAATATTATTTTGGGACATTGCAGCTTCACGAGCAGATGCATAGTTTCTAATTTTAGCATTTACATTGTCGCTTTTCACATTACCACTTAAAGTGGAAGCAAATGTATTACGAAATTTACTATAGGTGTCATACATCGCTTTGAATGCATCCTCCCGTACTCTTCCATCTTCACTTTCCAAAAAGCGAGTAAATCTTCCATGCGTAAGTTGTATATCATTACCATCTTCGTCTTTGATGAGTGGAAATTCTAAATCAGCATTATTTAATTTTCCAAATGTATCTGCAGATGCACCTGCTATTTCGGAGTATTGAGCAAGCAATGCTTCTTGTTCTTGTGAAAGAACATGAGGTCGTTCTTTATTAATTTCTTCTAGTAGTTGGCTATATAGCTTTAGGTTTTGATTATCTGATAAATAGCTTGAAATAATAACTTCATCTACAGATAAAATTTCTGGAACTAAGAAAGACAATTCAGTGGAAACCTTTACAAAAAGTGATTTAATACGGCTTTCCATTGCTTGATAGGTGCTGTTTGCAGTATCTTGATCATGACGCATATGTGCATACGTATAAAGCTTACGTAAGCGTTCAGTTAGTTCATCTCTATACATTAATACGGTCAATAAAGCATCCGCACCATTTTTAATAGTTCCCTGATAAGAAGCTGCTTTTTTAGATAGCTCTGAAACTTCTTTGAACTCCTTTTCCCATACATCATTAGAAGCAAAAATATCTTCTAATTTCCATGTTAAATGCTCCTGAACTTCTTCTCGTGTTAAGATTTTGTTCTTTGTTTCTGCAGTCAAGATGAACTCCCCTTCCATTTGCTTCGAAATTCGAATCACTTCTTATTTTCTCAATTTTCTAGTTAATTTGCAAGAAAATCACTGTACAGTAATTGGACCATTTTAGGAAAATTGATATAACTATCATATCCCTTTTGTCCAGTTGTAAGCATACATCGATTCAAAATATTTATATAAGCTTTTACAGCTATTAGTTTTTGTTCATCGTTCACAGGTCCAATTGGGCGATCTTGAATAAATGCCTTACAATGTGAAGTATTTACCGAATTAATAGGTACATTTATTTTATTTAAATAATCAAGGAGTTGGATTTGCCACTCTACTGCATGAACATGAAATACTTCTGCATTGGCAGTCGGAATTCCAATAAACAACGGGAGTTTTTGTGGAGATAATCTCCATCTATAACATATTTGCAAAAAGACAGATTGAATACCTCTTCTATTATAGAAATACAAATGATTAATATGCTTTAATCTATATGATTGATAGAGGTTAAAATACTTTTGATATTCTTCAAAAGAAATTCTCTTTATAATCGCAAAAGGCCATGTTTGGTCGTTAATAGATAATTTTTTAATTTTTGTAATATAGGTGTTTGTTTTTATATGAAGCGTATTTGAAATATAGTGAAAATGTTTAGTGTGGGGGCAGTAGGTGATAATTGTTTTTCCATACGTGGGATATGTTAAAAAGAACTGTTTTTTAAATGATGACAATTGCATGACACCAATTTCTTTAGTAGGTAGCTCGGATGGGGAGGGAGTTTTTAATATCCACAATGGGTTTACGGACTGTTTCTTATAACCATTTGACCGATCAATTAAAAGCGAAGCAGGTAATTGACTACATTGATATTCAATCGCTATTAGCTTGTCTCCGTTTTTAATTAAAATATCTGGTCTCTGATTAATAGAAGGAATATATTCCTCTAAATAAGCTTGTACATTTTTTTGTTGAAAGAATGCAAACAGTTGAAATTTACCATTGAGATGATCTTCGGTCTCTCCTTCTGAAAACGAGTTGATACAATCTGATTTACGTCTGTGAGCAAAATGTGGAATATTAATTGGTCCATTTTTTAATATGACTTCTTCCCGACATTGCAAACAAGAAAACTTATTATGTTTTTTTAATTCTCTTAAATGTTCTTTGGAATAGTTCGCAGGTATAAAAACTTGTCCATGTTTTGTGATTGCAGTAAGAAATTTTAACACCTCCTCTACCATAAGTTACGAATATTCTGATAAAAAGTCAAGTACTTTTAAAAAAGACAATTAAATAAAAAATACCTTCTATTAGAATGGTTTTAATTGAATACAAAGGCGTGAGAAATAAATGTTCTTGTGAAACAAGTTGTTTTACTTTAATCTAATCGGTCTCGTTCATTATTTTATAATGAGTATATTGAGCGTGAGAGGAGTCTACTGAAAAACTCGAAATCAGTATTTTTGTAAAAACTATTTACTTATTCATTTAAGAGAATTTAGCGCGACGTATGGTGGGAAAGCAAGACAAACGGTACCCCGCATCAAGCGAACTAAGAATGAGACTCGGCTCTCGCCTGGAAAGGCCAACGGTAAGATTCGGAAAACCTGATTTATCCCCTATAAAGAAAAAGACTGTAGAAAACTCGTTTGTTTCGAGTTTTCTACAGTCTAAAACCTTCTATTACAGAAGGTTTAAAAATGCTGGTTTAGTTCTTGAAATACATCGTTCCCTATTATTTCTTTACCGTATTCTTGAATTATATGAATTGTTTTATTTGTTTTGTTAGCAAATTCTGATATAACACTTAAAGTATCTAGGATAGATACCAGTTCGTTCATATCGAAGTTAAATTGTACATTCAAGTAATATTTATCTTCATAATAGTACAACGATGAATGAAGAGTTTTTTTATCCATTTTTTTTGCCAATGGTAGCAAGTCATCAAAATTTTCAAATACGAAAGTATAATCCGATGGTAATTCATCTAAATCATCCATATAGCTTGGAAAGTCTTCAAACTCATGGGGACCTATAGAACTCGAAACACCGTTTTTGAAAATTTTTCCTGATTGATCTTCCAACTCAAAACTTGATTCTGATCTATCATTCCCTTTAGTCATTTCCGTTCGAGTAACAATTACTTCCAAACCTTTTTCCATCGCATGAACTTGAATCCATAATGGACCATCTAAATCATCAAAATGATCATCATCATGAACCTCATCCATCATCTCCCAAAAAAGCTGCTCGCTCTTATCTTTGTTAAACCATATTTCATCTCGGCTGAAGCCTCTTTCTTCAATGTCGATGTATGAAATGTATACTTTGAAAGTGTTATCATTGATACGCTCGATATCCATTTAACACATCTCCTTTCGCTTCTGACCGTTTCTTTCTGCAATGTCTACTACTATTGTATGTTGTTTAACAAAAAAAGAAAAGGATTCATACTCACCTTTTCATAATAATAACTAGACTATCTGCATTGTAAGAAAATTTAGGTAACAATGCAAGTACTAAAATAAAAACGCAAGACAATTTCGAGGCAAATGCCTTAATTGTCTAGCGCCTGTTCAATTTACAATCGAATTTTAGTTGCTAAAACCAGCTGATGTTTGTTCAAAATTAATTTGAAAAACCATCGGCTTGGTTGCTATTAGTTAACAAGACGTTGTGCTTCTAGCAATTGATAAGCACGAACTTTTCTCGGCAAAAATCGGCGAATTTCGTCTTCATTGTATCCAACTTGTAATCGTTTTTCATCTAAGATAATTGGACGACGTAATAATCCAGGATACTCTTGAATTAACTCATATAGACGTTGAAGTGGTAAACTCTCCACATCAACATTTAATTTTTGGAATATTTTAGAACGAGTTGAAATAATTTCATCTGTTCCATCTTCTGTCATACGCAAAATTTCTTTTATCTCGCTTATACTAAGTGGTTCAGAAAAAATGTTACGCTCTGTATAAGGAATATCATGCTCTTCCAACCACGCTTTTGCTTTTCTACAAGACGTACAACTTGGTGAAGTAAATAATGTAACCATCAATAAAAACACTTCCTTTCAAAAAGTAATTGTGTTATATGAAGTAGATTATAATTAGTTTAATGTAATAGCATTACTTTTCAAGTATACACTAATTTTAATTTAATTAAAATATGTTTATAAAATTTTTTTTACTATTTACCTGTCTGGACACAAATTCGTTTAAAATATAAGCTATTCATACGACTGAAGGTTAAATAACTGTATGTTTACCTTATACCCATCTCTTATATTATTTAAACCTACTTTAGAAATATTTTTTTACGTTATTCTCATTTAGAAAGGTCAAATTGAAAATGCCTGTTATACTTAATAGTACGTTTTAGATGAAAAAAGGTTTCAAAAAATAAAAAAAGGCAGTTGGAATAGTTCATGCCAACTGCCTTTAATGTTTTTTTCATTTAGTTCAATCAATCTCTATCATCGTTTTCTTCGAGTATTTTCTACAGTCAGACCATAAAATTTTCTTCTTATGTTTCATTATAAATTCTTTAATTATGGCGTATAATCCACACCAGGAGAATACTTATTGCCTGCATTCCACAGTAAAAATTCCTTAATACCGGCTTCATTCAAAGCTCTTATTTGAGCTTCGACCTCATTCTTACCATATTTTTGGTAATTCCCTGATCCTAAATAAGAAGCAGTAAAATCCTGAAGCCAAGGTCGAGATACAGGTGGATTTTCAAGCTCTCCCAATTTAGCGTTCTCTACTTTAGCGTATTCTTGAACCAATCGATATGGTTCGAGATCAGGTTTAGCAATACCGAAATAAGATGTCCAATGACTTGGGTATATCATAGAAGAAATGACATCTACGTTAGCCGATATTTTAGAAAAGTTTTGTCCGATTCCTGGTGCTTCTGGAAGTGTTGCAGAATAACCAAAAATGTCTACAGAGACCTGTGCCCCGTATGGTTTCAATTTCTCTTTAGCATAGGCAACAAAATCTGTAACTGCTTGTACTCGTCTTTGAACAGAATCAAGCTCTGATGTTTCATAGTCCCCCATTGAGTATTTTAGCGTGCTATCTCTTTTTTCAAATCCCTCGGGGAAACGTACATAGTCAAATTGGATTTCTTTAAAGCCCATCTTGGCAGCTTCAATTGCTATTTGGACATTATGATCCCATACTTCTTGTAAAAATGGGTTAACGAATGATTCACCTCTTCCATTTTTCCAAACGGAATTACCATCCACAAACGACCATTCTGGCTTTCGTTCGGCTAACTCCGTATCTTTAAAAACTACGACCCGAGCAATCGGATAAATTTGTTTTTCCTCCATTATTTTTAACATTTTTTGTGGATCCTTTATGTATGGTTTGCCAATATCATATTTTGCTAATGACGAGTCCTCCTTGGGTATGTATGTTAAATTTCCAAAGTCATCCTTTATATCTATTACCATAGCATTTAGTTCCGTAGAATCCATCAGTTTTACTAAATCGTTAAATCTAGAGCCTCCTGCAGAATGACCGGTGACATATACCCCTCTTACTGCATCTGGATATTCAAATTGAAGCCCTGAATCATATATAAATAATTTGGAAGACGAGACGAGCGACTCGTCAATTGCTTGAAAGCTATATTCTTTAGGTGAAAAGCTTTTGGAGAACAAATTCCCTTCAGCTGAAACTGAAGTAGGAACAATAATTGTTGTTGCCATGCCAATAGATGCTAATAATCTTAAAGTATTCTTCATATGTAAAAGCCTTCCTCTCTACTTTTTTCTTCATTCTATCAGTAGTACGGATAGAATGAAAGAATATTAATAAAAAAAACGGCCATTCTATTTAGAATGACCGTTTAAAACTATAATCGTGCGCTGGCAGTTGCTTTTAAAGCTACGTGTTCTTTTTCTGAGCAATAAACAAAATGACCAGGTGTTATTTCACGCATCGCTATTTCTTCCCCATCTTGATAGTTATGTGAAGAAGGATCGTACGATTTACGAACACGAGTACGTTCATAATCAGGGTCTGGAAGCGGAATAGCTGACAATAAAGATTGAGTATATGGATGTAGGGGATTATTATATAAATCCTCTGCAGGAGCAAGCTCGACCAATTTACCGAAATACATTACACCAATACGGTCCGAAATGTATTTAACCATAGATAAGTCATGAGCAATAAACAAATACGTCAATCCTTTTTCTTTTTGCAATTCCTTCAATAAGTTAACAACCTGTGCTTGAATTGAAACATCTAGTGCTGAAATTGGCTCATCGGCAATGATAAATTCAGGGTTTACTGCAAGTGCTCTTGCAATTCCTAAACGTTGACGCTGCCCGCCTGAAAACTCATGTGCATAACGATCAGCATGTTCACGGTTCAAACCTACTGTCTCTAATAATTCTACTACGCGTTCTTTACGTTCTTTCGGATTTTTAACTAGACCATGAATATCTAAACCTTCTGCTATTATATCCAATACTTTCATACGTGGATTTAAAGAAGCATAAGGATCTTGGAAGATCATTTGCATTTTACGGTTGAAAACTTTTAAATCATTTTTAGATTTTTTATCGTGTACATTTACACCATCATAAATTACTTCACCATCTGTTGCATCGTATAAACGAATAATAGTACGGCCAGTAGTTGATTTTCCACAACCAGACTCTCCAACAAGTCCTAGTGTTTCACCTTTATATATATCAAAGCTAATATCATCAACAGCGCGAACTTCATTCGGCTTACCTGGATTGAAATATTGCTTTAGATTTCTGATTTCTAGTAATTTTTCAGCCATTAGTAAGCCCCCCCTTTAGTTCCATTATAATAGCGGCTACCAGGGAATTTTTTCATGCGCTCAACAATCGAAGCAGGTGGCTCTACTTGAGGAGCATCTGGATGTAATAACCATGTTGCTGCATAATGCGTATCACTTACCTTAAAGAAAGGTGGTGCCTCTTCCAGATCGATTTTTAATGCATAGTCACTACGTAATGCAAAGGCATCTCCTTTTGGTGGAAACAATAAATCTGGAGGAGTACCTGGAATTGCATAGAGTTTTTCTTCCCCAACATCTAATGAAGGCATTGAACTTAGTAACCCCCATGTATATGGATGCTGTGGATTATAGAAAAGTTCATCTACAGTACCAATCTCTACAATTCGTCCACCGTACATAACTGCCACTCTGTCTGCTACGTTCGCTACCACACCTAAATCATGCGTAATGAAAATAATAGATGTATCAATTTTCTTCTGTAGATCTTTCATTAACTCTAGAATCTGTGCTTGTATTGTAACATCCAGTGCCGTTGTAGGCTCATCCGCAATAAGGATTTGTGGATTACAAGCTAAAGCTATTGCAATAACAATACGTTGTCGTTGTCCTCCAGAAAATTGATGAGGATACTGTTTAATACGAGCTTCAGGTTTCGGCATTCCTACTAAACGTAACAGGTCTACCGCAATTTTACGAGCTTCGGTCTTACTAACTTTTTGATGTTTCAAAATAGGCTCCATAATTTGTTTGCCTATTGTCATAGTAGGATTCAAAGATGTCATAGGATCTTGGAAGATCATCGAAATATCTTTCCCACGAATCTTTTGCATTTCTTTATCCGTTAATTTAGTTAAGTCTTTTCCGTTAAAAAGGATTTGACCATTTTTAAATTCTGAACTATGTTCAGGCAATAAACGCATGATAGCCTTCGTTGTAACAGATTTACCAGAACCAGACTCTCCAACAATTGCAAGAGTTTCCCCTTTTACTAAGTCGAAATTAACGCCACGAATAGCTTTAACTTCTCCTGCAAATGTATGGAAGGAAAGCTCTAGATCTTTAACTTCTAATATTTTTTCCATGTAGGCTTTCCTCCTTTTAGTCTTTCATCTTAGGATCAAATGCATCACGTAAACCATCACCCAATAAGTTAAATGCAATCATCAATAAGCTTAATATTAAAGCTGGGTACAATAAAATATGTGGCTGGAATTTAATCAATTTATAGCCATCATTAATTAGTGTTCCTAATGAGGCATCAGGTGGTTGTAACCCCAAACCAATAAAGCTTAAGAAAGCTTCAAAGAAAATAGCAGATGGAATAGTAAACATCGTATTAATGATAATTACACCCATAATATTAGGTAAAATATGCTTGGCAATAATTCTACCATTGCTTGCACCTAGAGTTCGTGAGGCAAGAACAAATTCCTGATTCTTGAATTTTAGTACTTGACCACGTACGATACGAGACATGCCCGTCCATCCAGTTAACGTAATAGCGATGATAATCGCAGTTACACCGGGTTCCATGAACAGAAGCATTAAAATAATAATCACTAAATTTGGAATACCAATAAGAATTTCCACAAAACGTTGCATAACATCATCTATACGACCACCATAGTACCCTGAGATACCACCGTAAGCAACACCAATTACAACATCAATCAAAGCAGCTACGAATGCTATGAATAACGAAATTTGTGTTCCTTCCCAGACGCGAGAAAAAGTATCCCGTCCAAGACCATCTGTACCAAACCAATAATACGTATCTACTTTTTTAAATTCATACAAATCTACTTCTTTACCACCTAAAGTACCTACACCGTCAAATATTCCTAGTTTTTCGAGACCTGGAACTTTAGGAGGTAGATTTGCATGCGTAATTGTTTGTTTGTCTGCTTCATGTGGACTAATCATAGGACCAACAAAGGCCATGATTATAATAAACACCAAAATAAAAACACTAACAATCGCAGCTTTGTTTTTGCGTAATCTTAACCAAGCATCTTGCCAAAAACTTACACTAGGTTTAGAAATTCGCTCTGCTTGGGTACTATCTATATGAACTCTTTCAAAAGCATCAGCAGGTAAGTTTTTTGTATCTACGTTCATTAGCTATTACCTCCTGACAATCGAATACGTGGGTCAATAATTCCATAAAGAATATCTACTACGAATATTACGAAAATTAAAAACGCAGAGAAAAACAAAGTCGTACCCATTATGATCGAGAAGTCATTAGACATAATTGACTTAACGAATTGTTCCCCAATACCAGGAATAGCAAAGATTTGCTCAATAACAAGTGAGCCTGTAAGTAATCCAGCTGCTAATGGTCCTAATACGGTAACTAATGGAATCAATGCATTTCTAAAAGCATGTTTGAATGCTATTTCAAAACCACTCGCTCCTTTAGATTTTGCAAGTGTAATATAGTCGGAACTTAAAACTTCAATCATTTCAGTACGAATGAAACGGGAAGCTGTAGCAAGTGGACCCATAGCCAACGCTATAGAAGGTAGAACACTCGACATCCACCCATCTTTCCATAAAGCTACCGGGAATATTTCCCATTTAACACCTAACCAATATTGAAGAAAAGTCGCAAAAACGAAAGATGGAATGGAGATTCCGATAATGGCTATTAATGTACTACCGTAATCCCAAATAGTATTTTGCCGCAGAGCAGCAATCATACCAAACATTATTCCAATTGCAACACCTAATATTAAACCTTGTGTACCAAGAAGAAAAGATGGTCCTAAACGACTTATTATTAAGTCAGTGACATTTGCATTTTTAAATTGGAATGAGTTACCTAAATCACCTTTAGCTAAGTTTAGCATGTATTTACCGTACTGTACCGCTACTGGTTGATCTAATCCATATTTCGCTTCTACTATCGCAAGTTGTGAAGGGGTTAGTTTAGAAGCAGAACTAATTGGGGATCCTGGAAGCGCCTTCATTAAGAAAAACGTCGCCGTTGCAATCAAGAAAAACGTAATCAAGGCATAAACTACTCGTCGAAAAATATATTTTGCCATCTTTGCACCTCCTAAATAAAATATTTTAATAGATTATTATATTATAATATATAAACAGAAAAGACTAGTAATTGTCAAAGTAGAAAAAAATAATAAAATATTTGGTGAATTCTGATTCATTTAAAAAGAGAGTATACGATCCAAAAAGGACACCATATACTCTCTACTTATGAGATTTTCAAACTCTAATTTTCTTTAATGTTTATTAGTTTTTACCTTCAATATAAGCCCATTTGTAGCTATAGTCTCCACCGAATGAGTGAGTAACAATACCTTTAACATATGGTTTTTGAAGTGCCATTACACCGCGTTGGTAAATTGGTCCAATACCGAAATCTTGATCAATAACTATTTTTTCAGCATCAGCCATTGCCTGCCAACGAGCAGCTGCATCTAAAGCTAATTCATTGTTTGAAGAGTTTACAAGTTTATCATATTCTGGATTAGAGTATGACATTTGGTTATTTCCGCCACCAGTTAACCACAAGTTCATGAATGTGTAAGGATCTTGGAAATCTGGTCCCCATCCTGCAACTTGAATCTCGTAATCTTGGTTTGTATCAAGATCTAAACGAACGTTAAATGGAACTTCTTTAAGACTAACTTTTAAACCATGTAAGTTTGTTTCAAGTTGAGACTTGAAGTACTCATCCATTTTTTTAGAAAGTTCTGTGTCTCCACCAAGAATTTCGATAGAAAGTTCAGTAACACCTAATTCAGCTAAACCTTTTTCCCATGCTGCTTTAGCTTCATCTACATTGTAAGTAGCCATATCGCCGTTTACATCACGGAAGTCATTACCATCTGCATCAAAAGTAAAGTCTTTTGGTACTAAGTAGTTAGCTGGAACAGAACCATTTGCTAAAACTACATCTACTAAATCTTGTTTGTTAAATGCTTTTGAGATTGCTTCACGAATATTTACGTTAGCAAGTGGAGTTTTTTCTCCATTACGTTCTTGGTTATATTTGAAATAGAATACAGTAGCTTCCATTTCTTTTACTACTTCTGGATCATTAGCATATTGTAGAGCATATTCACCAGAAAGTGTTGCACGGTCTTTTTCACCATTTGTATAAAGGTTGACTCTAGTTGCATCTTCTTTAACTACATCATAATTGATTTCTGTAAGTTTTACAGTATCTTTATCCCAGTATTGCTCATTTTTAAGCAATTGCCAAGATAAACCTGTTCCGTCCCAGTTAGCAAGTGTAAATGGTCCATTGTATAAAACTGATTCTGAGTTTTTCGCATAGTTTTCACCTTGCGCTGTAACGAACTCTTCTTTTTGTGGTAAGAATGTTCCAAATGACATAAGTGATAAGAAATAAGGAGTTGGCTTTTCAAGCGTTACTTCTAACGTTTTTTCGTCAAGAGCTTTAACGCCTAACTCAGTGTACTCAACAGATCCTTCTGTGATTTCAGTAGCATTTTTAATAACGCCACCCATCATATATGGACCGTATTCTGAAGCAGTGTCAGGATTCATTGCGCGTTTCCATGCAAATTCAAAATCATTTGCAGTAACTGGTGATCCATCAGACCAATTAGCGTCACGTAATTTGAACGTATAAACTAATCCATCTTCAGAAATTGCTGGTTCCTCTGCAGCGATTGCAGGTACAGGTACGTTTTCTTCATTTTGACGATATAAACCTTCATTAACGTTGTTTAAAAGGTCAAAACCTACTGCGTCTGTAACTAAAGCAGAATCCATTGTTGGAATTTCAGCAGTTTGGATTAAATTAAGCACTTGCTCTTCATCTGCAGCTACTTCTTCTGTTGTTGCTGGATCTTCTTCTTTTTCTGTAGTTGTAGTAGTACCTTCTTCTTTGTCGCCACAAGCTGCAAGGAAAATACTAAGAACTAACAGTAGGCTAAAAAGCCATAAAAACTTGCTATTCTTCAAAAGAATAACCTCCTTTAAATAGTCAGAAAAAATTCATTACAATAATTATTATACATTTTCAGAAAGACTTGTACAGATATTTCGGAAATTTTTTTACATTATTGTAACAAAATCATTACATTGTCCTAACAATTGAGAATCTTTGGTAAAGTATTTTCAATTTTTTTACAAATAATTCTCTTAAATTTTGATTATTTTTCATCAATCTTCTATAATCAAATCTTGTAGAGGTGAAATATGAAGACAAAAATAGTTTACTTTTTAGGATTACAACTCCTTATTTTCATTCTTATTTTCATAGTATATGGAAAAATAAACCTAGTTACATATGCCAATATGTCCTTCTATGTTGGAGGTATAATTACATTTTTTGGAATGATGACATATGTTTTATCAGGAGGGTTTTTTGACTTTTTTACAGAAAGCACAAGGAAGGTATTCACTCCTAAGCATTTTAAAAAGGATGCCAGTGAAATGCGTTTACCATCAGAAATTTTCTCATTTCCACACAAACCGATTATTGCTTTAGGATTATCTAGCTTATTCTGTATGTGTATAGCTTTGTTTGTTTATTATAGTTAAGATTTCAGCTTGATTTTTATGTTTCTTCTATACTATAATGTTCAAAATACGATAATGTGCTTCGACGAAGAAAAGTATATTTGACATGTATGATCAGAGAGTCTGCGGTTGGTGCAAGCAGAACATACTTCAAATAGAATGGGCTTCTGAGCAGTATATGTGAACTTAAAGTAGCATATACCGTCCCCTTCACGTTACGAAGAAGAGTGGCTAATAATATTTTAGCAAACTGGGTGGTACCACGGATTATACATCATTCGTCCCTTTATTTAGGGATGTATGATGTTTTTTTATTTTAAGGAGGAAAACAAAATGAAAAAGTTATTTTCAGGTGTCCAACCAACAGGAACCATCACTCTAGGTAATTATATTGGTGCGTTCAGACAGTTTACTGCACTCCAGGATGACTATGAATGTGTATTCTGTATTGTAGATCAACATGCGATTACTGTTCCACAGGATCCACAAGAATTAAATAAACATATTCGTTCACTCGCAGCATTGTATCTTGCTGTAGGTATTGATCCAGAGAAGTCTACTTTATTTATTCAATCTGAAGTTCCTGCACACACGCAAGCTGGTTGGATTATGCAGTGTATTTCATACATCGGTGAATTAGAAAGAATGACACAGTTTAAAGACAAATCCGAAGGTAAGGACGGTGTATCTGCTGCTCTATTAACATACCCACCACTAATGGCTGCCGATATTCTTTTGTATCAATCGGATATTGTTCCTGTTGGTGAAGATCAAACACAACATGTCGAATTAACACGTGATTTGGCAGAACGTTTTAATAAACGCTACGGTGAAGTCCTTACAATTCCTGAAATACAATTACCGAAAAGTGGAGCTCGCATAAAATCTCTTCAAGATCCATTAAAGAAAATGAGTAAATCTGATCCAAATCTAAAAGCAACCATTCGTATTCTTGATACACCAAAAGAAATTGAAAAGAAAATAAAAAGTTCTGTTACAGATTCTGAAGGTATTGTTGCATTTGACCCGGAAAACAAACCTGGCGTATCCAATTTGTTGTCTATCGAATCGGCATTAACGAATGTTTCTATTGAATCACTTGTCCAAAAATATGAAGGTAAGGGATATGGAGACTTTAAAGCATCAGTTGCTCAAGTAATCATTGATCATTTTGCACCGATTCAAGCCCGTTATGAAGAATTACTAAACTCTTCTGAGCTCGATGATATCTTAGACCGTGGAGCGGCAAAGGCAAATATTCTTGCAAAAGAAACACTTTCTAAGATGGAATCCGCATTGGGCCTTGGTAGAAGACGATAGTCGTTAAGGAAACTAGAGATAAACAAAAAATTATAAAGTCATTTGTTTGTAATATATACATGAGGACAGAGCTAAAAGAGTAACCTAGTGATAAAAAGTTTAAATATAGAACTAAATTAGAACATGTAATTATTGCAATTCCATAACTGATTAAAAAAAGTAAAAGTCTAATTTCTATCACTCCTTAATAAACTATATGAAAAACCGTTCCTAAACTTTCGTAAAGGAACGGTTTTTTATATTATTTCGTATGCAGCCTTCTACGCTATTCAAGAATTATTTTGTAGATTTCACAGCTGTATCTGATACAAGTTCAACATCTTGTAAATTACTGAAAGATTCGTTTGCATAATCAATGTTCCAGTTTTTCACACGTTTGTTAACTGGTACTAACTCATAACGGTACATAGTTGGAATAACTGGAGCTTGTTCAGCCATGTATTCTTGCCATGCACGGAATTCTTTCGCACGGTATTCTGGATCGAATGCCTCTGGAGAGTCAATATTTGTTAACGTTTGTTCTAATTGATCTGAAGAATAACGGCTAAAGTTATATTGAGCAGTTTTTGAGTATAATCCTGCTGGAGATGGGTTTGTACCTGTACCCCATGCAGCCATGAAAATATCGATTTCTGGATCGTCAGCTTCAACTTTATCATAGAAGCTATTGAATTCAATTGTACGACCTGTAGTTAATGTTACGTTTAAACCAACATCTTTCCAGTTTTGTAAATAGAATTGAGTAATATCTTCTGCAATATCATCGCCAGCCATTGTAGCAAATTTAATTTCTAATGGTTGACCTGCTTTATCTTCTCGAACACCATCGCCATTTGTATCTTTATATCCAGCCTCATCTAGTAATGCGTTTGCTTTGTCCGGATCGTATTTATATCCTTCTAAAGAATCATCATAGAATGATTCAAATACTGGAGGGATTAGAGAGTTCGCACGTTCACGTAATCCATTATAGAACACTTCTGCAACTTGCTCTACATCAATTGCATAACCCATAGCTTGACGTAATTTTACGTCACCCATTTTCGAACCTTCAATATCGGTTACTACGGTACTCTTATCGAAATCGTATTTACCTAGTTTGAAACCAAGGTAAGCATAGTAAAGCTCTTGACGACCTAATACATCGATATTATCAAAGTCTTTAATTTCTTGCATTTTAGAAGCACTGAAGCTTGAAACAATATCGTATTCACCTTGTTGGATAGCTACTGAAATGGAGCTTGTAGGTACTACTTTAACAAGAACGCCATCTAGTTTTGGTTTACCTTTCCAATAGTGTTCATTTGCAACAAATTGTACTGATTCACCAGGTACAACTTTATCAATTTTAAATGCACCTAAAGTAACTGGATTTTTACGAACAGCATCATTTTCTACTAATTCTGCAACTGGAATATCTTTAATGATGTGACTTGGCTCTGCATATGTCCAAAGACCATCCCCACCACTAAAGATAGCTGGAGATAACTTATTAAATGAAATTTCTAAAGTTGTTTCATCTACTTTTTTAAGACCAGAAATTGTGTCTGCTTTACCATCATGGTATTCCACAGCTCCAACAATATTTTGGAAATCAGCGTCATAACGAACGCCTGTATAATCTTTATGTCCAATAATTAAGTAGGGTTGAATTAAGTCTTCAATCTTAAGTGGTTCTCCATCAGACCATTTAACGCCTTCTTTAATTTTGATTGTTGCTTTATTACTTGCTTGATCGACTTCCATACTTGCGATACCTTTATCAGTAATTAAGAAGTCACCATCTGTTTCAAAAAGAGAGTTAGTAGCAAAAGCTAAAATATCAGCGTCATAACCATCTTCATATAATACATATGAAAAAATACCTTGGAATGGCTCATCTTTAGCCATAGCAACTTTTAGAGTACCACCAGTAATTGCATTTCCATCATTTGTTACGTCTAATGGAAATAATGCTGAATCATCAGCTGCTGGCTCTTCCTCTTTTTCTTTATCTTCTTCTTTACCTTCTTCTGTTTTTGTACCTTCTTCTGTTTTTGTACCTTCCGAGCCTTTTTCTGTATCCTTATTACAAGCGCCAAGGACAAGCATGAAAGCTATAAGTACTGCAAGTAAAGCCCAAAGCTTTTTATTCATTCTGTTTCCTCCTTTTTATTCTCTTTAATATATATATCAAACGTAAAACGTCTAATACCGAAACTTACTTGGCTTAGCCAAGTCGTTGTTTTGCATCTGCAGATCGGCGTAAAGCTTGACCTACGTAGTTGATCCCAAGCATCATTAACAATATAAATATGGATGCAGGTAACCAAACCCACCACATCTCTTTTAAAACTAGTGGATTACTTGCATAGCTTACAAGTGATCCCAAACTTGGTGTTTGTGGTGGTAATCCAAATCCAAGAAATGATAATCCTGTTTCTATACCAACATTACCAGCAAAATTTAGAGTTAATTCAACAATTAATATGGAGCTTAGATTTGGCATGATTTCTTTAAAAATAATAAAGAATCCATTTGTACCCATTGTTTTTGATGCATTTACATAATCTCGTCTACTCTCCGATAGTGCTTTACTTCGAACAAGCCGAGCTATCGATGGCCATAAAAATATACTCAGGATTAGAATGAACACGGTCACTGTGTATTTAGGGACAATCGTAACAAAAACGATAATCAGCATTAATGAAGGAATAGTAATAAAGAAATCAATAATACGCATAAAAATGTTATCAATCCAGCCACTGAAATAACCACATACCAGACCTATAATTATTCCAATAAAACCTGTGATCAATGTAATTGAGATAGCAATCGCAATACTATTTCTAGCTCCAATAACTAACTGTCCCAGAATATCTTTGCCGCCCTGGTCAGCTCCTAAAAAGAATTTGTCTCCTGGTGGAGCATATTTATCTCTAAGGCTTACACGCATTAATGTTTCTTGGTCAATAAGCCAAGCCCATATAAAAACTCCGATAATTACAACGATAAGTGATATCAGTGAAAACATTGCTAATTTATCTTTTTTAAACTCTCTAAAAATCACTTGGATACCTGTTGGAGGAGAGTTTAAATCTATTAATTTGTCATCTGCTAATTTTTCCATATTATTCACCTCTCCTTAACTTATTTCGCCTATTCTATCCTAATTCTTGGGTCAACAATACTCATGATAATATCGGACAGTAGACTACCTAATAACGTTAAGAAGCCGTATAACATAACAAGTGCAGTAATTACACTATAATCACGTGATTGAATAGATGAAATAAATAACTGTCCCATGCCTGGATAACCGAAAATTGTTTCAATAAAGATCGAACCACCCAATAATCCGGTAATTGTAAATCCAAAGAAAGCTGCAATTGGAAGTAAAGAATTTCTAAAAATATGTCTAGAATACACTTTACTTATAGGGATTCCCTTACTTCTTGCAGTACGCACATAATCCAAGGACTTAGCGTCAATAATTTCAGAACGTAAGTATTGAATAACACTAGTTGTACCTAGTATTGCTGTCGTAATAGCAGGTAAGAGCATGTGATAAAACTTACTCCCAATATAGCCAAAGGTCCCTGTATCATATTTAATGTCTACACTACCTACTGTTGGAAACCAGTGAAGTTGATAGCCAAAAATAAATAAGAAGATTAATGCTAAAACGAATGTCGGAATGGCATAAGTAACAAAACTATACAATACGACCGTTTTATCTAAAAAGGTATCTTGATAACGTCCAGCTATAACCCCTAACGGAATAGCAAGTGCATATAACAAAATTACACTAACTAAAGAAAGCCAGAATGTATTTAAGGCGCGTTCTCCAATTAAAGTTGAAACTCCGATTTTATAGGTATAACTTTTTCCGAAATCACCTTGTGCAGCATTAGTAATCCACGTTGCGTACTGTACGTACCAAGGATCATTTAAACCAGCTTTTTCGCGAAGTTCCTCAATACGAGCTGGATCTGTATCTGGTGTAATCATCCCAGTAAAGGGGTCACCAGGCATAAATTTCGCCATAAAAAATATTAATAAACTTAAGACAAGTAACTGTGGAATCATGATTAATACTCGTCTTACGATTGTTTTCCACATATTAAATGCCCCCCTTTTCATGAGCATTCATCGCTACTTGATGTGATTCGTTTAATTGTTTTAAATCATAAACTTTTCCATTTTCATCGTAATAACTTTTATGATTTACAACGTAATCTGACTCAACTTTAATTCTTTCTCTTTTTCGGATGTCTCGTCCTATCGGATTTACATCTGGAATTGCAGATAATAAACGCTTTGTATAAATATGTTGAGGATTATTATAAATATCATTTCGATTTCCAGACTCAACAAAACGTCCTTTATACATAATCGATATATGGTCGCACATATGTTTCACGACGCCTAAATCATGTGATATAAACAAATAGCTAAGTCCAAATTCCTGTTGGATATCTTTCATAAAGTTAAGAACTTGAGCCTGCACTGAAAGATCAAGAGCGGAAACTGGTTCATCTGCTATGATTAATTTTGGATTACATGAAATTGCTCGAGCTATACCGATTCTTTGTTTTTGTCCTCCTGAAAACTCATGTGGATATTTTAATTTCACATCTTCGCTCATTCCAACTATCGCTAAAAGTTCGTTGACTTTGCGTTTTTCTTCATCTGGAGATAATTTCAAAAAATTACGAATTGGTTCCGCAATAATGTCTTGAACTCTTTTCCTAGGATTTAAACTAGAGTGAGCATCTTGAAATATCATTTGAATATCTCGATTATAAGAAGAGTCAAAACTTCGACGCTTATGTGTCACGTTCTCTCCTTCATATATAATTTCCCCAGAAGTAATTTTTTCCAGACCAATAATTGCTTTCCCGGTAGTTGATTTACCACAACCTGATTCACCAACTAATCCATATGCTTTTCCTTTTTCAAATTCTAGGCTGATACCATCTACTGCATAGACATTATCAATAACTGTATTAAAAAATCCACCTCTAATAGGATAATGGACATGTAAGTCATTAATTTTCATAAAGCTCATTTTGCTATACCTCCCTCTTCACTTTCAAAGTGAAAGTGTTTCCAGCAAGTACATCTTACTAAATGACCTGGAGAAACTTCATGAAGTGTTGGATTTTCTTCATGAGCTACAGCTGGAATCCATGGAATTCGTGCGGAAAAACGACATCCATTCCGTGGAAGTTTCATGAGAGATGGCACCATTCCTTGAATAACTTGTAGCTTTTCATTTTCACTATTCATTTGTGGAATAGAATTGAATAGTGACCTTGTATATGGATGCTGCGGATTTGAGAAAAGTACTTCAACTGGAGCTTCCTCAATAATTTGACCTGCATACATAACTGCAACGCGATCGGCTACTTCTGCTACAACACCTAAATCATGTGTAATTAAAATAATTCCTGCTTCTGTTTCTGCTTGTAAATCTTTTAATAGATCTAGTATTTGAGCTTGAATCGTTACATCTAAAGCAGTAGTAGGTTCATCAGCAATTATTACTTTAGGTTTACATGAAATTGCTATTGCAATAATAACCCGTTGTCTCATTCCTCCCGAAAGTTGGTGAGGAAATTGTCGAGCAACACGCTCAGGATTCGGTATACCTACTTGGTTAAGTAATTCAATTACTCTTTTGTTCCGAGCTTCTTTAGTCATTTTTGTATGAAATATTAAGCTTTCTTCAATTTGTTCTCCGATTCGCATAAGAGGATTTAATGCAGATAATGGATCTTGAAAGATCATCCCAATCTCTTCGCCTCTTACTTTGTTAAATTGTTCTTCATCAAGGGTTGCTAGATTCACTCCGTTGTAATTAATCTCACCTTGTACTCTTGTTTTAATGTGGTTATGAAGTCCTATAATCGATGTTGCTAATGTACTTTTCCCACAACCTGATTCTCCAACAATAGCAAGAATCTCATTCTTCTTTAATGTAATCGATACGCCATCAACTGCATCGTAATATGTATCTTTTATTCTAAAACCAGTGTGTAAGTCTTTAATCTTTAAAAGTTCACCAGTCATATTTATAATTAAGCTCCTTTCACAGCATGCAACTTTTTACTTATAAATCCTCATTAATTCTTTTGGCTTCTAATAAAATTTTTTTTATAACTGTATACACAACCCTAAATTTCAATTTTTCTGTTAATTCAACCCTTAAGTGTAAATTCTATTACAGGTTTGTTACAATCGCAATACATTTTTTTGATTATTACATCAATTTACTCTTTTTTGAAAATGTAAAATTATCTACTAATTCAATATTATCAACTGTTTTAATTACCTTTTTTAATTTTAAAAAAATTTTTATCAGAGTAAATTACAATGTTTTTATCTACAAATTTCGACACATAAATGGAAAAAAAACAGTCAACACTTTAATGATTCAACCTGCTAGACTATTGAAATACGAGCATTCTTTTAAGTAAAAATAAAAAGAGTATTTTCCAATTCAACTTGGAAAACACTCTCTTTTTTAGATATTTTTCAGTAACAAATATAATAAAAATTTATTGGTATTAATAATTATTTTTTGAAAAGTATAGAAGCATTATGACCACCAAAGCCTAAAGAATTACTCATTGCGTACTGAATATTCGCTTCTCTAGCCTCATTTGGAACATAGTCTAAATCACAGTCTGGATCTGGTGTTTCTAAATTCATTGTTGGAGGCAATATTCCTTCTTTTAAAGCTAACACAGTGAATATTGCTTCAACCCCACCAGCAGCACCTAGTAGATGGCCTGTCATAGATTTAGTAGAACTCATTGCTAATTTATACGCATGTTCTCCAAAAACAGTTTTCACAGCCATTGTTTCGAATTGATCATTATATGGTGTGCTCGTTCCATGCGCATTAATGTAATCAACCTGTTCAGGGGTAACACCAGCATCTTCAAGTGCTTGTTTCATAGCACGAGCTGCCCCTTCTCCTTCTGGTGCTGGAGCAGTTATATGATGTGCATCACCTGTTGATCCATATCCAATAATTTCAGCATATATTTTAGCTCCGCGAGCTACTGCATGCTCATATTCTTCTAAAATGATAATACCAGCACCTTCTCCAATAACAAATCCATCACGATTTGCATCAAAGGGTCTAGAAGCTGTTTGTGGATCTGTATTCAATGTAAGTGCCGTGTTTGAACAAAATCCAGCTACAGACATATGAGTAATAGGTGATTCAGCACCACCTGTTATCATTACATCTGCATCTCCACGCTCTATAACTTTAAATGCATCACCAATCGAATTTGTACCTGATGCACATGCAGTTACAGTACAAGAATTAATCGCTTTTGCTCCGAAATGAATAGAAACTTGACCTGCTGCCATATCAGGAATCATCATTGGTACAAAAAACGGGCTAACACGACGAGTACCTTTTTCTAAAAATACACGAAACTGCGCTTCGTATGTTTCCATTCCACCAATACCAGAACCAATCCATACTCCAGTTCGAAGCCCTAATTCCTCTGTAATTGTTAAATTTGCATCTTCCACAGCCATGATAGATGCCGCAAGTGCATAGTGTGTAAAGCGATCCATTTTACGTGCATCTTTTTTCTCAATATATTTCTCTATATCAAAGTCTTTCACTTCAGCGGCAACTTTTGCTGGAAACAGACTAGCATCTAGTCGTGTAAGCATTCCTACACCGGATTTACCTTCTTTAATACCAGCCCATGTAGTTTCTATATCATTTCCAAGCGGTGTAACTGCCCCTAATCCTGTTACTACTACTCTACGTTTCGTCATGAATATTCATCCTTCCGCAGTTGTTTATTATTTTCCCCATTTTAATGCAACAGCACCCCAAGTTAGTCCACCACCAAAACCAACCATAACTATTACATCGTCATCTTTTATTTTACCATTATCTACTTCTTCCTTTAATGAAAGGGGAATAGATGCAGACGATGTATTACCATACTTATGAATTGTTTTAGACATTTTTTCAACAGGTAGCCCTAATCTTTCTCGTGAGGCATCCATTATACGAATATTTGCTTGGTGAGGAATTAACATATCAATGTCTTCTTTTGTTAAACCAGCTTTCTCTGTAACATTAACTGCTGACTCACCCATTTGTCTAACAGCAAACTTAAATACTTCTCTACCATTCATAACAAGATAAGGTCCATCTTGGTATAAATGCTTACCACCACTACCATCTGCGCCAAGCTCAAATGATAAGATTCCTCTTCCTTCTGATACTTTACTTACAACAGCAGCTCCAGCTCCATCACCAAATAACACAGCAGTATTTCGATCTTCCCAATCTGTTATCTTAGAAAGTTTTTCTACTCCAACTACGAGTACATGTGAATACGTATCAGATTCTACGAACTGTTTCGCTGTAACTAATCCATATATAAATCCTGCGCATGCTGCTGAAATATCCATTGCTGCTGCGTTTGTTGCACCTAGCTGATGTTGCAACATGGTAGAAACACTTGGAAACGGTTGATCTGGAGTTACTGTAGCAACAAGAATTAGCCCAATTTGCTCTGGAGAAATCCCAGCACTCTCGATTGCCTGTTTTGCTGCTTTATATGCTAAATGAGAAGTATCTTCTTCCTCTCCTGCAATTCTTCTCTCTTCTATACCAGTTCTAGTTCTAATCCATTCATCAGATGTATCAACTTTTTTCTCAAGGTCTGCATTAGTTAAAATATGCTCAGGTGAATAAGTTCCTAAACCAATTATTCCTGCATTCACGAAAGTTCCCCTTTTCTTATAATCTATTATTAGTACCTGGTATTAATAATAACGAATATATGAACATTTTTCAACAACATAGTTTGAAATCGTAAATATTCTTTTGAATTAGGAAGGGTTATGATATGATTAACTTAGTAAAAATAGCATGAGGTGAATGAAATGAAATATATTATGACACTTGTATGGTCCGTAATACTAGTTTCTATGTTAAATTACGTAGTGAGCTCTGTTCAAAACGTAGACTTTGATTTAAACAATGGCTTAATTATGTCTATTCCGGTTGCAATTTTGGTTATCCTTATCACTGCAATCCTTCCAAATGATCCAGTACCTACACCAGAACATCATTAAAAAACGCAATAATAATTTAACATGTTTTCGAAAGGCAATGAACAGTCTTTTGGCTACATTATTACCGATGAATTGTTTAAAAGGAGGCTCGTGACTACGTCACAAGCCTCCTTTTTTTCTCGAAAATTTTATGACATTTGTCCGTTCGTTGTCAGCCTACAAATTTTGGAATCGGTCAATCGGCTATTTGGACTTGTTCATAATTTTGATTTTTGTCATCATTTTCTTTTACTCAAGATTGTTCTTCCTATGTATAGAAAATAATAAGGTAGCATTTTATTGGTTTGGAGAAGCGTCCGCTCGACTCCTGCGGGAAAGCGAGACAGACGAGACCCTGCAGGAGCGTATTAGAGGAAGGAAGGCTAAGGGCGCCTCGTCCTGAGGCGAAGCCTTCATGACCAACATCCTGTTGGCCCAAGCGGCTCGGCGCTCGCCCGCGGAAAGCGAGCGGTAAGCTTAGGAAAACCTGATCTATCCTATTTAAAACAAATTTTGGGGTTCTCTTTAGTCTGACAGCTCCCTTTCTTCAGGAGCTGTCAGACTGTCTTACTATTTAATTATTAATTGATTATCTTCAATCTCTGCAACAATTGTACTTCCCGGAAGAATCGTTCCACCTATTAATAGCTTTGCTACAGCAGTTTCTAAATTTCTTTGTATAAAACGTTTTAAAGGTCTAGCCCCAAATGCAGCGTCTGTACCTTCTTCCACTATCCACTTAATCACTTCATGATTTACTTGCAAGTTGACCTCTTGTTCTTGTACACGATCTTGCAATTGTTTTACATATTTTTCAGTGATTTTTTCAAAATGATGAATAGTTAATGAATGGAACATGATAATGTCATCTAATCTATTTAATAACTCTGGTTTAAAATGCTCTCTTAAAGCGCCCATTACAAGACTTTCTTCCTCTTCGTCAATGACTCCTGTCGTATTTCCAAGATATTGAGAACCGATATTAGAAGTTAGAATAACGACCGTATTTGTAAAATTAACTATACGTCCCTGGCTATCTGTAATTCGGCCATCATCCATTAGTTGTAATAAAATATTCGCAACATCAGGATGAGCTTTTTCTATTTCATCTAATAGTACAACAGAGTATGGATTTCGACGAACTGCTTCTGTTAATTGGCCACCTTCTTCATACCCTATATATCCTGGAGGTGCTCCAACTAAACGAGAAACACTATGCTTCTCCATATATTCAGACATATCAATACGGATAAAATGCTCTTCCGAATCAAATAGATTTGCAGCCAACGATTTAGCGAGTTCTGTTTTCCCTACACCAGTTGGTCCTAAAAATAAGAAGGAACCAATTGGTTTTTTAGGATCTTTTATACCAGCTCTTGCACGCCAAACCGCTTCAGTTACTAATTGTACAGCTTGTTCTTGTCCAATAACTCTTTCACCAAGTGTCTCTTTCAAGCGAAGGAGTTTTTCTCTTTCTCCTTCGACCAATTTCATAACTGGAATTCCTGTCCATCTGGATACTATAGAAGCAATTTCTTCGGAAGTTACTTCTTCGCGTAACAAACGGGTATCAGATTGATTATTTATTTGCTGTTCATATACTTGCAATTCTTTTTCTAATGAAGGTATTTTCCCGTGACGTAGCTCAGCTGCTTTATTTAAATCATACTTATTTTCTGCTTCTTCCAATTCTCTTCTAAAACGATCCAGTTCTTCTCTTTTTTGCTGAATGACTTGAATTGCTTCTTTTTCCTGCTGCCATTTATTTCGCATTTCTCTAGTAGATTGTTCTAATTCCAATAAATCTTGACGTAACTGTTCTAATCGTTTTTGACTGGCAGCATCTTTTTCTTTCATTAATGCTTGTTCTTCAATTTGAAGCTGCATTATTTTTCTTGTCACTTCATCCAATTCTTGAGGCATAGAATCTATTTCTGTTCGAATCATCGCACAAGCTTCATCAACTAAATCGATTGCTTTGTCTGGTAAAAAACGTTCAGTAATGTATCGATTTGATAATTCTGCAGCCGCAACAATTGCTCTGTCATGAATACGTACACCATGATGTAATTCAAAACGTTCCTTCAGTCCACGTAAAATAGAAACTGTATCTTCAACAGATGGCTCTCGTACAAGAACTTGTTGAAATCTTCTTTCAAGCGCTGGGTCTTTTTCAATATACATACGATATTCATCTAACGTAGTTGCTCCTATACAATGTAATTCTCCACGAGCGAGCATCGGTTTTAACATGTTACCTGCATCCATTGCACCGTCAGATTTCCCTGCACCTACTATTGTATGGATTTCATCTATAAATAATATAATTTGTCCTTCACTTTCTTTAACTTGCTTCAAAACAGCCTGTAAACGCTCTTCAAATTCTCCACGATATTTTGCACCTGCAATTAAAGAACTCATATCAAGCTCAAAAATATCTTTATCTTTAAGGCCCTCAGGTACGTCTTTTCGTACAATTCGTTGTGCCAAGCCCTCTACAATAGCAGTCTTTCCAACTCCAGGCTCTCCAATAAGCACTGGATTATTTTTAGTTTTTCTAGATAATATACGAATAACATCCCGTATTTCTTGATCTCGTCCGATAACAGGATCCATTTTTCCTTCTTTTACTGCAGTGACTAAATTACGTCCGTATGTTTCTAATGGACTTTTTTCATCTTGTTGCTTCATTTGCATAACCAACCATCTCCTCTTGAAATAGTTTGACCTTTTTTGACTAATGTAATTATAATATTTTCTTATATTATTTGTAAAGAAAAGCGATTTTTCCTATGTGCATAGGGTTAATATGCTATTATTGTTATACAAATGGAAAGGTTGTGATTAGTAATGAGCGAGGGCACTTCTTTGTTTGAAGGTATACATTCATTATTTGACCAATTTGGTTCCATTATAAAAATTGAAAAGGATCGTCCTATTTTTAATGAAGGGGAACGTTCTGATGAAGTGTTTTATATCGTTTCTGGGTATGTTAGAATTTCGAAGGATTCAGAGAGCGGACGAATATTCACTCTAAAAATTGTTGGACCTGAAAGTATTATTGGGGAAACATCTGTTTTCTGTGAAACTATATACCATTCGGTATCTGCACACGCAATTGAGCCTACTCAAATCTATGCTCTTCCAAGAACGAAACTGGAAAAATTTTTAACGTCTTCTTCCTCACTCATGATGGAATGGATGAAAATTGTACAAACGAATAATTTCAAGAACGAAACTAGATTTAAAGATTTATTGTTACATGGAAAAAAGGGAGCTCTCTTTTCTACCTTGATACGTCTTTCTAATACGTACGGAATTCAACAAGAGGATGGAAGTATCTTAATCGATCATCACTTAACTAATCAAGAATTAGCAAACTTTTGTGCAACGAGTCGAGAAGTAGTGAATCGAATGTTAAGTGATCTTAAAAAATCAGATATTGTTACAATGAATAAAGGAATTATAACCATTCATAATTTAGACTATTTACGCAAAGAAATTGAATGTGATAACTGTCCATTACACATATGCCGAATAGATTAAAAGCGGAAGACGCCTAGGCGCTTCCGCTTTTCTTTTTATCTTATTCCTAATGCAATTTTAGCATATCTAGACATATTTTCTTTTGACCATGGTGGATTGAAAACGATATTAACTTCTGTTTCTTTTACTTCTGGTAATTCGCCAAGTGCGGTTTTCACTTGATCCACAATCATTGGACCCATTGGACATCCAATGGAAGTAAGCGTCATCGTTACGGTTGCAATCCCTTCATCTGTCAAATCAACATCATATACCAAACCTAAATTAACAATATCAATACCCAGCTCTGGGTCAATAACATTTTCTAGAGCACCCATCATACTATCTTTCATATCTTGATCCATTTATATAAACCTCCTTGATACTTTATTTCATCATAACAAACTACGTTCTTTAAGCCAAATTGTTTGCTAGCCATTTAGTTGCTGCGAGTAACCCTTTTCGAGTAACGGCATGCCCAGCTGATTTATCTTTTAAAAATACTAAGTTTTCATTTCCATATTGTTTCATATAAGATTCAATAAAATATGCAGTCGGTTCAAAAGGAACGACCTGATCTTTTACTCCGTGCCAAAAGAATAGTGGTTTATTTTCTAAATTCTTCATATGTATAGAAGCATCAAAAGTTGATAGTGTTTGGAACATATTATCTTTTTCTTCCGCATTCAAAGGTATTGTAAATCCTTTTTGTTCAAATTGTTCGATTTGTGCCTTTGCTAATTGAACGTAGCCCGGGGTACCCATCATTATAGCCGCAGCGTCAATCCAAGGATAAGCTGTTAAGCAGCCGAGTGTTGTAATACCTCCCATAGAAGTTCCTGCAATGCCGATTTTTTGTTCGTTTCCAAAGCCTCTATTATTTAATTCCTCTTTTAGTTTTCCTACTTCTTCTATAGAAGTTAATACCGTTTCCCAAAAGCGGAGACTTATTTCTACTTGATCTAAATTTTCATCTCTTTCACCATGTAAATGAGCATCTGGTAATAATACTCGACATCCTGCATTTACTAATTGGTAAGCATAGTGTAAATTATGCTCCTTTGCGCTTTCAAAACCATGTAAAAAAATTATAATTGGCGAATTAATGTTCGTTTCTTCATTATATATATGAAGTAGAGGTATATTACCCCAAGTATCCGATTGTACAATCATTAAAGAACCGCCTCCCCTATTTAATATTATATTAACAAAGTAAATGGGAATTTACAAAAGACCCGTTATTTCATTTTGACGTTTATTCATGAAAAGGATACACTTTACAGTAGAATGAAAGGAGATAGTTGTATGCAACGTCACTTAATTGTGTTAGACCTAGATGGTACTTTACTAACAGATGAAAAAATAATATCAGATAAAACTAAAAAAACGATTTTACAAGCAAAAAACGAAGGTCATGAAGTAATGATTGCTACCGGAAGACCTTATAGATCTAGTGAAATGTATTATAAAGAGTTAGGCTTAAATACACCAATCGTCAATTTTAATGGAGCATTTGTTCATCACCCAATGGATACTTCTTGGAAGACTGTACATAGACCAATCGATTTGCATGTTGTGAAAGAAGTGGTTGAGGCAGTTCAAAACTATTCAATTAAAAATATGCTGGCAGAAGTGTTAGACGATGTGTATTTACATAATCATGATGAAAAAATGATTTCTGCCTTCGCTCTTGGAAATCCACAGATTACAACTGGTGATTTACGTACCTTTTTAAAAACCGATCCAACAAGCTTACTGATTCATGCCGAAGAGGATTCTGTAGACTTGGTGCGTAAACATCTTCAAGATGTACATGCAGAAGTAATCGATCAACGTCGTTGGGGAGCTCCTTGGGATGTAATTGAAATTATTCGAAATGGTTTAAACAAAGCGGTTGGATTAAAAATAGTATCGGAATATTTAAATATTCCAAAAGAAAACATCATCGCATTTGGGGATGAGGACAATGATTTGGAAATGATTGAATATGCTGGAGTTGGTGTTGCGATGGGAAATGCCATATCGCCACTTCAAAATATTGCAAATGAAATTACATTAACGAATAATGAAGATGGTATCGCAGAATTATTAAAAGATAGATTAAAATTAAATATCTAAATTAGGGGGATGGAAATGAGATTATTCGCTGATAGTGCAAGTGATTTACCAAAAACTTTTTATGAGCTACATAATGTTGTATTAGCACCACTTAGAGTTCATATTGATGATCAAGAATATGAAGATGTGATTGGAATTGATTCAAATGAAGTGTATGCTGCAATTCGTGCAGGTAAACAGCCCAAAACATCTCAAGCCTCACCTGAACTTTTTTTAAGATTATTTGAAGACCTTGCAAAATCGGGTGAAGAAGGATTATACATTGCCTTCTCTTCAGAGTTATCTGGAACTTATAGTACGGCAGTAATGATGCGTGAGCAGTTGTTAGAAACATACCCAGAATTAAAATTAACGATTATTGACTCAAAATGTGCATCTCTTGGTTATGGACTATTAGTAAAAGAAGCTGTTCGTTTAAGAGATGAAGGTTTAGACCTATCATTTGTCGAGGAGAAAATTAGATTTACAGCTAAACATATGGAGCATCTCTTTACAGTAGAAGACTTAGATTATATGGCACGAGGCGGTAGAGTTTCCAAAGCAAGTGCTTTTATTGGTGGACTACTTAATATTAAACCTCTTCTTCATATGGAAGACGGTAAACTTGTACCAATTGAAAAAATTCGTGGACGTAAAAAAGTTATTAAGCGAATGATCGAAGTAATGGGAGAACGTGGAGAGAAATTAGCTGAACAAACTATTGCAATTAGTCACTCAGATGACGAAGCAACAGCTCTTGAACTAAAACAATTAATTGAAGAACAATACAATCCAAAAAGTATTGAGATCCATCGAATCGGTTCCACTATTGGAGCTCATGTTGGTCCAGGTACATTGGCCTTATTCTTTTTAAATAAACTATCTTAAATATTATTTTGACGAGATTCTAATTAATTTTAGAATCTCGTCTTTTCTTTCTTTTGAATAGTTTTGTCTATTCTACACATAATAACTCATACGTGAAGAAATTCATGAATCTTTTTACAAAAGGAGATTAAAAATGGGTATTTTAAGCGGTAATCCTAAAGATGAACCATTACATTACGGCGAGGTTTTCGGTATGTGGACAAACCTAGCTACAAACAACGGTTTGATAGCAGCCTATCAAACATTTTACAATCATTCCGGTGATGATGACCTTAAAAAGTTAATTGAGGAAGCTATTCAAGGTATGGAAGAGGAAAACAAGCAATTAGATCGAATACTCAAAGTAAATGCTATCGGCTTGCCACCAGCTCCTCCCGCACGTCCAGTTGCGAGATTAGAAGACATTCCAGTTGGAGCAAGATTCAATGATCCGGAAATCAGTGCCTCATTAGCAATGAATGTTGCAGCAGGGTTAGTTGCTTGTAGTCAAGCTATGGGGATGTCTATTAGAGAAGACATAGCAATGATGTATGGCCAATTCCATACAAGTAAAGCCCAATTTGGAGCTAAAGTACTTAGACTAAGTAAAAGTAAGGGTTGGCTAATACCTCCTCCATTACATGTAGACTTTCCTGAAAAGAGCTAACTAGTTAAAAATACATTGTTGAAACGAAAAAATGCGCTCACAACACCTCTTGTTGTGAGCGCATTAAAATCTAATAAAGCTAATTAAAAAGAAGTAGACTAAATTTAAACTAGTCCACTTCTTTTTTTTACTTGTTATCTAATTTACGTTGTTTTCCTTTTCTCCAAACAATCACTAGAAACGCAAGAAATAATAAATAGGCAATAGCCATAGCTACTATATAAGAGGTATTTAAACCTTTACGATCCGTTACTTGATAAAGTTCAACTATTTCACGATCCAGAACTAGTCGATAATCTCCATCCTCTGTTGGACGAACTAGATCCTGCTCGAAAATACCTCTGAGCTCTACATTTTCTCCAACTACATCACTTGATAAATCAATACGTTGAGTGCTACTTGTATTATTCACGACCACTATAAATGTTTCTTCATCTGAATATCGTTTATATACTAAATAACCATCCTCATTTTTTAACAGTTCCGTTTTTCCTGTACGAAGCGTTTCGGACTTATTTCGAATCGAATTTATATCTTTGAGATACTCAATAATATCCTCATCTACACGAAAATTCATAATTTGATGACTTTCTTGTGCAGTTTGACCGTTCATAGCTATTTCGGTACCATAACTCATATATGGAACACCAGGCATTGTGAAAATCGCACCAATTGCTGTTTTTATACGAGTTGGAGGAAACATATTTTCAAGCGCACTATAATAAGTAAATCGTTCTGTGTTTAAGTGATCAATCATTAATAAATCATTATCTTTTGTTGAAGCAATTCTATCTGTTGGCAAATCAGTATTTTTAAAAGCTTCTCTAAAGCTTACGAGTAATTCTTCCGAATACTGTGTATCAAAATTTGCATCTGATTCTTCTAATGCAATTGCATAAATGGAAGGATTGACTTCCTTTATTGCAGTAACAATATCATTTATGAATGTAGTAGGTGCACCGTCTAATTGAGAGAATTTCACGCCATCAACATTATACTGTTTGGCAAAATCTACAATCGTTTCTGTTAATGCTTGCTGAGCTTCCGAATTGTTCAAGTCTACTTGCATAACGCCATCTTCTGCTTTTACAATCCACTCTTCTTTTGCAGGGTCTGCGTTCCAAATATGATTTTCACTAAAATTGTTCAAAGGAAATTCTATCATGATTTTCATTTCTTTTTTATGAGCAGCATTGATTAATTGTTTAAACTCCTCTTCGGATCCAAATCTTTGCTCAAGCAAATTGAAATCTAGTACACGCTTACCGTCATATCTTTCAGTTGCGAATACTGGACCAATCGAAATAATTGTAAAACCCATATCTTTAATATGGTCCATTTTCTCAATTACTCCTAAAAAGTCTCCTCCTGCAAAAGCATTAGGATCTTTTGGATTTGCATCTAAATCATTTGTAGATGTTTTGTTAAAATAACGATCCACATATAGATCGTAAATACTTTCATTATGTATAGAAGTAGTTTCTTCAGCATGTATATTTTGAGATGTTGTTACCCAAAAACAACTCATCAGTAAACTGGTAACAAGCAACTTTTTAAAGTTCAAATAAAGTCCTCCTCTGTTTAAAAAAGCGATAGACACCGAAAAAAGAGTTAGGTGTAAATCACACCTAGCTTGGCATCTGAAGCTAGATGATTAAAAACATATCAACTTATTTTATCAAAGCCATGTTTTAATCGCTATTGTTTATACGTACAAGTCCAAAATTTAAACAATATTTCGTCCAAACTGTGTCTTAAAAGAAGAAGTTGGTTTCATAGAAACTGTAAATAATTCACTCTATACGGCACAACGAGACCAAATCCGAAATTTCGAGACCTTTTCCCTCGAAACTGAGACCAAATCCTTAAATTCAAGACCAATTATCCAATAACCGAGACCAATCTCTTAAAATTAGAAAAGCCACCATTAATTATGGTGGCTACTCCTTCTTATCTTTAAGATGAATGATACTTTCGCGAATGTGCTCTAATTCATTTTCGACTTTATCACCCATTTTTTGTTGTTTAAAGATAATAAATGAAGCGACAACGAATAAAAGCATCAATAGTATGACAAAAAACAGTAAGAACAATCCTAACATTTTGCTGCCACTCCCCTTTCATGCTTTACATGAAAAGGAGCTTTCTATAAATGAAAGCTCCTTGTTTACTATGCTAGAAAGTTAATACCCATTGGTAATTTGAATCCTAGGAATAGAGCAATGAAGAAAAATACGAATGCCAATACAAGAAACGTTGTGTATGGTTTTTCTTTTTTCTTTTTCACTAGTGTCATTTCCATCATTCCGATAACTAGGATTCCTGCTATGAATTTTAATCCGTAAAGCATACCTTGACCATAGTCCATCCCTTTGATAAACAAAGCGATACCTGTAATAATAATTAAAATATAATCTACACGTAAAATCATATGCACTACTTTAGGATTAGCTATTGCTAATGCTACTAAAAACAAGATTATTGCGAGTACCCATGTAGTTATGTGTAAGTGTGTTGATGCTAAGAAATCCATTGTTTCACCTCGACAGTTTATTTACATTTCTATTTTACCATTTATGCCGATTTTTTACTCGAATTTGTTCACTAATGTTCCTATTCCCTCGATTGAAACTTTCACAACATCGCCCGATTTTAAGAATTTAGGAGGATTAAAGCCATTCCCTACGCCTGAAGGAGTTCCCGTTAATATTACATCACCTGGCTCCAGTGTAACTGTTTTGGATATATCTGAAATAATTTGTTCCACCGAAAAGACCATATCAGATGTTTGTCCATTTTGACGAATTTCATCATTTACTTTGGTTACAACTGTTAGCTCTTGTGGATTAGGAATTTCATCTTTTGTTACGATGTAAGGTCCGATCGGGCATGAGCCTTCTAAACTTTTTCCTAAGAAATATTGTTGATGATTTTTTTGGATATCACGTGCTGTAAGATCATTGGCAATTGTATAACCAAATATATAATCGAAAGCAAGCTTTGTCGGAATATCTTTTCCTTTTTTCCCAATTACTATAGCAAGCTCACCTTCGTAATCGTAAGAAGAGGTTTTATCCGCATGAACAGAAAGAGTTTGTCCGTCTGCAGCAATAGCAGTCGGTGATTTTGTAAACACAACAAACGTATTTGCTTCTCCGCCCATTTCTTTTGCATGATCAGCATAGTTTTTACCTACAGCCATAATATTTTTTGGAGTACGTGGAATAGGAGACAACCATTCAATTTCTGTAAATGGACGTTTAAAGTCGTCTGAATTGTCACTTTGCAAAGCTGCTTCAACTAGTTTTCGAATTTGTTCCATAAAATCTATACCAAGACTAACACCATCGATCATTGTCTGAGGGAAACTTGGTAATACTTGAAGGGTCTCTTGAATACTTAATACATCCCATACTGCTTCTTCTTTTTTTACTTTTGGTCCGAAGTAAATTTTATCATTTAATCGGTATGATAATAGTTTCATTTAGTTGACACTCCTTCAAATAGTTTTGAATCATATACTTAGTCTATTACAAATTCAAATTGTTTTCATCCTTTTGCGACAAATTATTTGGATAAGTCAGTTTTCTCCATAAAGCTTCCACTGGCCCTTGTTTATATTTTATGAACCAAAGTTCAGCAAATACAAGTTGTAATACATAAATACCAATAGCCATCCAAGTACCTGTTTGAATATCAATTCTTCCATATAACCCAAAACCATAAGAATAGAAAATAGTTGTTGCAATAATCGATTGCATTAAATAGATGGTCATCGACATTCTACCTGCTTTTGCAAATGGTGAGAATAACTTTTGTATAGCAGGAATAGTGCATAACAATGCAAGAATTCCACCATAAGCTATTGCTTGTAATGGTCCACCAAATGTATCTTGTATAGACATGGTAAATAGATTTGCCTCTTTCATAAAAGGAATCCATTTAATAATCGTACCACCTATAAGTGTTATAAGTATGGTCACAATCCAAAATATTTTCAATTCACTTGCTCGTTCGATTAATTTAAGTTTTGCAGCCGCTGCTCCAATTAACAAAAACGGTACAATCGTAAATAACATAACAAGAACAATTAATCCATATTGGGTCATATATAACCAATCTGCTAAACGCTGCTCAAAGATTTCCAACCATGAGCCTTGTGAGAATGCTGTTATAGATGATTCAATTTCTTGAATTCCTGTATAAATAATAAGACTATCGGGGGAGACTTTCCCCATCATATATAACAAACCATTTAATAATCCATTTGGGATGAAGAATAATACTGCACTAATGATGAACAACCAAATAGGCTTTAATCGAATTAATAATAAAAGGACAAAACCTGCAATTGCATAGGTGATTAAAATATCCCCTGAAAATATAAGGAATGCATGAATACATCCAATTAATAGCAGTACAGATAGCCTACGAACTGCTAATTTTGCAAAGGAAGTTCCACGTTCCTGTGTTTTCATAAACTGCATGGATAGCCCGTAACCAAATAACATAGCAAATAAAGGATATACACTTCCTTGCACAAATATATCAATCCACTTATACGTTTCATAATCTCCTGGTATATGAAACCAAGTATAAGGATTTAAGTAAATATACGGAGAATGAAAGAACAGCATATTCACAATGAAAATACCAAGTAGAGCAAACCCTCTCATTACATCAATCGAAATAACTCGTTCTTTCACTTCTGTTGGACGAATCAACAATTTTTATCCCCCTATAAAGTAACCGTTTTGTTTATATCAAATAAATACAGTATTTTTTCCTTTATCTCTACTTGCATGATAGCTTCTATTGCTTGGGCATATAAAGATAATTGGATGTTGTAGCGGTTTTTCATTTCCTGCAATAGGTTAGCCTCATTAGCTACAAATTGTTGTACACGGTCTGTCTTATAATCCAATAGCACCCAACGTCCGTCTTCTTCCTGAAAGAGACAGTCTACTACTCCTTGAATAATTTGGCTATCTCCATCCGCATCTTTTAAGGCATACGTAAATGGAAACTCGCGCATAATTTCTTTCGCATGTTTCAATCGATTTGCAATTTCTGACTGAAAGAATGGGACCATTTTCTTTGGATTGATTGCAGCCTGCTCAGCTTTTGTAAGAATTTCTCTTTGACCTAGTGTCTCCACAAATTCCCGTATTTGTTCAGCATTTTTTGCTTCTGTTAGATCCACATTTTGCATAAATGCATGTACTGCTGTTCCGATTTCTGCACCCGTCAATTTGTCTTCTTGTTGAAGAAAAAATGGCCTTTTTGCAACTCGAGTCGTTTCGCCAAGTGTGTTGCCCATTCGGAAGTAATCTTCCTCTTCTCTTTCTTCTAGCAGTTGTATTTTTTTTATTTCACTTACTGTTTGTTTAGAACGTTTATGTGTAGAAAGTTCAAAAGGATAGACAGTTTCAAAATGATCTAGGATTGTTGGCAATATAGAAGAGATATCTTTGTTCAAAAGTGCATCCAACGTAACTTTCTTTGTTGTATCTACTTCTGAATGGATTTTTAATTCATCTATACATTTCGCGACAAGTTTCCACTTTGAATCGCTTTCTACTACATTTGCTTCATTTATATCTGAAATCTGTTTAAAGTCCGCATGCCTTGCAACTGCAGGACCTATCCAGTCCAAATATCCTTTTGCCTTAGCCCGTAGATAACCTGGTAACATTTCTCCAGGTAAAATAGATTGAGCATCCTCCCATTTTGTTAGGGTCTTCGCCAAATCTTTTATAGAAGCAACAAGGAATAAATACTCTTTCGCTCGCGTCATCGCTACATACAAAACACGCATCTCTTCAGCTTTTAACTCCATTTGCTTCTTTTCTTTCATTGCCAAGAATGGTAATGATGTAAAGGAAATACGTTTGTCAGGATCAATTGCTTTTACAGCGAGACCAAATGATTGATCAAATAAATAATTCTCATTAAAGTCCATCTGGTTAAAAGGTCTTCCCATTCCTCCTAAAAAGACAATTGGAAATTCTAATCCTTTTGAAGAATGAATCGTCATCATTCGAACGACATTTTCCTTTTCACTAATTGCTCGAGCTGCTCCTAAGTCATCTCCACGTTTCCTCATTCGATCGATAAAACGTAAAAATCGAAAGAGACCTCTAAATGAAGTCTTTTCATAATCCACTGCACGATCATGAAGGACACGCAAATTCGCTTGGCGCTGCTTTCCATTTGGCATGGAGCCAACAATTTCATAGTAATTGGTATCTAAATAAATACGCCATATCAAGTCGGCTAGCGATCCTCTTCTACTTAAGTTTCGCCAATCTTCAAACTGGAGTAAAAATCGTTGCAGTTTCTCTTCTGTCTCAATAGAAATACCATCTTTACCAGTTGACACAAAAACCTTTAAAGCTTCGTAAAAAGGTTCTTTTGGAGCAGCCAATCGAATTAGAGCTAGCTCCGACTCTGTTAATCCTACGAATGGAGATCGAAGTACAGATGCTAGTGAAATATCTTGGTATGGATTATCAATTGTTCGAAGGGTATGTAACATGATCAGTACTTCGATTGCTTCAAAATAACCTTTGGAAAGCTCCGCATATAATGGGATTCCTGCTTCTTTAAATTGATCTGTCACTTCCTGTGACCATGTCATAGAACGCATCAAAATAACAATATCACTATATTGAACAGGACGTGTTTTTTTCTTCCAAGGATCAAAGACAGTAGCACCAGACTCCATTAATTCATTTATTTTAGAGATAATATAACGAGCTTCAGCTTGAGATTTCTTTAAATCTTCTTCTGCAATCGCTACTACGTCTTCTTCATCATCCTCTACAATTTCCACACTTCCGTCTTCTACTTCATACAGAAGGGCAAGTTCAACTGCCGCTTCTGCCTCATCATAAGGAGCTTGTGGTTTTAAAGAAGCAGAGTCATCATAATTAATCTCCCCAACGCTTTCTCCCATAATTTGCTGAAAAATATAATTCGTTGCATGAAGTACTTCTTTTCTGCTTCGGAAGTTTGCATTTAAATCAATTTTTACTCCAGAATTTTGAGGAAGTGAATTAAATGCTAAATATTTCCCTAAAAATAGCATCGGCTCTGCTAATCGGAAACGGTAGATCGATTGTTTTACGTCCCCAACCATGAACATATTTCCCGTTTGTTCATCGCCACTTTTTACTAATTGTAAGATTGTTTCTTGTAGTCTATTTGTATCTTGATATTCATCTACTAATACTTCTTTAAAACGAGATTGATACTCTTGGGCAATTGCTGATGGACCAATCTCTCCATTCTCCTGGCGTTCGCTTAATATTTCTAAAGCATAATGTTCTAAATCGGAAAAGTCGACAAGCCCTTTATCATTTTTTGCTGCAGTGTAACGCTCTCCGTAAGTGATTGCTAAGTCCACAAGCGTTTTTAATTGCGGAGCCATCAATCTCATTTCATCTAATAAACGTTCAGGTGTTCTTGCGAAGAAATTTTCTTTTAATTCATTTACTATTTTCTTCACTTTATTTCGCTTTTCAGTGGCTTGCTTTTTTAATACTTCGTCACAGGAATCTTTTCTTATCGTTGCGGCTTTTCCCCATGAAATGCTTTGAAAATAGAAGTAGACATCTTTCCATGAGCCCATTTTCATTAACGAAATAGCTTCACTTATCATACGTTGATCATTCATCGCTGTTTCAGCTAGAGGAGCAGGACCATTTGGTAGATTCGCTAGTTTACGGATTTCTTCCGTGACAGCAACAGCCTTTTCCAATTGATGAACAATCGCAAGCTTTAAAGGGTCAACAAAAGATAACTCATCTATAGTTGTCAACGCATCTAATGTATATGCTTCGGGTATTGCCAGCAACCATTTTTTCGGTTCCGGGTGTACCCTCGCATATGTATATAACTTTTCGATCATTAATTCAATGGACTGGTCATCTCGATCAGATGTAAAACTATCCGACAATCGATACATTGCGTCTGGATTATCAACATGATAAGCCTCTTCCAATACGTCCGCTAAAATATCATCACGCATTAAGGCAGCTTCTGTTTCGTTTGCAATGCGGAAGCCGGGATCAATATCAAGCATATAGGAATATTGACGAACTATATTTAAACAGAACGAATGGAGCGTTGAAATTTGCGCTTTATTTAAAAGGCTTAATTGCTTGCGTAAATGGGTCGATGATGGATCTTCAGTAATTGCTTTTTCTAAAGCTTCTCCCATTCGATGGCGCATTTCCGCAGCTGATGCATTTGTAAATGTCACGACAAGTAATTCGTCCACATTAATCGGATTATCTTTTGCAATCACTTTTTGAATGAGACGGTCTATTAACACAGCTGTTTTTCCTGATCCTGCAGCAGCAGAGACAAGCACATCTGAACCACTAGCCCAAATTGCCTTCCATTGTTCTGGTGTCCATGTTAATTGTGCTGGCATATTAGGAATGTTCATTAGTCCCCATCTCCTCTCTAATTTTTTCTGTCACCACTTCAGGTTGTTCTGATTTTAATAAGCGTACTGGTTGTTCAGGATCTTGTGGGTCAAATTGACAAACACTCCGATACGAACAATATTGGCATGGCATTTTATCCTTTAATCGATAAGGATATACACGTGTATCCCCTGCATTCATACCATTCCCAGCCTGCTCATGTTTTTTACGCACAAATGATTGTAATAGTTTCATATTTTCTACATCTACAACTTTAGAGGAAGATTTGGATAAATTACCGTCTTTATTTATTCGAACTGGAATAACTTTTGAAAAGCCATCCATTTGTTCATCCATTTCCATAATGACTTCTGATTCGTCTATTAATAAGCCATTCATTTTATAAGACTTATAGATAGCATCCTCTAACTCAGCTTCTTCCATCTCTTTTTTAGATTGAATAAAAGGATTGTGAAGATGTACATATAGAACTCCTGCTGGCTCAGCATCCTCTTGTAACCAAATTGGTGCATTTGCGATTGCAACATCTAAATAGGTTAACATTTGTAGCGATAAACCGTGATACACTTCAGTCAAATCAATCCCTTTTTTAGACGACTTATAATCGACTATTCGAACAAACATATTCCCATTAACGTTTGCCGCATCTACTCGGTCAATTCTGCCTCGCAATTGCATTTTTCTTTGATTTTTCAGAGGAATCTCTAATGCGGGCAAAGCTTCTCCAGGACCGAATCCCGCTTCAATAGCTATAGGAACAAAGCTAGAAACATTGGAGTGTTTACTTAATGCTATTAGAGTAGAAGCTACAATCTGCTCCAGCTTGCGCTGAATATATCGATACCGATTTGTGCTTAATAAAAGTTGATGGACAAATACCGGCACGATGTGATCTACTGCTTGTTTTGCAAGCTTGATACATTGAGATTTTGATAAATCTCCCCACATAATATTTAAACGGTTTGTTTCATCTGAAATCCATTTTAATGCCGCGTGGAACAAATCACCCATTGCTGGAGGCTCCAAATGATATTCGTTCCGCTCCTCTAACTTCAATCCGTATGCTGCGTAATGGGAAAATGGACAACTATAATATTTTTCAACTCTTGAAACGCTCGAAATAATTGTTTCTCCATAAAGGGCAGATGTCATATCCTGTGATAGTCTTTCGGTTGTATTACCTTGTATTAGTGGTCTAGTTATTCGTTTCATTAGTTTAGACCAATATGGATCATCCATATAATAGCTATACACTGCTTGCCAAACTTCTGGTAACTCACCTGTATTCAGTGCTTCGCGTAACTGCATTACCACATAAGGAAGTGTGGTACGTGGATGATTAATTGTTGATAGATCAACTGTAGCATCTGTTGAATCACTTGGATCCATGACTGCTAACTCTACTTCAATATTTTCAATCATTTGCTGAAGCTTCTTAATATACATGGAAGGAAGCAATGCCTTTCCTTCACTATCTGCTATTGGATAAGATACAAATAAATATTGTGATGCTCCAGTAAATGCTTTATAGACTAAATAATTTTCATCCAGCAAGCGCATTTTAGAACTAGGAGCTAGTTCAAATCCGATATGATTAAACCACTCCCGTTCCGTGTCGGAAAGTAGTCCTTCATGTTCCATTCGTTTTGGATAAACCCCATCGTTTACTCCGATAACAAAGGTAGCCTTCACATTCACAATTCGTCCTATATCTACACTTGCAACGATTACTTGATCTAATGTAGGAGGAATCCGTGAAAAGGTTAATTGGTCATAACCTTCATCTAAAATTTTTGAAGCTTCCTCCAGAGTCAGTTCTTTTTCCCCGAACATTAAAACGAATTGATCTAATACTTCAACCCATTCATTCCACGCTTGGTCATGTTCGGTAGCAAGCAACAATTGACCTTCTTCCTCTTCTGCATGCTTTAATACTTGTAATTTATCGTAAACTTGTAACGTCTCCATAAAATTAAATAAAGCAGTTGCAATATCAAGGCCGGTTTTACTTACTGCCAATTGTTCCGAAAGAACTTTCAAAGGATTTACCACTAAATCTCTCGCGGCATGAATATCTGCTTGGATGCTTAACTCTTCATCTGTTTGTACTTTTGAATAAAATTCAAGACCTCGATACTTTTTATATATCCAGCGTCTTTCATCAAGCCATCTATCCCCGTATATCCCAAAAGATAAAACGAAATTCTCTAATTGATCGGCTCGCTCTCTCCATTCTCTTTTGGAAGCATTTAACGGGAAAAATAAATCCGTTTTAATTGCCCTGAATACAGACTCATATTTCCAATCCGAGCGAATGATCTCTAAAGCGGATCTACTTAGTTCAATAAGCGGATGATGTAGCATTGGTTTCTTTCGACTAATAAAAACAGGAATATCATATTGGGCAAAAATAGTTTCGATCAATTCCTCATAAGTTTCCGCATCTCTATGTAAAATTGCCATCTCTTTATATCGAGTATCCTTCTTTTGCATGAGAACCCGAATATTCCTCGCAATCGCATGAACCTCTGCGCGTCGATTGGCTGCTTCTATTACATGAAGATTTCCTTCTGTTTCTATTACTTGTGGTGGAAGCTGGTCAAAATTCGCTTCTAAATGGGCCAATTCCACGGATTCAAACCGTTTTTGTCCAGTTTGATACTCTATCTGCTCAATCTCCACATTTTCTTTGTTTGCGATATCTAGCAACCGCTGACAAGTTGTAGCTGGCTGGAAAAACAAAGATTGTTCATCCGAAGCATCCGTTAGAGACTCCATTGGCAAGGCAATCGTAAGACGTTTTGTTTTCTTCATAAGCTCTTGTATTATTTCTAGCTCTCTCGTAGTAAACGAAGTAAATCCATCAATATAAATTTCCGTTGTCGCAAGAAGGGAAGAATCCTTAATTTTTTGTGCAAGCAACATTAAGTATCCTTCACCGTCAATATAGCTCGAGCCTAACTTTTGCTCCATTAGTTCAAGTAACATGACTAGGTCAGATGATTTATCAATCAATGTTTGGGGTGCTTGTACGTTTTCTAAATCATTTAATACGTTAGACATTGTGTCATAATCTAAACAATAACGGTTGAATTCTTTCAGGAGCACCTCTATTTGATCGGTGAATCCCCTCTTTGTAGCTGCACGGTTAAACAATTTAAACTGTTCTTTATTGTCCTCCAGTAAACTGCGAATTAGCATACGATAACCGAATCCGCTGATTTCCTCTTTTGCAATTCCGCCAGTTTCTTGAAGTACTCGCCAAGCTAATCGTTTAAAGGTTGTTACTTGTGCACGTATTAACCCCGGTAGACCAGAATCAGCAGCAAGTGCATATTCACTAGAAAATGACATTTGGTCCGGCACTATATAAAATAAAGGTTCTCCTATAGAATCCTTTTGTAACGTATCAATGATTTCTTGTTGCATAAACTTTGTTTTACCCGAACCAGTTCGTCCAGTTACAATTCGTAAAGACATATGGTGCACCTTCTTTCTTAAAATAAGGCTTTAGTTGTTAATAATTTGTGATGTGCTAAATAGATTGTGTTTCAAAATTATTGAAAGATTAATAGATTTTGGTTCAACAACTTATTGTCCAATTAAACGGATGTGCGCTTGCCGCACGCTACGTATGAGCCTCCGCAGGATGAGTTGCTCCTTCGTCGCTCCCACATCCTTTACGGGGTCTCATTCTTCGCGCTCCTGCGGCGTGTAAGGCGCACATCCTGGAAATTTCCGTTTATACTGTGAGAAGTAAACTTGGATATGATATTTATGGTGTTAATGATTGATTTATTTAATAAGATTAATACTGTACCTTCTAAATTATTGCATAACAACATTGAAGACTCATTATTTTTGATTTTATTGAGAGATTAATAGAATGTGTTTCAACACTTTAAATTGCAAATACACGGATGTGCGCTGCCGCACGCTACGTATGAGCCTCCGCAGGATGAGTCGCTCCTTCGTCGCTCACATCCTTTACGGGGTCTCATTCTTCGCGCTCCTGCGGCTTGTAAGGCGCACATCCTAGAAATTTCCGTTTATATAGTAAGAGGTATACTTAGGTATGCTTTTTTATGGTTGTTCATGATCAAGACGTTCAATAGAAACGTTTTTCCTATGAATAGGAAAAACTCATTCCCGCCTTGCCAGCTGCATGACTTGTCTCATGCGGACGGCGGCCAGGCGAATGCCTATAGTTGTTAATGTATCAGTTCACAATTTCAACTGGTGTTAATATCAGAGACTAAAATAAATTACTCGCCGCTCAGGAAATTGAAAAACCGAATAATCTCTTACTACTATTGTACAAAACATACAGTAGAGTGGGAAATTATTCGGTGTCAAAATTTAAAGTTGCTCTGGATAACGGCCAATATCTGATTTTCACTTCTCCAATGACTTCTTCTTGATTAATAAATTGGAAATAACGACTATCTAAACTAGATATTCTATTATCACCCAACACAAATAAATTGTTTGGAGGAACCTTATTAGTGCCAGTCAACTCATCTAAATCAAAGTCCTCTGTAAAATTTTCTTCCGGGTTCTGATATGCAGGATAAGACGCAAGAAATTTTTCTTCCACCCTTTTATTATTAACGTATAATTTATCATTTTCATATTTGATTGTATCTCCTGGTAAACCAATCACACGTTTTACATAGTCTTCTTTTTGGTCACTATGAAAGATAATAATATCCATGCGGTCTATATTAGCAAGCTTACTGACGAAAACCTTATCTTTGTCATGAAGTGTAGGCATCATTGATTCACCGACCACTTCATAGTTCGTTAATATAAAAGAACGAATAAAAAATACTAACAAAATTCCAATAAAAATGGCAACTAACCATTCTAGCAATTCTTTTTGTGTATTACTCAAATCTTTTCTCCTTTGTATTTCGTCTATCATCGCGAATTTATTTAAAATCTGCATTTACTTTCTTGTCGATTTTTTTCTCTACAGCTTTTCCAACAAACCATAATATAACCATAATACCTATCATTATTGCTGTTCTTAATGGTTGCGTTATTAGTGCTTTAATATCGGAGCCAATAAAGCTCACCACTAATATCATAATTAATTTTCCTAAGACAACTGTCCATAAATACGTCTTTTTTTTCATATTAGATAGACCCGCAACAATATTCACAAGTGCGGAGGGCGTAAATGGAAAACAAATAAGTAAAAATAATGGGCCAAAACCGTTTCTCTCTACCCATAATATTAATTTTTGAATCCTTTCATGCCTCGTAATAAAACCTAGAACTCTTGCTCGTCCATATTTTCTTATAACTAAAAAAACGGTATAAGCACCTGTGACAGATCCTGCCCACGAAAGTAAAAATCCAAACAAAATTCCGTAGGCAGTCACATTCGCCACGATAAAAACAACTAAAGGTAAAAAAGGCAAAAATGCTTCAAGAAAAGGTAGTAGTAGCCCAAATAGAGGTCCAAGTGCTCGGTAATCTTGTGTTAAATTAGATAAAGTTTCAAATGATAACCAGCTTGGCATGGTAACTCTCCTCTTCTATGTATAATTATACTCTTCCCATTTTTCATCTATATAAAACTTTTTAGATATAGTATAATTTGTTCACTATACTATTTTAAGGTGGTGAAATCTAAATGAATAATAATTCGTTCGTAAAGGGTTTAAAAGCGGGTACAAGCATTGCTATCGGCTATTTTCCCGTTGCATTAACTTTTGGTTTATTAGCCAAAACTACAGGACTTTCCATAATAGAAGCAACAGCAATGAGTATTTTTGTTTACGCCGGAGCTGCTCAGTATATGTCACTGACGCTAATAACAAAAGGTGTTGATCCTATTTTAATTGTTTTAAATACATTTGTCGTCAACATTCGACACTTTTTAATGACGGCAGCACTCAATGAAAAGATGCATAGTGAAAAAAGATGGATCAAAGGGATTTATGCATTTGGGATTACAGATGAATCTTTCTCCGTATTAGCGACACAAAAAGATGAAAAAATACATACATCTTTTGCATTTGGTGTAGCTGTTATCGCATATGGAAGTTGGGTTATCTTTACTGCACTTGGACATGTTATTGGTGCCAACCTACCAGCATTTTTACAAGCGGCGATGTCAATCGCTCTTTATGCAATGTTCGTTGGTTTATTAGTTCCATCTATGCGAGAAAATCGTAAAGTAGTTATGCTCGCCCTTATTGCGGCTCTAATAAACGGATTTTTTTATTGGACAGGATTATTATCTACAGGATGGGCTATTTTAGTCGCTACATTAGGATCCTCTATTTTTATCGAAGTTATATATGCGAAACATCAAAAGCGGACTAGACTGAGAGGAAGAGATTTACCGAAAGGAGCTTAATTGAATGGAAGCATGGTATTGGTGGATGCTATTAGGGATGGCTATTGTTACTTATATTCCGAGAGCATTCCCGTTAACCTTTTTGGAGGGTAAAGAGTTACCTCCTGTTGTTTCGGGAGTATTACGTAATATTCCATATGCAGTATTAGGGGCTTTAATTTTTCCAGCCATATTATATGTGCAAGAAGGAAATATTTTATTTGGAATTATTGGAGCTGTTGTGGCATTTACACTTGCTATCATCACTTCAAATGTAATGATTGTAGTATTGGGAACAATAGGTGTTTTAGCTGTATATAGTATTATTTTTTAATTTCTACTTGACTACTAGGAATAAATTACTTAATATTGGAATTAATTCATTCTTACCAAATATACATAATACAACGCTTTCTTATCGAGAGAAACTGAGGGACAGGCCCTACGACGTTTCGGCAGCAGATTCTAAATGAAAACTGTGCCAATTCCTGCAAGCAACTTTTGCTTGAAAGATGAGAAGAGATTGTTTTTCGATAATAACGAAGAGCTCTCTTATTCTTATCAGTATAGATAAGATTTAGAGGGCTTTTTTCTTTGTAGGAATTTTGATGTTTGAAAAAGGAGTAGATATAAGTGAGTTTTCTAGTAGAAAAAAGAGAGTATATCAATAAACTAATAGAAGATAACAAAGATATATATATACAAACGAGTCAACAAATACATGCAAACCCCGAAGTTGGAAACGAAGAATTTTTTGCTAGTACTAAACTAATTAAGCTATTAGAAAATGCAGATTTTCAGGTTAATAAAGGAATAGCAGGGCATGAAACTTCTTTCTTTGCCTTGAGGGATAGCGGTATCGAAGGACCTACTATAGCTTTTTTAGCAGAATATGACGCTTTACCTTCGATTGGCCATGCTGACGGCCATAACATTGTTGGTACAGCAAGCGTGGCTGCTAGTATCGCCTTAGCAGAATTGCTAAACGAAACTGGTGGAAGAATCATCGTCCTTGGTACTCCTGCAGAAGAAGGTGGATCAAACGGTAGTGCAAAAGGAAATTTTATAAAGCACGGTTATATAGAAGATATAGATGTAGCTCTATTAATTCGGCCAGCAGGAAAAACTACTTTGACTCTTGAAACACTTGCTATGGATTCATTAGATTTTCATTTTCTAGGAGAAGCTTCTCATGCAACAGCGTCTCCTGAAATAGTTACAAATGCTTTGGAAGCAGTCATTCATTTTTTCAATGGAGTCTCTGCACTTCGTTCGCAATTACCATCTAATGTTAGCATTAATGGGATTATTACGCATGGAGGGGATGCGTCAAACATTATTCCTTACTTCGCGTCTGCTCGCTTTCATATCAGCGCAAAGACTTGGAAAGAAACAGAGGAAATCTCCAAAAAAGTTCGTTTTATTGCTAACGGGGCAACTCTCATAACAGGAACTTCTGTGAAAATCGAACGTTTTCAAAATGAAGTTCAAGATTTTGTAGTTAATTCGGTATTGGATGAGGTAGTCCATTCGGAATTAGAAGCAATTGGAGAAGTCGTCTACACTGAAAGTAAACAATACAACGACTCCACCGATGTTGGAAACATTAGCTACGTAGTTCCAACTGCAAGACCATCCATTAAGATTGGGCCAGATGATTTAATTGCGCATACAATAGAATTCCGTGAAGCTGCCAAGTCAGAAGCTGCTAATGAAGCCCTAATCAAAGGAGCAAAAGCTTTAGCTACAACCGGTTATCGAATTTTAACAGATGCGAAACTATTACATCAAATTCGAAAAGATTTTAATGCATCCCTTGCTCGAAAAGCAAAAGAAGATGGTATGGATGTTTGCGATTTGAAGGATTGATTTTGCGATACAGAGAGGTTATCTTGCGATTTGAAGGATTGATCTTGCGGTACAGAGAGGTTATCTTGCGATTTGATGACTATATCTTGCGATTTCGATTTACTCACAACAACTTATAGAGCTAAAAACGGATGTGCGCTTGCCGCACGCTACGCATGAGCCTCCGCATGATGAGTCGCTCCTTTGTCGCTCCCACATCCTTTAGGGGGTCTCATTCTTCGCGCTCTTGCGGCGTATAAGGCGCACATCCTGGAAATATCTAATGAAATTGAAGCAATTCAATGAATAAATTCATGCATTGCCAGACTCATTACGTGCCGTGTGAGACAGTAAAATTAATTTTACGATGAGCTTGTACTAGCACTGTCAACGCAAATGCCTATAGATTAGTTTCTACAATTTTATATCTTTACATGTTAAAAGAGAGAAAATCCACCTCTATTATTTAAGAGGTGGATTCAAGTTGTAGTAAACTGGTTTGTAGGGATTATTTCAGACTGTCTTGAAAACGCTTGTCATTCGAGGCGCGCCAGCACGAGGCGGAAGCGAATAGAACTTAAGTTCATGAGCTAACAACGAAGTGCAAGCAACGAAGAATGCGAGCGTTTGTCAACAGTCTGAGTCCACCTCTTCTATTTAAGAGGTGGATTTCTTCTTTTTGTCTCGACTTTTCATATGTGATGCATACCAGAATCCTAAGGTTAACGATGCTGCGTCTATTATATAGATCCACCATCTATGTGTGTAGCCTGCATAAACAGATGCCGCAAACAGGGCAACGGTTAATATTAAGGCAACATAATGATTGAAGGTAACACGTGTAAAAAGAATTACGAGCAGTGCCGGAGCAAAAATGGCTAATATTACTTGAGTTGGTATTGATAGAGTTTCCATAGTTATCTCCTATCTTACTAATATTAAGCCTAGACGATAGTGATCATGTCTAAACAAAATATGCTGGCGTAAACGGAGTTCTCCGCTAATATCTACTACTTCTAAGCGACAATGTGCAGCATTGATTTGAACTGCTTCATAAAACTCTTGTTCATTTGTTATTTTTTGTCCATTTACTTTTACAATCTTTTCTCCGATTAATAATCCCATTTTTTCTGCTGGAGAGTCTGCAAGTACCCCTGCTATCATTACTCCATCCGATTGCGGGGAGATAGCAAACGTTCCAGACATTTCTTTTTTATAAGCTATGTAGGAGATGACTAATCTTGCAATCGCTCCTAGAATTAAAGCAAGTCCACTTACTAACGGCATAAAATAGCCAACTGCAGCTACTATAGCAACGACAATTCCTAATTGCCAAACTCTTTTTCCTAGGTCAGGGAAAAACCCTACTGCGAGTGTTTTTCTGCTTTTTTGCTGGAATCCAATTACAAAGGGAAATAAAATCAATGAGAATGTCGATTCTCCAATTGTAAATTGGGGCCAATATGGAACATAGGAAGCAATCGCATCACCTGGAATGACTAGCAAAATAGGTAATATCCATAATCGTTTTGTAACATATTCAATTGCTTCAATTCCTCTTGGTGTTGTTACTAATTTAGGTGAAGCATTTTGTGCTCCGTGTTTTTGAATAAGAATTCCTTCTATTATTAATAGTAAGCCTGCTAAGACTGCGATGGTCACAATTGGTTCATGTAAAATATCCATTCCAGATATATTCTTCCACGAAAGAATATTGAATGACCAATTATACACATTCATTAAATAAATCGTAACAGCCCCTAATGCCATAGCATAGATTGCAGAACCAAGCTGGTACATAAATAATAGAATAAACAAGATCATCCATATACTATAAATAAATAACCAAGAAGTTGGAACGACTAATCCTACCCCTACACTGACAACGGAAAGGAAAATTGCCCAAACATAGCCATCAAATAAATGTTTGGCTTCTGTCCACCCCCATAAAAGTCTAGTACGGAAATGCTTTCTCTCTCTCTTTACACGAAAATAACCAATTAATATAGAGAAAAGAAGCGTAATATATATTGCTGGGTGAAGGAAAAAACGTCCAATTCCTTTAGCCAATTCGATAATTATATTTTCCACGATACGCATCCCCCTCTTTTACAATACTCGTTCTATTATTGTAACAAACGAGGAGGCCTTTGCGTATAGGATTTTGGGATAATCTTATTTTTTCATCTCATGAACTAAATAACTGATACCCATTTGTAGCTGCTTATCATTTTCTTTTCTAGTTTTGTATTCCATTAGTGTTTTAGAAATAGACTGGAAGAGCACATCATCTATTTCAGAACTAGGCTCTAAGCTTCTCTCTTGACGATACTTTTCTACTCCATCCATCGTATCTTCATCAAAATAACCATCTTTTCGTCCAATATTATATCCTAAAGCCCTTAGAACATTTTGAACATATTTTATTTCTTCTCCGAAATCTCCAACTCGAAATTCTCCATGTGGATATTTGATATCCATTGTATATAATTCCTCTGGCTCAACCTTTAAATCTGCTTGAATCCCTTTATGGTGAATCCATTCTTGTTTTGGAGTCAACCATTTATGAGTAGAGATTTTTAATTTCCCACCATTTGACAGAGGATGAGATTCTTGTACAGTTCCCTTACCATAGCTTGTTTCTCCAACAATCATCGCACGATTATTATCTTTTAAAGCACCTGCTAAAACTTCACTTGCAGAGGCACTACCACCATTTTGCAATAAAACAGCTGGTATTTTATTTAGATAAGGTTTTTCCTTACTTTCTGTATTCAACATTTCTAAAACTCCATTTGCATCTTGCATATAAGCGAATGTTTTTCCGTTTTCTAGTAAAGTACTGACGATAGAAGACACACTATACAAATATCCACCTGGGTTTCCTCTTACATCGATAAGAAGCCCATCTATTCCTCTATCTACTAGTGCCTTAGTTTGTTTAGCCCATTCTTCTCCTGTTTTTTCTCCAAAAATAGAAATGGTCACAATACCAATTGAAAAATCTTCTGCTTCATAAACTTCACTAGATACAGTATGCATAGCAATTACTTCTCGCTTCATATGTAACTCTACATGGCGTTCTTCACTTGAACGGTAAACCGTCATTTTAAGACTAGTTCCTTTTTCACCACTTAACATTTTAACGAGTTCAGCCATGGACTTACCATCCAATTTTTCTCCATTTACTCGTACAATCTCATCTTGTGGCTTTAATCCAGCCCTATAGGCAGGAGAATCTTTAAGGGGGGAAACTACTACGAATTTTCCACCTGATTGTGTTATTTCTACTCCTATTCCAACTCTCTCTTCTGCTAGCGAAGACTCTTGAGCCAACGCTTCTTCCTTAGTTAAATAAGTGCTATGAGGATCTTCCAATGCCTCTGCCATCCCTCGAATGGCACCTTCTACAAGAATATTTTCTTTTTTAGCGAATACAGCTTCTTTTTTAATTAACTGAAAAGCTTCATCAATGACTTGGCTATTACTAATAGATGTAGTTGTTGTTGTTTGTTTATTCGCTGGTTTTACCATCCAAAAATAAAAAATTCCTAGTAAAATAACAAACAAGATAACATATAAAAAAATCCGACTTTTGCGCAAGCTATACCTCCTACTTTTCCACTAATATATGTGAGAAAAGACGAGTTTAATACTTGCCCAAAAATCGGATTTTATTTTAAATTGCTTATTAAGTCAGTAAGCATTTGTTCATCCATAGGACCAACAATTTTATTTTGGATTGTTCCAGTCGTATCAATCATATATGTTGTTGGAATCGTTATAGCTTGATATGTTTCACCCACTATACCTTCTTCATCAAGAGGAATAGGAAAACTTAAAGCGTAATCTTCTTGAAAAGCTTGCACTTTATCCAGTCCTGAATCAGAACTAGTCAAATTAACCGCTAGGATTTCTACATTTTCTTGATCAGCCTTATCTTCATAATAGTTTTGCATATGTGGCATTTCTGCTTTACAAGGAGGACACCAAGTAGCCCAAAAGTTTAAAACAATCTTTTTCCCTCTATAATCGGACAATGTAACTTCTTTACCATCTAGAGTCGTAAGAGTGAAGTTAGGTGCAATATCTCCTTTTCCGGTTCCATCATTTGCGGGATTGGTTGCAAGATCAGAACCCAATTGCTCATTTGAAATTGCTTCTGTCGTATCTGTATTACTTTTTACAAACGTTATGGTTGCAATAGCCACTAAACTCGCTACTACCAATAAGCCAAATATTTTTTTCACTTCTGTTCCTCCACTCAATTTGTTAGGATATAAGAGTTTAAGAATTCATTCGCTCTTATTATACGCATAAACTGAAGGCAAATACTAATTTATTGTACACATTTGTAGAAATAAAAAAACGGCCGAAGCCGCTTTTTTAAATGGAAATATATCTAAGTGGGTTTACTGAGTTTGCTGTCATACCTTCCCAGTTTCCTACATGAATTTCAAAGTGTAAATGAGGGCCAGTTGAGTTACCGGTAGTACCGATTGCGCCAATTTTGTCGCCTTTTGAAACAACTTGTCCAACACTTACATTAATTTTGCTTAAATGAGCGTATAAGGAAGTGAATGTTTGACCATCAATAGAATGTGTCACCATAATAACATTTCCGTAAGTGCTCAGTGGTGACGCATAGGAAACTACTCCATCAGCAGCAGATACGACTGGTGTACCTGTTGAGTTAGCAAAATCTACACCATAATGCATTTTACCTTTTCCATAAATCGGATGCATACGATAACCGTATCCAGAAGTGAACGTTCCGTTCGCAGGTTTTGTCCATGCCCCAGAAGATACCTCTGGGATCGCTACAGAAGAACCACTTGCCGATTGCTGACGTTTTCTTTCTTCAGCTGCTTTACGTTTCTTTTCTTCTGCAGCCTTTCGAGCTACTTCTGCTAGACGCTTTTGTTCAGCCACAATTTTATTTTGTAGATCTGCATCAATATTCAATACTTCATCATATTCAGTTTCAAACCCTTTTTTTTGCTCTAGCAATTTAGCTTGTTCTGCCTCTAATTGGTCCACTAAAGTTCCTTTAGAAGCTTTTTGTTTATCAAGAGAAGATTTTAAATTTACGAGTTTATTTTTACTTTCCTCTTGCTCTGCTAACTTTTTCTCTAAACTAGCTCTTTCTTCTTCTAATTGTTTTTTATCATCTGCTTGTTCTTTTAAAATCGTGCGATCCGCTTCCATCAATGTATTTACTGCTGAAAAACGGTCAATGAAATCGACGAAGCTATTAGCACCAAGCAATACATCTAAATAACTTACAGAACCGCCACTTACTTGCACAGCACGGATACGTTCTTTTAATAGCTTGTCTCGTTCTTCTATTTTACGTTCTAATTCAACAATGGAAGCCTTTAATGTTTCAATTTCATCTGTTGTCTTCTTTATTTCATTTAATACATTAGAAATGTTCTTTTCTGTTGCTAGAATTTCCGTATCCAATGCTTGAATCTGAGCCATGATTTGATCAATTTTAGACTCATTTTGGTTTATTTTACCTTCTGTTTCTTTAATGTTTGAGTTAATAGAATTTTTCTTTTGTTGTATTTCTCTTTGTTGTCCTTTTAAATCATCTAAAGAATTCGCTAGTGCACTCGGTCCTGTGAATAAAAGTGCTCCAGATGTTGCTATCGCTAAAACTTGTAGCTTCCACTTAGACTGTTTTCTCAAAACTTCTTGCTCCCTTCAAGCATCCTTCTCATCTTATCTTTCTTATACGCGTAAAAACTTACGAACTGACATAAAACTACCCCAGACTCCAATTAAAACACCCATTAATAAAATCAAAGCATCAACTTGATAGATGAATGGTGAAAAATTGAGTAGTTCAAATAATTTCCCTTGTGCTAATTTAGGTCCTAGTACATTGTAAATATTATAGTAGAGTATCGTAATCAATGTTATTGGAATAATAGCGCCTAGTATACCTAGCCACATTCCCTCTAAAATAAATGGGATTCGAATAAACCAGTTGGTTGCACCAACAAGCTTCATTATTTCAATGTCTCGTCGTCTTGCAACTATGGTAATTCGAATAGTGTTAGAGATTAAGAACATTGCAGTGAATAACAATGCTAAAATCAACACTAATCCTATATTTCTACTTGTATTCAAGAAAGAAAAGAGTTTTTCAATTTTCCCTTCGCCATACTTCACTTCGAAGGTGTTATCTAAGTTATCAACTTTCTTCGCAACCGCTGCTGTTTCTTGTGGATTTTCCGCTTTAGCATAAAACACATTATGTAATGGGTTTTGCTGTTCAAATAATCGTAAGTCTTCCCCAAAATCTAGCACTAACTTGTTCAATTCGTCTTCTTTTGGAGAATAAGCAACTTCTGCAATTCCTGGTGTGTTTTTAATATCTTCTTCTAGTTTCGTGATAGCAGCTTCGTCTGCTGTTAACTCTACGATTACTTTAATTTCTACATCTTTTTCAAGATCATCCGCAACTTTATTTAGATTCATCATAATCATGACGAAAACACCAACAAGTAATAAAGTTACCGTTACTGCACTAACCGAGGCAAATGTCATCCAACCATTACGACTTATACTCTTAAGGCTATCTCTGAAGTGTCTTCCTGCTGTTCTAGCTTTCATAACCGTAATCTCCTCCGTATACATCTCGGGTGATTAATCCACCCTCAACTGCGATAACACGGTGTCTTAATGTATTAACAATTTCTCTATTATGAGTTGCCATAATAATTGTCGTTCCACGTGAATTTATTTCTTCAAAAATATTCATAATCTCCCACGAAGTATCAGGATCTAGATTTCCTGTCGGTTCATCCGCAATAACTAATTTAGGGGTATTTACAATGGAACGAGCAATCGACACACGTTGCTGCTCTCCACCTGAAAGCTCTGTCGGAAACATTCTAGCTTTATGTTTCAAACCAACTAGTTCAAGAACATCCATTACTTTTTTGCGTATTACTTTGGGTGTTTCTTCAATAACTTCCAATGCAAATGCGACATTTTCATAAACATTTAAACGAGGTAGCAATTTAAAATCTTGAAAGACTACCCCAATTTGTCTTCTTAAATATGGGACTTTACTATTTTTTAGAGTTGCTAAATTAACTCCATTAATAAGTATATCCCCTGAAGTTGGTCTTTCTTCTCGATACATCATTTTGATGAATGTCGATTTTCCTGCACCACTTGGCCCGACAACGTAAACAAACTCTCCTTGCTTAATCTCTACATCAATACCATTTGCAGCAACAATACCGTTCGGATACTTTTTGTAGACATTTACCATTTCTATCATTTTTAAACCACCTAATTATTTTTCCTTGTAAAATACGACATGCCTATTATAACATTAGATGACATTTTTTTTGTTACAGTTTCATTTCATTTTATAGGTATTTTTGTTTAGTTTCGACACTTTTTTTTGTTTCCTTTTTACGAATTACAGAACATTTCACACATACAAATTACCTAATGATTTAACATTCTACATTTCTCTTCCCTTTTCCTTCTTTAAACACAAAAAAAATCAGTTGCTGTTAAAAGCAACTGATTTTTGTAAAATACATTAAATTTTTGACGGAATAAAGTATAGATAATTATTTCTTTTCAGCTAACCAAGCAGCAACAGCATCTGCATCTTCGCCTGTAATAAGACCACCTGGCATAGCTCCTCGACCATTTTCAATTACATTTAAAATCTCATCTTTTGATAAGCGAGATCCTACATTATTAAGTGCTGGAAAATTTCCTTGCCCTTGTAAGTTACCACCATGACAGCTTGTACATTTTGCATTTACAATTTTTTCGGGATCTACAGTTGCAGTTTCAGTTGTACCATTATTTTCTGTTGTATTAGCAGGTTTTGCGTTGTTATTTCCGCCGCCACATGCACCTAACATTAAACCAACGCCAAGTAGTACAGCTAATAATTTTTTATTCATGTTTTTTCCTCCCTTAGCTAATATTACATTGCATTCTTAGTATACCAAAGTTAGTTCCTTTTAAAACCTTCCCCTAGTACCTCAAAAGCGTTTGATACGATCACAAAGGCTTGTGGATCAATCGTTTTCACTATTTGTTTCAGTTTTGTGAATTCTGTTTGATACGCAACAACTAATAAAATTGGTCGTTCTTCCTCTGTATATCCCCCAATTGCAGGAAGTTTTGTCACCCCTCTATCTATTTCTTTATATATAGCATCCCTTATTTCCTCTTGTTTATTCGTAATAATGTAAATCATTTTAGATTGGCTAAATCCTAGTTGCACAATGTCGATCGTCTTCGTCGTTACAAATAGACCTATCAATGCATAAAGTGCTTTTTCAATATCAAAAACGACTGCAGCACTAAGCACTATTAAACCATCTATTAATAACACACTTGTGCCAAGAGAAAATCCAGTATACTTTGTAATAATTTGAGCTGCTAAATCAGTACCACCAGTAGATGCTCCACCTCGAAACACGATGCCTAATCCAAGACCTACTGCCATTCCTCCAAATAGAGCCCCTAAAAGTGGATTCGTTGTCCATGGTTCCCAACTAGCAGATAATAAAACAACTGCAGGAAGTGTAAGTGTTCCAACGAAGGATTTGATGCCGAACTTAGCACCTAGAAAAAAAAGACCGGCAATAAATAAAGGGATATTAAATGCATATTGAACTAACCCTGGTTCCCATCCAAATACACCTTTTAAGATAGTGCTTATCCCACTTACTCCGCCCGAAGCAATTTGGTTTGGTAATAAAAATACATTAAATCCAATTGCAATGATAGCCGCGCCAATTATTACATATAAATAATCTCTTCCTTGTTCCCATAACGGTGGAAGTTCTTTTTGTATTCTTTGATTTGTAGACATGTTTTATCCTCTTTCGTTTCAAAATACTTATATTGCCCGAACTAGTATAACAACAGATGAGGACTTTGTGAACTTTAGCATAATGGCGTGATAAAAGGATAAAGTATATAGTCATTCGTACGATAGTATGGTTTTTAAACCGATTATTATAAGTATTCGACCGATATTCGCCATTATACGACCGATTATAGTAACTATTCCATTGGATACTTTTTAACAAAAAAAAGATGCCCATCGTGTTGGGCATCACTACTATTTCTTAATCGATTGTGTTTCGTCGTATGTTTCATCGATATATCGAGCAATTGATTTTTGATCATCCGTAATATTTATAAGAGTGGCATTTAGTTCTTCTACCGCTGCTGTGCTTTCCTCAATGATGGCTGCAAATTCGTTGGTACTTGTTTGGATAGCTTCACTGTTATTAACAATAGAATCAAAATTCATTAAAAATTTAGATAATTCTCCCTGTAAAGATTGCATTGTTTCAAATAACTCAATAAATGACTTATTCGATTCATCTGCTGTTTTAACTCGTGAGTAAATCTGTGCAGCACCTGTTGCTAGTTTACTCATAGCAGCTTCATTATATTTATTTACTTCGTTTAAGTTTGTATCAATATTTTTTAACGACTGATCTGTTACACCAGCCAATTTTCGTATTTCTTCTGCAACTACCGCAAAGCCTTTTCCTTGTTCTCCTGCTCTTGCTGCTTCTATGGAAGCATTTAATGCTAATAAATTCGTTTGCTCGGTTATTTTTCGAATGGTGCTTGCAAATTCATTTGTTTCATTGATTTTATTGGAAAGCTCATTGAAAGTGTTATTTAATTCATCAAAAAACACTATAAACTGATCAATCTCGTCTTTCATCATACTCATAACATTAGATCCGTCTGCAGCATTCTTTTCCGCTATCTCCGCTTTATAGACTATGGCCTTTAAATGTCCAATCATTTCTTTTACAGAATCTGTTGTAGCTTCTGAGTTCTTTACAATATCTATAACATGATCTGATTGTTTTTGAGATCCAATGCTTACCTCATCTACTGCTTGAAGCATTTCATGTTGTGAATGAATAGATGCATGTGTGCTTGTACGAATTTGTTCCAAATTGGTTGTAATTGTAGCTACTGCAGTTTCCAGCTTTTGTTTTAATACTTCCTCTTTTATCGCTTTATCTTTCGACTCTTCGACTAACTTTTCAACACTTATAAATAACGCTTTGCTTTGCCTCACTTGTAAGAAAATACCCAATGCCATAATAAATTGAACAAAAAAGACATTAATAGTATGGTCTTCAAAAATTCCCGTGTTATCCAACACAACGTTTATAGCTAGCGCCACAAATGAGAATAAATAACCAACCAAAAATATGCTTTGTTTGTTATGTAAACTACCTAATATCAATATAAAAAGCGCCAAAACTATTGTAGCAACACTTACCATGTAAAAATATGCGCTTCCGATGACAGTAATACCACCCGCTAATAATACAATATAAGGGAATATTATTGAAATTGGATGCCATTTTTTCGATAAAAGGTAGAACATAATTGTTACAATAAATGGAATACCAATAGCTATTATTAGATTCATATCTTTCTTTAAAATAATTTGCGTGATAAGTCCTAATCCACCAGCTAGCCCATAAGCTAAAAATAAAATAAAATTTTTCTTTGCTAAATCCTGATTCTTAATGTCTATAATCTCCATCTCGCTATCCTCCTATATAATCATATTAAAGACAAAAAAACACTCTAATGTTACTCAATTATAACATCAGAGTGTCAAACGTCTATTAATTTATTTTTGAACGCAAGTAAGCATGGATAAATTGATCTAGTTCACCATCAACTACTGCGTGAACGTTACCGCTCTCTTCATTTGTACGATGATCTTTTACCATTGAATATGGGTGGAATACATAAGAACGGATTTGACTTCCCCATCCGATTTCTTTTTGTTCACCACGAATTTCAGCAAGTTGTGCTTCTTGCTCTTCGATTTTCAGTTGGTATAATTTCGATTTCAATAATTTCATTGCGTGTTCACGGTTTTTGATCTGTGAACGTTCTGTTTGACAAGTAACAACCGTATTGGTTGGCAAGTGGGTAATACGAACCGCTGAATCGGTAGTATTGATATGCTGACCACCGGCACCAGTTGCACGATACGTATCAATTTTCAAATCTTCATTACGAATATCAATTTCAATTTCATCGTTAAACTCTGGCATTACTTCACATGAAACGAAGGATGTATGACGACGGCCCGATGAGTCAAAAGGTGATATTCGAACAAGACGATGCACACCTTTTTCAGCTTTCAAATAACCATATGCATTATGTCCTTTTATAAGTAACGTAACCGATTTAATACCTGCTTCATCACCTGGTAAATAATCAATTGTTTCAACTTTAAAGCCATGTTTATCTGCCCAACGTTGGTACATACGAAGTAAAATAGAACCCCAGTCTTGTGACTCTGTACCACCAGCACCTGGATGTAGCTCTAAAATAGCATTATGCTTATCGTATTCCTCACTTAAAAGCATTTGCAATTCAAAATCAGCAAGTTTACTACTGAAATCTTTTAATTCAATTCCAAGCTCTTCTTGCAGCTCTTCATCTGGCTCTTCTTTAATTAATTCAAGCGTCATTTCTAAGTTTTCTTGTGTAGAAACAAGGTCTTTGTATTGGTCTACAATTCCTTTTAATCCATTCATCTCATTGATAACTTTTTGGGCTCCTTGCGAATCATCCCAAAAGTCTGGAAAAGTCATCATTTCTTCTAATTCTTGTATACGAACCTCTTTGTTTTCTAAGTCAAAGAGACCCCCTAAAGTCTTCCAATTTTCCTGCTGTTCGATCTAATTCATTTCGTATCGCTGCTATTTCCACCATATTATATTGCCTCCGACTTTCATAAATTCTCTTGCATGTACTCAGACTTAAAGCGCCTAGTCAATTTACAAATAAAGCAGACATAGGCGCTTGAGCTCTTGTTTATTACTGTACGGCACCGTGACAGTTCTTAAACTTTTTCCCGCTTCCACAAGGACATAAATCATTTCGACCTACCGGTGCTTCATTGCGAACAGGTTTTTTCTTCACAGCTTCTCCATCTTCTTTTGGATTCACTGCTTGACCTTTAGCTACTTCTTCACGTTCTAGATTATTGCGAATTTCGGCTTTCATTGCATATTTTGCAACGTCCTCTTGAATGGCTTCAACCATTGCCTCAAACATCGCAAATCCTTCACTTTGGTATTCACGAAGTGGATCATTTTGGCCATAAGCTCGTAAATGAATACCTTGGCGAAGCTGATCCATCGCATCGATATGATCAATCCATTTAGAGTCAATCGAACGAAGTAAAACTACTTTTTCGAATTCTCGCATACGTTCAGATGTTAAATCTTCTTCTTTTGCATCATAGAAACGAATAACTTCTTCTTTTAATTTTTCTATGATTTCTTCCGAAGATAAATCTTCTAAACTTTGTTGTGTAATAACACCTTCAGGCAAAAAGTTTGCTTGAACATAGTCTTCAATTCCTTTTAAGTTCCACTCAGCTTTATTTTCTGAGCTTGTAAAGGAAGCTACTAAGCGCTCAATCGCACCGAAAATCATTGATTCCACTAGGGTACGCATGTTATCTGTTTCTAGAACTTCATTACGCTCTTTGTATATAATTTCACGTTGTTGACGTAATACATCATCATACTGCAATAGACGTTTACGTGAATCAAAGTTATTACCTTCTACACGTTTTTGCGCTGATTCTACTGCACGAGAAACCATTTTAGATTGAATTGGTTGTGAATCATCCATGCCAAGTTTCGCCATCATATTACGCATATTATCTGAACCGAAACGACGCATTAATTCGTCTTCCATCGATAGATAGAACTGAGTAATACCCGGATCTCCTTGACGACCAGAACGTCCACGCAGCTGATTATCAATACGTCTAGATTCATGGCGTTCTGTACCGATTACTGCTAATCCACCGACTTCTAATACACCTTCACCAAGTTTGATGTCTGTACCACGACCGGCCATATTCGTCGCAATTGTAACAGAACCCAAATGACCAGCTGTAGCAATTATTTCCGCTTCATGTTCATGGTTTTTCGCATTTAATACATTATGCTTAATGCCATGTTTTGTTAACAATTTGGAAATAATTTCAGACGTTTCGATTGCTACAGTACCAATCAAAACAGGTTGACCATTCTTATTTCTTTCAGCAATGTCGGCAGCAACAGCTTCAAACTTCCCATTCATCGATGCATAGATTAAATCTGCACGATCGTCCCTCATAATTGGGCGATTCGTTGGAATAGCAATAACATTCATATTGTAAATATTACGGAATTCCTCTTCCTCTGTTTTAGCTGTACCCGTCATACCTGATAATTTGTCATACATACGGAAGAAATTTTGGAACGTAATCGTTGCCATTGTCATCGATTCATTCTGAATTTCTAAACCTTCTTTTGCTTCGATTGCTTGATGTAGACCATCACTATAACGACGTCCTTTCATTAGACGTCCAGTGAATGAGTCAACGATGACAACTTCTTCGTCTTGAACAACGTAGTCTACGTCTAAGTGCATGGAAGCATGTGCTTTCAATGACTGATTGACCGCATGATTTAAACGAACATGTGTTAAGTCAAACAAGTTTTCAATACCAAATGCTTTTTCTACTTTTTCAACACCAGTGTCTGTTAACGTTACACCTTTTGTAGATTCCTCATACGTATAGTCTGTTTCTTTCGTTAAAGTACGTACAAACGCATTTGCTTGTTTATAAAGCAGCGCTGCTTTGTTCGCTTGTCCAGAAATGATTAAAGGCGTTCTTGCTTCATCTATTAAGATGGAGTCAACTTCATCGATTACGGCATAGTGAAGTGGACGTTGAACTTTATCTTCCTTATACAACACCATATTATCACGTAAATAGTCAAAACCTAGTTCATTATTAGTAGAGTACGTTATATCTGCAGCATAAGCTTCACGTTTTTCTTCTTTAGACAATGAATTTAAATTCAAGCCAACTGTCATCCCTAAAAACTCAAACAGTTGTCCCATTTCCGTCGCATCACGACTTGATAAGTACTCATTGACTGTTACAACGTGTGAGCCAAGTCCAGGAATTGCATTTAAATAGACAGACATAGTAGAAGTAAGTGTTTTCCCTTCCCCTGTCTTCATCTCTGCAATGTTTCCTTCATGAAGTGCAACAGAACCCATGATTTGCACACGGAAAGGATATAATCCTAAGACACGTTTTGCTCCTTCACGCGCAACTGCAAAGGCTTCTGGCAATAATTCATCCAATGTTTCTCCGTTTGCATAACGAGTACGAAACTCGTCTGTTTTGGCACGTAATTCATCATCTGTTTTAGCTTCCATTTCACTAGCTAAAGCTTCCACTTTATCTGCAACTTTTTCCAATCGTTTAAGGTCACGTTTATTTAAATCGAATACTTTATTTAATACACCAAGCATCTAGTTTTCACTTCCCATTCAGTCTTACTCCCCATTTTACCATTCGTTACATAGTGGTGCAAACAACATGTAGGTTCACAAACATGTATCTACTGTATTTTGGTAGGAGTAAAGATTTTGTCTTAGAAATATTTTAACATAAAAAAACTCTCTTCTTTATATGAGGGCACTGAAAAAGTCCTCAGAAGGATTAAATAGCGAGTAAGTGAACGATTTATTGTTCACTTACTCGCTTTTTTGGATGGAACCCCTTGATTTTCGTTCGAGGCGAACGCGTTCCGCGGGGTGAGCGATGAAACATCACCGCCCCTTCAGGTACGTTGTGATGGTTCATCTGTCTCACTGATCCCGCCGGAGTCGCCTCCTTCCACTACAATCAACAATTGTACGGTTACAATTAAGCCTTTCTTTTATCTAATACAATATCGTTTACCTGTATAATTAAAGTAAATGGCTCCTCATGAATAGAAAAAGAAATAAGGTACTTTCTGTTCAAGTTAGAACAGAAAGTACCTTCAGTACCCTCCTTAATTTAGAGGAAAGTATTTTATTAGTTTGTTTCGATTAAACCGTACTTACCATCTTTACGTTTATACACTATGTTAGTGCCATTAGATTCTGCATCCGTAAAAATGTAGAAATTATGACCCAACATATTCATTTGTAATACTGCTTCTTCATGGTCCATCGGTTTAAGATCAAATTGTTTAGTCCGAACAATATTATATTCTTCTTCTTCATTGTTCTCAACGGGTTGATCAGGAGCGTCAACGCTAGCAAAATAAGCTGCGATTCCTTCTCGTTCACGGAATTTACGGTTTACTTTTGTTTTGTATTTTCGAATTTGGCGTTCCAATTTATCAACTATTAAATCAACTGCAGCATACATATCCGCGTTTCGCTCTTCTGCACGTAGAGTAAGATTCTTCATTGGAATAGTTACTTCAACTTTAGTCTGCTTATCGTTATACACTTTCAAATTTACATTGGCAGTAGCTTGGATCTCTTCGTTAAAGTATCGGGCAACTTTCTCCACTTTTCCTTCGACGTAATCTCGAATTGCCGGAGTCACCTCGATATTTTCTCCACGAATGTTAAAGTTTAACATGTAAACTCCTCCTTTAATATGACGCTAATAATATTTTTCTACATTCATCTTAAAATATCCTCCTTTTGTAAAGAATATTTTAAGATTTGTCGAACTTTGAAATATAATTTACTTCTTAAGTTCCAGTTCTTTTTTGCGTCTGTTTTTTAGTTCACTGATGATTAATTTTTCGCTTTCTTCGTCACCCATTAGCCTTACACCATATTCAAAACCAACCTTTTTACGATGTGACCAAATAAATTCTCCATCAATTTGGATGGGCGTCTCGTCTATTTTAAATTGCAATTCGACATGGTTTAATTGATCAATAGCTATAAAGAGCTCCGAATACATCTTTACCCCATTTGGACTTATATCAATCATCAAACATTTACCTTTTTTCGAAATTTCTTCTGGAGATGTTTCGCTAGCTTCTTTTTTCAAGCGAAAAGTTGCCTCAAATGGCTCCTCGAAGGTATATCTAAAATATTCATTTCGTTTGTAGAGCATTTTTATTCCCCCCCTGTTAAACAAAAATTCATAATAGTTACGATTTTCCTTTATTATGAAGAAGGTAAAATAAATTTTCAACAAAATTGCGACTATTGCCGATATAAAAAAATGCTCTACCGTAAATTATACGATAGAGCTTATATTTATATGTTTTATTTGTTTACTGCTACTGTTACTTCTGCCACTCGTTTAGCTCCAACATAGCGTTTCCCCCAATAATACGGGTCACTCAACTTATCAATTTTCACACCTTTTGATGAAGAAGAATGAATAAATTTACCATCACCTATGTATATGCCAACATGAGAAACACCTTTACCAGTAGTGTTAAAGAATACTAAATCACCTGATATTAAATCATCTTTGTCCACTTTATCACCTGAACTATGCATACCCGCAGCAGTTCTTGGAAGATCAATTCCTAGATCATCGAAAACATAACTTACAAACCCTGAACAATCAAATCCTGCTTTCGTTGTTCCACCACCACGATACTTAATTCCTATTAAATCTTTAGCTGTTGCTACTAATTCATCTGAATTTACTGCATTGGAAGCTTCAGTATTACCTGCAAATGGAGCTGCGACAAAAAGCATAGATAATAAGCAAATAGTAATGATCTTTTTTGACGAAAATCTTAAATTCATGTTGTTCCCCCGAGTTACTGAAGTTTTCTGATAATTTATCTAAAATCATCTTACCACGTAATATGTCATTTTATTTTTACATTTGTGTAACAATTGTGTTACAAAACTTCTTTTTGAGACTTATTTTTATTTTTGAGAAAATGCTTAAAACCTTTGAAAATAGCATATTTCTCATAGAAAAAAAGCCCGACAAGTCACAAAAATGACAAGTCGGGCTAATATTACATTGTAAAACGAGAGGTTGATGCCTCTAATATAATTGCTTGCTCACTCACTTCATTAATGAGTTTTGATAATGATTCTATAGTCTCGACATTAGACATTAACAACTGTACCGTTTGCTCCATATGTGCTGTATTTTCTTCTATGGATTCTGTAAGAGCAAAGATCAGTTTTTCAGAAGTATTCTTCTCTGTCTCAATAGTAATAATAGAATTGGCCATATGTTCGTTTTGATTTTTTGATTCCCGAATAAAAGAAACGATTTCATCTAATTTTTCATGCAACAATTGAAAAGTAGTTGCATTGTGCTTAGAAGTGGATAATCCTTCTGCAAAAACTTTTTCCATTACATTTCCTTGTAATGTAATAGAAGTAGAAACTTCATGAATTGTATTTGCTGTAATGGATACCTCATATGCTAGCTTTTTTACTTCTTCGGCAACAACAGCGAAACCTTTTCCATGTATTCCTGATCGGGCCGCTTCGATTCCAGCATTTAAAGCAAGTAAATTTGTTTGTTTTGAAATAGATTGCACAATTGTCGTCATACGCGCAATTTCTTCCGTTCTTTCTTGTAACAACTTTCTCTCTTTATCAGCTTCTTTAAAAATAGTACGCAGTCTTCCGGCTTCAACAGCTGCTTTTCTCATTGTATTTGCACTTTCATCGGCAATCTGCACAGCAATGGTTGCATGATCATTTAATACGACCGCCTTATCAGTGACTTCTCCAAATGTACGTGAAAACTCTTCCAAAAAGGCCCTAATTCCAATAGATGCATCTTTTTGTTCTAACATATTGTTACTTGTTTCGTTAATAGCAGTTTGCACAGTATCCGTGCTTGCCACTGTTTCATGCGAATAATCTTTTAATATAGTACTGTCCTTGCTTAGTTTCTCTGCAATTTGTTTAATAATATGTACCATGTCTTTTAAATTTGTTTGCATTTCATTCATTGCACTGGAAACTTCACCGATTTCATCCTTTGTAGAAATAGAAAGAGGTTTTATATGTAAATTTCCTGTTGCTATTTCTTTCGCAGAGGATGCAACGTGCGCTAACTGTTCTTTTATTTGTCGATTTGTTAAATACAATAATGCAGCAGACAGTAAACCAGCAATTAAAAATGAAGCAATGACAACTAAAATCATACTTTGCTGACTTTGATTCATTTGATTGATAATTGATTGTCTATTTTCTGATTCTAGCTTTCTTGTCTCGTCAAGCATTTGGGTTAAATGGAGTTGTTCCTCATTCATTGCTTTCAATTGCCTACGCTTAGCGACATTATCTTTCTTTTCTACTGATTTTTTTAAATTGTTTTCATACGTTGTATACATGCCATTTAGTGTTTTTGTGAAAGCATCCCAGTCTAATTGTTGTATTTTTTCTCGACCAGTGTTTGTAAGTTCTTCAAGACTTGCCTTTTTCGCTTCATAATCTTCCTCAAATTCTGGTAATGGATCTCCAGCATAATGCGAGATAGCAATATACAAACTGGCTATTTCCGCTTTCATAATATCAGCTTTTTCGACATTATGTGATGAGACTTCTAACTGATCGGATAGATTTTGGTTATGTATCACTTGTATAATTAATAATACCGCCATTATCCCGAATAAGAAAAAAGAACTAAATATCGCTATTAAATATTTCATACGCAACGGAATACTAGACCATTTTTTCATAGGTATTGAGACCTCCTATTTAAAAATATAGCATGGAGATTCCTTCAAAAGTACGTATTTTATTATTCTTTACAATACTTTTACAATAAGGCTTACAAGACAAATTTGAATATTCAATGTAGGATAAAACTAGTACATATTGAAAGGAAGAATGAACATGGAATTGGGACTTACAAACAAACGTGTCATCGTAATGGCATCAAGCAAAGGTCTTGGAAAAGCAACCGCACTTCAATTTGCAAAAGAGGGCTCGAAAGTACTCATTTCAAGTCGAAACGAAGAAGAACTGAAACAAACTGCAGAGGATATTATTAGGGTGAGTAACAATCAGAATGTCTATTATTCTGTATGTGATATAACAAAAGAAAACGACATCAATCAACTATTTGAGACAGCTATCGCGCAACTTGGTGGAGTAGATATTCTTGTAAATAATGCTGGCGGACCTACTCCAGGCGGTTTTTCTCAAGTAAATGATGACGATTGGAATGCAGCATTTGAGAAAAATCTATTGAGCTATATTCGGACAATTCGATTAGCCATCCCTTACATGAAAGAACAAAACTTCGGTAGAATCGTCAACATCTCTTCCTCTTCTACAAAAGAAGTGCTCGACGGTCTAATCCTGTCGAATACTTTCCGTTTAGGGATGGTTGGACTTTCTAAAAGTGTTGCCCGTGAATATGGAGCGAACAATATACTGATCAATACTGTCGGACCAGGTCGAATTCAAACAGACCGGGTCACAGAGCTCGATCAAATTGCAGCAGACAAGAAAGAAGTACCGATTGAAGAAATTCGCGAGGGTTATAAGCGAGCGATACCAAGCGGAAGATATGGGGATCCAGAAGAGTTTGCAAAAGTAGTTGTATTTTTGTGTTCTGAAGCAAATTCATATATGACTGGTCAGAATTTGGTTATAGATGGTGGAATGCTTAAGGCTTTGTGAGGGAGAAGAGCGCAGATAACAGATTAGCACTATAAGGTTGTTTAGTAGAATCAATAATTAACCTAAAATGGACAAGTTATTATAAGAAATAAACATATTATCGTAAAAATAACTTGTCCAAATGGTTTATTGTCATTCTAGTAACTAATATCAAATTGACTCATTACAAAAAAGCTATAATTGTGTAAGATCAAATAATAATGTACTTACAATTTTTTTCTAATTAATTCATTTTCATATTTTAATATATGATCCAAATATTTTCCTGTACTTAACATCTGCCGTATCTCAAAATTAGTATTACTTCCTACTTGTATAGAATTTAACAATGCACCGTATTTAATTAAATATGCAGTTATAACTGTGCTATTCTTTTCTATCGCCAATTCTAAAGCAGATTTCCCAGAAGGAGCTATTATCTGAGGACTAATTCCTGAAGAAATACATCTCCTAAATCCTTCAATGTTATTATTCAAGATACAATCAACCAAAATCATTTTGCTTGGCTTTGTACTTTTGGCACCCGCTTTAATTAACATGTCCGCAATATCATCTTTACATGTAAATCTTGCAACAACAAATGCTGTATCACCAAATTTATTTTTTAGATTCAATTTTGCTTTAGATTTAATTAAAGCTTCTACTAATTCAATATTTCCTCTTTTTGAAGCCAGCATTAATGGTGTGGTTCTCGTATAACCTTTGTAGTTGATATTTGGCTTTCTTTTAAGTAATTTAAGAGCCAAAGTAGTCTCATTAGTTGAAACGGAATTCCAAAAACTAACACTTAATTTCTTATTTTTTGATTTTAATCTTAAAAGTAATAAGAAATAAATTAGAATAACTAAAATTAACCACCAATATGTTTCAACAAATGTAATGCTATGATAGAAAAATTTCTTGAAGTCTCCTGTGATTCCTCCTAATATTTTCCCGAATATTATTATTGCTAAAACTAAAAATAACAAACCAAAGATTGTAACTAAACATCCATCTATTGCTTCTCCAAGTTTACTTGGGCCTAAAACTATTAATAATATTAGTATGATAAGTAAGATTTCCACCTTGTTGCCCCTCTCATTGTTGTTATATCTAATTGTTTTATCGGAGGTCAACTAGGTTATTTTAGGATAACAAATTTGATGAGGTTAATTATCGGGTCTCAAAATATTTGGATATGTACCTGCCTTTATCAGTTTAATATTATAAAAAGAGCAACCTCATATTATGAAGTTGCTCTTTTTGAATTATTTTACAATTAATTTGATTTTATTTTGAGACGGATCTTTTGTAACGAATGATCCATTTTCTTCTACAACGTTCATATCGTTTGTTTTTAAATTCTCTACTGCTGCTTTTAGTTCTTCATCGCTTGGATAAACTAGCGTAAAAGCTTCGAGTCCAACTACGTTTTCACCTGCTGGTGGAGCTCCGACTCCTGCCCATGTGTTTAATCCGATATGGTGATGATATTTACCCGTTGACATGAATAATGCCCCTGGATAATTAGGAGTAACAACTTCGAATCCTAATAAATTATAAAATTTCTCCGTTTCAGCCAATTCTCTTACGTGTAAATGAATATGTCCCATTACTGTTCCTTCAGGTAAACCAACCCATTTAGTACTTGCACCAGATGCTAAAATCCCTTGTGCATCAATTTGAAGTGTATCCATTGCAACAAATTCACCGTTCCATGTCCACTCAGTATCTGGACGGTCGTGATAAATCTCGATTCCATTACCATCTGGATCAGTTAAATATAATGCTTCACTCACTAAATGATCTCCAGCTCCAACTCGTTCGTTAATTTCGATGAAGTGCTTTAATACTGCTCCCAAGTCTGCTCGGCTAGGCAATAGAAGTGCAAAATGGTACAATCCAGTTGTTTTTTGCGTTTTTGGTAAACTGTTTGCTCGTTGCTCAAGTGATAATAGAGCCGTTTTACCGTCCGCTGTTAGGAGCACTTTATTTTCTTGTTTCTCTAATACTTTAAAGCCAATTATCTCTTGGTAATAAACAAGCGATTTCTCTAAATCGGATACTTTTAATTCAACTAATTCAACGAATGTATATGGTTTATTTTGATATTTCATTTTGAATGCCTCCAATATATTAGTTACTTATAGTAAGTTATTATATTTTAGTTACTTAATAAAGTCAAGTAACTAATTTGAGATATTATGGGTGATCTCGGAAGGTAATTTTGGGTATCGCAAGTTCAAATGGTCATAACGCAAATTAATTTCGGATAACGCAAGTTCAATCGTCTATAGCGCAAATTAAATCGGGTATCGCAAGTTCAATCGGGCATAGTGCAAATTATATCGGGTAGCGCAAATTAAATCTGGGTAATGCAACTTGAATCGATCATATCGCAAATTAAATCTGGATATCGCAAAATCAATTGGGTATAACGCAAATTAAATCGGGTATCGCAAGTTCAATCGTCAGTAATGCAAATTAAGGCTGGATATCGCAAAATCAATCGGGCATAGTGCAAATTAGATCGGATATCGCAAGTTCAATCGCCCGTAACGCAAATTAAAGCTCGATAACGCAAGTTCAATCGTCCATATCGCAAATTAATGACTGCATAGAATCCTGTTACTGACTCTATTCGAACTCTTAAGAGCGATATTTTACGTACTCCCTACATCCTCCTTATTATTCACAACTTCGAAGTCTCTACTCACTACATCTCGCAATTTTTTGATCCTCTCTAACTAAAAAAACCACTAGCCTCTTCAGACTAGCGGTTACCAAATTATTTTGCTAATGCAACTTGAATGGACATTTGCTGACATTCGGCTAGTTTGCTGATGTCAAAATTTCCTCCACTCACGATAACTCCAACGTTCCCGGAGGAGTATGGGATGTGGTGACTCAACACTGCCGCTACTGCTGCGGCTCCTGCACCTTCAATGAGCGTTTTTTCGCGTTCTAGCATAAAGAGAATGGCAGATGCAATCTCCTGCTCGGTCACTGTGATGACGTCGTCCACAAGGGCATTAATAATGTTCATCGTTAGCTTACCAGGGACTTTCACGTTAATTCCCTCTGCTATTGTTTTGCCTTGATAAGGAAGTAAAGCGGCGTTTTTTCCTTTGTAAGCAATTGCAATCGCAGCTGAATTAATGGATTGGACACCAATAACTCGGATATCTGGACGAGTTGATTTTACGGCAAGTAAAGTACCTGCGAGTAACCCTCCACCTCCAGCTGGCACGACAATCGTGTCAATTTCCGGACGTTGTTGAAGCATTTCCATCGCAACTGTTGCTTGGCCTTCGATTACTGCTAAATCGTCAAATGGGTGAATAAATGTGGCACCTGTGCGAAGTTGTTCCTCTCTTGCTGCCATATAAGCTTCATCAAAGTTTTGACCAACTAGTTTGACCGTTGCACCATAGCCTTTTGTTGCATTCACTTTTGATACTGGAGTGCCAAGTGGCATGAAAATCGTCACTGGTACATTGCGAGCTTTTCCAGCATAAGCGACACCTTGCGCGTGATTGCCTGCTGAAGCAGCAATTAAGCCTTTTGCACATTCTGCTTCAGTTAGCTGCGAGACTTTATTCATTGCTCCTCTTAATTTAAATGAACCCGTTTTTTGTAAGTTTTCCATTTTCAGAAATACTTTTTTTCCACTGATTTCATTCAATGTAGTCGACTTTTTACACGGTGTCCGATGAACGAACTCTGCTACTTTTTCAGTTGCTCGGTATAAACCTACAGTGTCGTATGAATTCCCAACAAAACCATCTCCTAATTCTCTATTTTAATATAATTATGCTTTTTTTAGTTCATACGCTTTAATATGATCTTCGTATAGGAACGTCAATGATATTTCATCCCAACCATTTAAAAGCATTTTCTTTTGATACGGATCGATGTCGAATGAGAATACTGCCCCATCTCCACCAGTAACTGTTTGGTTCTCTAAATTCACTTTCACATTATACTCATCTTTACTTAAAAGTGTTTCAACTTCGTCTACTGACAATTTTATAGGAAGAATTCCATTTTTCATGCAGTTATTATAGAAAATATCTGCAAAACTTGGAGCAATCACTACTCGGAAGCCATAGTCTAAAATCGACCATGGTGCATGTTCACGAGAAGATCCACAACCAAAGTTCTCATGTGCTACTAACACAGTAGAATCTTTATAACGTTCGTCATTTAAAACGAAGCTCTCAATAGGGTTTCCTTGCGCATCAAAACGCCAGTGATAAAATAAGTATTTACCGAATCCTGTACGTTCGATTCTCTTTAGAAATTCTTTTGAAATAATTTGATCTGTATCTACATTTTTTTGATTTAAAGGTGTTATTACGCTGTTGATTTCATTTATAGGCTCCACGGGTTTTCCTCCTTACGCATTTACTAGTTGAAATTTGCGAATATCTACAATATGACCTTCGATAGCTGCAGCTGCTGCCATTGCTGGACTCATCAGATGCGTTCTAGATCCTGCACCTTGTCGACCTTCAAAGTTTCGGTTGGATGTAGATGCACAATGTTCGCCAGCTGGTACAACATCGTCATTCATTGCTAGACACATACTGCAACCAGATTCGCGCCATTCAAATCCTGCATCAAGGAATACTTTGTCGATGCCTTCTTGTTCTGCTTGTTTTTTCACTGTTTGCGATCCAGGTACAACTATTGCTTTCACATTTGGATGAACTTTTCTTCCTTCGATCACACCTGCTGCTACACGTAAATCGCTTAGGCGAGCATTTGTACAAGATCCGATAAATACATTACTGATTTGAATCTCTTCTAAAGGCATGCCTTCTTTTAGACCCATGTAAGCAAGTGCTTTTTCATGTGCTTGCTGGTCGCTTGCTTCAGCAAAATCATTTTTAAATGGAATATTCTTAGAAACACCTGAACCCATCGAAGGATTAGTTCCCCAAGTTACAAAAGGTTCAATTTCATCAACAGAAATTTCCACTGTTTTATCGTAAGTTGCTCCTTCGTCTGTAGCTAAAGCCAGCCAACGAGCTGATTCTTTCTCAAAGGCTTCTCCAGATGGAACATGCTCACGGCCTCTTAGAAACTCAACAGTTGTTTCATCCGGGCTAATCAAACCAGCGCGAGCTCCCGCTTCGATTGACATATTACAAATGGTCATGCGTTCTTCCATAGATAACTTACGAATTGCCTCACCAGTATATTCCACGATATAGCCAGTACCCATATCGATACCGAATTTTGAAATGATCGCTAAGATAATATCTTTAGCAGCTACTCCATAACCAAGCTCACCAGTTACTTTGATTTCCATCGTTTTCGGTTTTGCTTGCCATAGAGTTTGTGTAGAAAGAACATGTTCTACTTCACTTGTACCTATACCAAATGCGATTGCACCAAAGGCACCATGAGTAGACGTATGGCTATCTCCACATACAATTGTTTTACCTGGTTGTGTTAGACCAAGCTCTGGGCCAATTATATGGACAATCCCTTGATCAGGGTGATCCATATTTGCAAGAGGGACACCGAACTCTTCACAGTTTTGTTGAAGCGTGCTAATTTGTTTACGGGCAATTACATCTTTAATCTGCTCTCTATTTCGTGTCGGAACATTATGATCCATCGTCGCGAAGCAAAGATCCGGACGACGAACCTTACGATTATTTAGTCGTAACCCTTCAAAAGCTTGGGGAGATGTCACTTCATGGAGCAAGTGTAAATCGATATAGAGAAGGTCTGGTTTACCTTCTTCCTCATATACAATATGTTCATCCCAAATTTTCTCAATAATCGTTTTTGCCATTTAGTCCCTCTCCTTTTGGTTAGACATAAGAAAACATTATGCTATCAGATACAAATTCTGAGTCTAACTCTTCTAATACTTTTGCTGTCCATTCTGTTGTAGAAAGTGCTCGTTTTCCTTCTACTTGTAAATCACCTGTAAGATTTCCATCATTTAAAACATTAAACACTGCTTCTTCTACAGCTGCCGCTTCAGTTTCCATTTGGAAAGCTTCACGAAGCATCATTGCTACTGAAAGAATTGTTGCTGCTGGATTCGCTTTGTTTTGTCCTGCAATATCAGGTGCAGAACCGTGTACCGGTTCATATAAACCAAATCCATCTTCACGTGTACTTGCTGAAGGCAACATACCTAATGAACCAGTAATTACAGATGCCTCATCACTTAAAATATCACCAAACATATTTTCAGTAACGATTACATCGAAAGCTCCTGGCTTTGTAATTAATTTCATCGCAGTAGAATCAACAAGCATATGCTCTACTTCTACATCTGGATATCCTTGTTTTTTCTCTTCTACGATTTCACGCCATAATTTACTAGAATCAAGGACATTTGCTTTATCAACTGATGCTAGTTTACCTCTACGACTTCTCGCAATTTGGAAAGCAGTATCAACGATTCGTTCAATTTCTTTTCTTGTATAAACAAGAGTATCTAAAGCATAATCATTTGTTTTCTTACGGGGTTCAGCGAAATAAAGACCACCTGTTAATTCACGAACAATTACTAAGTCCACATCTTTTGCGACTTCTTTCTTAAGCGGAGAAGCATCAAGTAATGCTGGAATAGCTTTAACAGGGCGAATATTTGCGTACAAACCAAAATGTTTACGAATTGCTAATAATCCTTTTTCAGGGCGTAAATGAGATGGATTTTGATCCCATTTTGGCCCACCTACTGCGCCTAAAAGGATGGCATCACTTTGACTACATGCATCAATTGTCTCTTGTGGAAGAGGGTTTTCCTTCGCATCAATTGCTGCTCCACCAATCAGCGCATATTGCAGATTAAACGTATGATTGAAGCGGTGCGCAATTGCTTGAAGCACCTTTACAGCCGCTTGCGTTACTTCTGGACCAATTCCATCTCCCGGTAATACCGTTATCGTTTTTTCCATCCCATTCACTCCCATTTGTTTGTCTAGACTTTAGGTGACTGTTCTTATAATTTATTGACTTACTGGTACTCTATTTTGATAATGCTCTTTGACTAGTTGACGGTTGATAGCATTCAAATAGGCCTTTGCTGATGCCTCTAATACGTCTTGTGAAGCATTACGTCCGGAGGAAATAACGCCATTAAAGCTCAAGTTAATTACAGCTTCTCCAAGTGCGTCTCTTCCCTTAGATACAGAAGATACACGGTAATCAATAATATGAACTTCTCCGTTTACTAGCTTTTCAAGCGTGTTAAAAATCGCTTCAACAGAACCTGCTCCAGTTGACGATACTACTTCCACTCCACCAGTTGGTGTTTTTGCTTGAACAGTAGCAGTTGGAATATTTGAAGTTCCATATTGCACCTGAACGCTTTCTAAATCATATACTTCCACTTCAGAGGTCTGTACTTGTTGATCTGTCAATAAAACAAATAAATCATCCTCGGTAATCTCTTTCTTGCTATCTGCTAATTTTTTGAATGCAACAAATGCAGCATTTAGCTTTTCATCACTTAATTGGAAGCCCATCTGTATTGCACGATCAAAGAAAGCATGACGTCCAGAATGTTTACCAAGTACTAGTTCTGTTGCTACATCACCGATTAGTTCAGGTGTAATAATTTCGTATGTTTCAGGGTTTTTCAGCATGCCATCTTGATGAATTCCAGACTCATGTGCAAATGCATTCTTCCCGACAACTGCTTTGTTCGGTTGAATGACTACCCCAGTTAGCTTGCTAACAAGCTGGCTTGTGCGTTTCGTTTCTTTTAAAACAATGCCAGAATCTGCTTTGTAGTAATCGTTTCGAATATGTAGAGCAACTGCAACTTCTTCAAGCGCTGCATTGCCTGCACGTTCCCCGATTCCGTTAATAGTACCTTCTACTTGCGTTGCACCATTTTCGATAGCTGCAAGTGTATTGGCAACTGCTAAACCTAGATCATCATGACAGTGAGCAGAAAGCTTCACTTTTTCAATACCTGTTACGTTTTCAGTCAAGTATTTGAATAAAGCTCCATATTCAATTGGAGAAGCATATCCAACTGTATCTGGAATATTTATCGTTGTCGCTCCAGCTTTAATTACTTCGTTCATAATACGTACTAGGAAATCTCGGTCCGAACGTGTCGCATCTTCTGCTGACCACTGAACAAGTGGAAAGTATTTTCTAGCAAGCTTTACTGATTCAACAGCAATTTCTATTACTTGCTCAGGTGTTTTATTCAGCTTATATTGCATATGGATTGGGGAAGTTGCGATAAAGGTATGAAGATGCGGCTGCACTCCACCTTTTAAAGCCTCCCAAGAAGTTTCAATATCACTTTGAATGGAACGAGCAAGTCCTGTTACAGTTGAGTTTTTCACCGTGTCCGCAATTAGCTTAACAGCCTCAAAGTCTCCAGGTGAAGAAGCAGGGAATCCTGCCTCTATGATGGAAACTCCAAATTTTTCAAGCTGACGAGCTATTTCTAACTTCTCTTTCGTATTAAGGTTAATACCTGCAGATTGTTCCCCGTCACGTAGCGTTGTGTCGAAAATATCAATTTTGACCACTTGTTACCACTTCTTTCTTGACTTGTTTTTTTCCTTCATTGATGAATGGCATCATTTCACGAAGTTTTGCACCAACAACTTCGATTTGATGTTCAGATTCTGCTTTTTTGATTGCATTATATTTTGGACGATCTGTTTCGTTTTCTTTAATCCATTCTTTTGCAAATGTTCCATCTTGAATGTCCGTTAATACGTCTTTCATACGATCTTTTACAGAAGAATCAATGATACGTGGTCCTGAAACGAAGTCTCCCCACTCAGCTGTATCCGAGATAGAAGAACGCATTGTAGCCATTCCACCTTCGTACATCAAATCAACGATTAGTTTTAATTCGTGTAATGTTTCAAAGTAAGCAAGCTCTGGTTGGTATCCTGCTTCTACTAAAGTTTCAAAACCAGCTTTTACGATTGCAGTTGTACTACCACAAAGTACCGCTTGTTCTCCGAATAGATCTGTTTCTGTTTCTTCTTTGAAAGTTGTTTCCAGAACTCCTGCACGAGCAGCTCCAATTCCTTTTGCATATGCTAAAGCTAGATCTTTTGCTTGACCAGTTGCATCTTGATATACTGCGAATAAACCAGGTACCCCTGCTCCTGCTTCAAACGTTCTACGTACTAAGTGTCCTGGACCTTTAGGTGCAACAAGGAATACATCCACATCAGCTGGAGGTACGATTTGATCAAAATGTACGTTGAATCCGTGAGCGAATACTAATGATTTTCCAGCAGTTAATGCAGGTTGAATTTCTGCTTCATAAACAGCTTTTTGTCTTTCGTCTGGTAATAAAATCATGATAACGTCTGCTTTTTCAGCTGCTTCTTTTACAGAATAAACTTCTAATCCATCTTCTTTTGCTTGATCGAATGATTTCCCTGCACGAATACCAACTACTACGTTAAAGCCTGAATCCTTTAAGTTTTGTGCATGAGCATGACCTTGTGATCCGTAACCGATGATTGCGATTGTTTTTTCCTTTAAAAGTCCTTCGTTGATATCTCCGTTGTAATACATTTTAGCCATTGTAATTTCCTCCTCGAATTTGGGTTTTTATATTATTTAAAAGTATATAAACTTTATAACTAAGTGTCAGACAAGCAGTATTGCATTTTTACAGTATAGATAATTGTGGTGTATTTACTTTTTGATTTTCGCGAACAAATGCGGTGACGCCTGTTCTTGTCAGCTCTTTAATGCCATATGGCTTGAGTAAATCAATGAAAGCATCGATTTTCTCTGGGTTACCTGTTACTTGAAAAGTAACGACGTTTTTCCCTGTATCAATTGTTGCAGCTCGGAACGGCTCAACTATACTGTTGATTTCCGCTCTTACAGCTGGTGGCGACACGACTTTCACAAGCGCCAACTCTCTTACTACAATTGATTTTTCTGTTATATCATTTACTTTCAACACATCTACTTGTTTTTGTAGCTGTTTTAAAAGCTGTTCTAGTTTTTGTTGATCTTCTACGTTTACGACAAATGTCATTTTAGAGATTTGTGGTTGTTCCGTATGCCCCACTGTAATGTTCTCAATATTGAATTGACGCTTCATGAGTAGGCCAGTTACCCGGTTTAAAACCCCACTTTGATTGATCACGGTTACCGTAATAATTCGCTTCATTCTGGCTTCACTCCAATCATTTCATGTAGTCCTTTTCCTGGAGCAACCATTGGGTATACACTTTCTTTTTGTACAACTCTACAGTCAATCAATACTGGCTCATCTGATGCAAGTGCTTCTTCTAATTGAACCTTTGCATCTTCATACGTTTCGATTTTGTAGCCTTTAATATCATAAGCCTCTGCCAATTTAACGAAATCTGGTTGAACTGGAATGAGTGATTGAGAGAAACGTTCTCCATGGAAAGTCTCTTGCCATTGGCGAACCATCCCAAGTGCTTGATTGTTCAAAATAATTATTTTTACTGGAATTCTCAACTCTTGTAATAGAGATAATTCTTGCAGTGTCATTTGGAAACCAGCGTCTCCTACGACCGAAATTACTTTTGCATCTGGTTTCGCAAGCTGAGCACCAATCGCTGCCGGAAAACCGAATCCCATCGTTCCAAGTCCACCTGATGTTACCCAGTTATGTGGATGATTGAATTTATAATATTGTGCAGTCCACATTTGATGCTGCCCTACGTCAGTAGTAACTACTGCATCTCCATTTGTATACTCATGTACAAGCTCTAATACTTGCTGCGGTAGAAGTCCTCTTTCTTCACTCGCTTGATAATGAAATGGATATTCTACTGATGAAACATTTAAGCTTTCTAACCAAGATGCAGTGTTTCCATTTGGTCCATCTTGTGCTAGCAATGCTTCTAAAGCTTCTTTTGCATCCGCTACAATTGGGATTTCTGTAGGAACGTTTTTCCCAATTTCCGCTGGATCTATATCGATATGAACTACTTTTGCATTCGGTGCAAAATAGTTTAAATTTCCTGTTAAACGGTCATCAAATCTAGCTCCTACATTAATTAGCAAGTCACATGTTTGAATCGCCATATTTGCTGTATACGTACCGTGCATTCCTGCCATTCCTAGAAATAGTTCATGATCACCTTTGATGCTTCCTAGTCCTAGAAGTGTGTTTGTTACAGGAATTTGATATTTCTCAGCAAATGCTGCTAGCTGATCAGAAGCTTTTGCGAATAGTACGCCTGCACCTGCTAAAATTAATGGCTGTTTTGCTGTTGAAATAGCTTGCGCTGCTTTTTGAATTTGTAAAAAGTTCGGTGTTGTCGTTGGTTGATATCCCGGAAGATTCACTTCATGACTTGTAGAATCAGTTGAAACAAACAAGCCTGTTGCCATATTCTTTGGAATATCTACGACGACTGGTCCTGGACGACCTGTGGAAGCAATATGAAAAGCTTCGTTAATAATTCTTGGGAAATCTGCTACATCTTTTACTTGGTAATTATGTTTTGTAATTGGTTGTGTAATCCCGATGATGTCCGCTTCTTGAAAAGCATCTGTTCCAATGACTGTAGTAGCAACTTGACCTGTAAAAACAACTAGTGGAATTGAGTCCATCATAGCATCAGCAATTCCAGTCACTAAGTTCGTCGCCCCTGGTCCCGAAGTAGCAATAACTACTCCAACCTTCCCTGATACTCTTGCATAACCTTCCGCTGCATGGATCGCACCTTGCTCGTGACGAGCTAGGATATGTTTGATTGGATTTTTGTATAATGCATCATAAATCGGTAAAACTGCACCACCTGGATAACCAAATACTACTTCAACCTGATGTTTTTTTAACGTTTCGATTAATACATCTGCTCCATCCAATTGCTTCGGAGCAGCAGGCATTTCAGCTTCTTCATAGGTTTGTTCTGCTTCTTCTACACTCAACTTCATCATAATTTCCTCCTTTTGTTCAAATCGTCCAGTTCAAATCGAAAAGCGTAAGCACCTGTTCTGACCCCGAGGGGCAAGGTGCTAAAGTCTAGACAACACCTTTTTGTATAAAAAAAGAAAAGAATTTCTCCCACACAAAAAAACTATAGTTCTTTTGTATAGGGATGAAATTCTTTTCATGGTACCACCCTAGTTCGCAGCGCAACCGCTACCTCGCAGACAACCGACAAATTGCCGACCATCCATTTTTAACGAGAGTAGCTTTGTACTACACCCGGAAGTATCTAATTGGTTTCCCGTTCAACACTTCACTCCGAGGGGATGTCGCTAAAGGTTGTATTGCCGGTTCCCAGCTACACCAGCTCTCTGTGAATACAAGATTCCTTTAACTTTTGCCTCATCAATGATTTAAGTTTATTTGGTTATTAAATTTTCATAACTCCACCTGTACTTGCAGATGTTACAAGTTTTGAATATCTTGCTAAATAACCTTTTTTAATTTTCGGTTCAAATGGTTGTAAGTTTGCTTTTCTTGTAGCTAATTCTTCTTCATTAACCTTCAACTCTATTGTTCTATTTGTTAAATCAATAGCGATAATATCATCATTTTCTACTAATGCGATCGGTCCGCCATCTGCAGCTTCTGGGGAAATATGTCCAATGGATATACCTCTAGATGCTCCGGAGAAACGTCCGTCTGTAATGAGTGCCACTTTTGTTCCTAGCCCTCGACCTTGAATTGCTGAGGTTGGAGCAAGCATTTCTGGCATCCCTGGTCCGCCTTTCGGACCTTCGTAGCGGATAACTACTACATGGCCTTCTTGTACGATACCGTTGTCAATTGCTTCTTGTGCTGCTTCTTGTGAATCAAACACAATCGCTTTACCAGTAAATTCTTTAATAGAAGGATCTACTGCACCTACTTTAATAACTCCACCTTCTGGAGCAATATTACCAAATAGTACGGACAAACCACCTACAGGACTATATGGATTTTCTTTTCGGCGTATGACTTGATCATTCTTAATTTCTGATTCCTTTACATTTTCATAAAGTGTTTTACCAGTAACCGTCATTCGATCTGGATGAACAGCTCCGGGAATCTCGCAGAGTTCTTTTATAATTGCACTAACCCCTCCTGCAAGATGTACATCGTGCATAGAGTAATCAGAAGCAGGCATAATTTTTGATAAATATGGAATTCGTTTTGCTACTTCATTTATTTCTCTCACGTCATATTCGATCTCTGCTTCATGCGCGATTGCCAGTGTGTGGAGAACTGTATTTGTTGAACCACCCATTGCCATATCTAGTGCAAACGCATCATCGATTGTTTCTTTTGTAATCAAATCTCTTGGCTTCACATCTTCTTTAACCATTCGTACCAAATGATGTGCTGCTTCTTTAATTAGTCTGTGACGTTCCTCGGAAGTTGCAACGATTGTGCCGTTACCCGGAGGAGTCACACCTAACATTTCCATTAAAGAGTTCATCGAGTTAGCAGTGAACATTCCTGAACATGAACCACATGTAGGACATGCGTTTTGTTCAATATCTAGTAATTGCTCAGCTGTCATCGAACCTGATTTATAAGATCCAACACCTTCAAAAACAGATGTTAAGGAAAGTTGTTTCCCGTCAGCTGATGTTCCAGCTTCCATCGGTCCACCTGATACAAATACAGATGGGACATTCGTTCTTACTGCTGCCATTAACATCCCTGGTGTGATCTTGTCACAGTTCGGTATGTAAAAGACTCCGTCAAACCAATGTGCGTTTATAACAGTTTCAGCTGAGTCTGCAATTAATTCACGACTAGGAAGTGAATATCTCATCCCGATGTGACCCATTGCAATTCCATCATCTACACCAATCGTGTTAAATTCAAATGGAATACCACCAGCCTCACGAATTGCTTCTTTGACGACTTCCGCAAACTTATTTAAATGCATATGGCCAGGAATAATATCAATATAGGAGTTACAAACACCGATAAACGGTTTATCTAAATCTCTTGTTTTAACCCCAGTTGCATAAAGCAAACTACGATGAGGGGCGCGATCAACGCCTTTTTTAATCATGTCACTTCTCAATTAAATCGCTCTCCTATACTACTGCTTTTTTGCAACTAACTAAATAGTTTTGCTTAATTTTTGATTGTGAATTTTCTCACAATATTTAATATATTGAAGATATCATAACCCCTTTAAAAAGCCGCGTCAACACCCTATTTTTAAATTATCAGTTATTTTCGAATATTCATTGAGTTTGTAATCGCTTACAAGTGCGATATATCGCATTTTATATTCACAAAAAAATAATTATGAACTTTTTGTTAAAATGACGGGAGTGTGGTAGTTCTATGCTTAGAGACATCATTTTAGAACTGGGTAAGGGGGAAAATTTAAAAAAACTATTTGATTTGAATCGCTAGGATTACTCGGAGGAATAGCAAAATAAATGTCTCAAATCACAAGATAACTCTGAGTGATCGCAAGATAAATGTCTCAAATCGCAAAATAACTCGGAGGTATCGCAAGATAAACGTCTCAAATCGTAAAATAACTCGGAGGAATAGCAAAACAAAAAGACCCTTTCCCAAAAACGAGAAAGAGCCATCACCATAAATTTGGTTTCACAACCATAAACCAAAGCATAATCAGTAATAATAAAATATATAGCCATACAGAAGTTCGTAATTTTCTAATTAAGATATTGGAATCAAACTCTCCTGCATGGAATTGTCGAATCTTTGGCTTAAATGCCTTCGCCAGAAACACAATGGAACTAACCATAGCAACAATCGTCATGACCACCCATGACGTTGACCACGACCAATTCCCTTGCCACATCAGCAGAATCCCCGAAATAACTAACACATGACCCGCATGCTTCACGATTCGAATAGATGCTTGAAATACACCTAATAATGAATCAATCACATCCCCACTTTTCCCTTTCATTCGATTCAATAAAGGAAATAATACAAAGAAAGGACCAATGGAAAGGATCGCACTGAATACGTGTATAAAAACAATAAATGCATACATAAATTATCACCTAATTTCATTATAAAGTATTAGGTTTTAAATGAATGTGTCTAGTTGAGGAAATTTTAAGATCTCGCAAAACTAGGAAGAATACTCGCAACATAGTTTTATTACTCGCTAGCTACTTGCTTATACTCGCGATGTTTTCTATTTCTTTTAAGAAAAGCGCTAAGCTCGTCCCTATTTACAATTGTTTCCGGTGGGCTTTGGACAAGACTTGGCTACAATATTACCGAGTGAATTTTGGAGGGGAGGGTCGTGACTAGCGTCACGACCCTCCCCTCTTTTTTTGGTAATCTTGTGGCGTTCGTCTGTCCGTCGCACTCCTGCAACTCTTGGAAACTTAGTACCACTGTTTTGTATAATTAGTGAATAGATGCTACCCTATTCATATTATAAGCTACCGAAGATGCAATTTCGGTCGCTATCTTTCTACTCTATTAGGAGAATACTTACTATTTTTTCGATATTCCGCTAATAACAATACATCCACTATTGTAATAATACCTTACTTTAGTATATTTTTTAATTTTCCTTGTTAGATTAACGCCAGGAAAACCTTATGAACACTATATTTTCGGTAGTTCTATTACATATACTTTCTAATCTTTCAAAAAAGACTCCAATTCAACTTACAGAATTAGAGTCTTTTCTTATTAAATAGTTTAGAGTTTAAAATGGCTTACTTCACTTTGTAGTTTTTCTGCGAGATTTGCTAATGATTGTGCACTCGAAGAGATTTCTTGGTTGGAAGCTAACTGCTGTTCTGTAGCCGCACTCGTATCACTCGCACCATCTGCTGCATTTGCTGCTAATGCTTGTACCTGCTGCGCGCTTTCCGTAACTGATTCAGCCATCGCTTGAATTTGTTCGATTGCTGCAGACACGGATTCTACTTTGAATACAACCTCTCCCACTCCTGATTCAATTTCATTGAATACGTTGAGAGATTCAGTAGTTTTGGAAAGCCCTTCTTCCACTTTATCTCCACCCGTAGTAATGGCTTTAAGAGCATCACCTGAAGCAGATTGAATTAACTGAACCATCGATTCAATTTCGGATGCTGAGTTTTTAGATTGCTCAGCAAGTTTACGTACTTCTTCTGCTACAACTGCAAAGCCTTTACCATATTCCCCTGCACGAGCTGCTTCAATTGCAGCATTTAAAGCAAGAAGATTAGTTTGCTCCGATATATCCGTTATTAGCGCAGTAATGGATTGAATTTCATCTGAATGTTTCGCCATATTTTTCATGATTTCTGTTGTTTCATTAAAAGTCGTATGAATTGTATCCATTTGGGTCGCAACATCTGATACAACCGACGATCCTTTTGTCACTAGATTTTTAACCCCATCCGTTGCTTGAAGCATCTCTTCATTACTTTGCGAAATTTGTCCAACACCTTGTTGTAATTCCACCATTGAGTTTACAGAATTTTCAAGATGCGTCACTTGTTGCTCACTAGATGCCATTTGTTCTTCTGCAGATTTTGCAACCATTTGAGAGGAAGCTAAACTTTCCTCTGAGCTTGCAGAAAGCTCTTCTGCATTTGCAGCAAGCTGCATAGACGAATCTCGCACACTTGACACAATATGTTGTAAATCGCTCGACATTTTATTGAATGTTGTCGCCATTACGCCAACTTCATCCTTGTTTTTAATTTTAATAGGCTCAACTAATAAATTTCCATTTGCAATTTCCTCTAAACCAGCAGTAACCTTTTGAATCGGTTTTGAAATACCTCTACTAATAAAGTAAGAAAGAATGATTCCAATAATTATGCTTAGTATAGTTAAAAGGATTATATTTCTATTCGTACTTGCTTGAGATTTTTCTAAATCAGCTCTCGTTTGTTCCATATCCTTAATTTGAATTTGCTTTAATTCAGCTAAAATTGCTAGCACTTCATCGTTTAATACAGTAGATTGGCTAGCATATTGTTCAAATGGTTGATTGCTCTTTTTCAATGAAATAATTTTATCGTTTGATTCAAATAGCGCCACTGTTTGCGTACGTAGATCTTCTAATAATTTTAACGATTCCTCATCTTTCACACTCTCAATAAGCGCTTTTGCAGCAACAGACCCGTTTTCAATTTCCTCATCAAATTTACCAAGCGCATCTTCTTTTCCAAACATAACAAACTCTAATATAGCAGTTGCCATATCTTTTTGGATGACTTCAATCTCCCCTACTAGTTCAACTTTTTTAACATTCATATCAAGTAAAGACTGATATTTACTAGTGATAGAATTTGTTGCTAAAATCGAATTCACACTTGTTAAAACTAATAAGAGTAATACCGCTGAAAAGCCAAACCATAATTTTTTCGCTATTGTCAATTTCATTTCCTAACTCCCTTTTTACTATTCTCTCTTCTCCAAATGATTCTTTAGTAACTCTATTATTATACATATTAAAAGGTATTTTGTCATACAGTTATTATTAAATATCACAAAAAAGCCCTAAATTGCATAAACAATTTAGAGCTCTTTAATATTTAGCTTCTTTAGTTCTTCGGTATAATGCATGCCATCCACAAGGGTGTGCGTTTGACGCACGCTGCGAATGAGCCACTACAGGATGAACAGTATCGATAACAAAGCCTATTATTTAAATTTTAAAATGACTGACGTTATTTTGTAGGTCTTCTGCAAGATCGGCTAAAGATTGTGCATTCGCTGTTATCTCTTCATTTGCAGCAAGCTGCTCTTCCGTTGCAGCACTTGTATCATTTGCTCCGTCTGCAGCAAGTGTCGCTAGACGTTGAACTTCAAGTGAACCTTCCGATACAGATTTCGCCATCTCCTGAATCTGTTCAATCGCTGCTGAAACTGATTGCACTTTAACGCCAACTTCTCCAACAGCCGTTTCTATCTCATTAAATACATCCATAGATTCAGTTGTTTTAGATAGTCCCGCTTCCACTTTGCCTCCACCCTCAGTGATTGCCTTTACTGCGTCACTGGAAGCTGATTGAATGACTTGAACGATGGAAGCAATTTCGGTAGCAGAATTCTTAGATTGCTCTGCCAGTTTACGAACTTCTTCCGCTACAACAGCAAACCCTTTACCATACTCACCAGCACGAGCAGCTTCAATAGCCGCATTTAATGCTAATAAATTCGTTTGCTCAGATATCTCTGTGATAAGTGCAGTTACATTTTGTATTTCATCCGAATGCTTCGCCATAGTATTCATAATGACTGTAGTATCTTTGAAAGTTGAATGAATCGTATTCATTTGAGTCGCAACATTAGCCACTACACCAGAACCTTTTTCAACAAGTTTCTGTACATCATCTGCAGCACGCAACATCTCTTCATTGTTAGCAGAGATTTGACCAACACCTTGAGATAATTCAGTCATCGCATGAACAGATGAATCCATATGACGTACTTGATGCTCACTAGTGACCATTTGTTCCTCTGCAGATTTCGCCACCATTTGTGAAGAAGCTAAACTTTCTTCCGCACTCGCTGTAAGTTCTTCCGCGTTTGCTGCAAGCTGCATCGAAGAATCTCTTACACTGGACACAATTTCAAGTAAATCTTGCGACATAGTATTGAATGCTACTGCCATTTCCCCTACTTCGTCCTTGTTTTTAATCTTGATTGGCTCTACTCGTAAATTACCATCTGCAATCTGAACAAGTCCTGCTGTAACTTTCTTAACTGGTTTAGAGATACTTCTACTAATGAAATATGCTATTGCAAGTCCTAAAATAATACTCAAAAGAGGCACAACCAAAACTATTAAGTTAGAAGTAGATTCAAACTGTTTCAAATTGGCTCTTGTTTTGTCCATATCATCTTGTAGAAATTGCTCTAGATCGCCTAAGATTTTAATCGTATCATTACTTATCACCTTAGAATCTGCTGTGAGTTTATTGATTGCTGAAGTATCTTTATTCTTCTTGGCATTAATCAATTCCTCATTTTTCTCTATGAAGGTCTTCTCTTTTTTCTTGATATCCTCCATCATTTTTAATGTTTCTGGAGAAAACAGTCGACCTTCCAAGTCACTAGTTAAGGCAACCTGTAATTCTGAATTTGCTCTAATATGCTTCAGCGATTCGTCTGTATTAAATAATAAATAATCCATCACACTACGAGATATATCCTTTTGAGCAATCTCAATATCTTTTATTAAATCCACTTTCTCTACCCGATCATCCAACAAAAACTGATACTTAGCATTCATTTCTTTTATGGTAAGCCCTAGAACAATAGAAATTCCTGCTAGTAATATAAGAACCACAGAAAACCCTAACCACATTTTCTTCGCTATTGTCATTTTCATCATAAAGCTCCTAATCTCTCCAAAATTATTCACTTACCACATGAAATCTATTAAATGAAACAAAGTGTTCCTTCCAATAGGAAGAATCTAAACTAGCAATTTCAACGCCCTTAGAACCCGCATGTATAAACTCATTGTTGCCTAAATAAATTCCCATATGTGAAATTCCAGCTTTATATGTATTCTCAAAAAACACTAAATCCCCAACAACTGGATTCTCAATGGCTGAACTTTGTGCAAAATAACTCTCGCTGCTATGTCTCGTAACCTTCAGCCCTGCCTGCGAATGAACAAAATATATAAATCCACTACAATCGAATCCAGCCATCGTGTTGCCACCATACAAATACGGAATTCCTTCCATACGTTTTGCAAAGTCTACTACTAAATCGTATTTAGCTTGTCCACTTGAAGAAAGAGATTTTGCTTCATTAAGTATTGGTGCTGAGTTATTAATAAGTTCCTCCGCTTTCACCTGGACAGCTTGTGCAGGAGTATCTATCTTGGAAGTTGTTACGGGATTCGCAGCTGCTACCTTTTGAGTAGCTTTAGTAGTTGTACTAGCGACTTTAGGCTTTTGTACTATTAATTTCTGTTTCACATAGATACTATCTTTTGTTAGCTTGTTCCATGTTCGAAGATCGTTCAACGTTACTTTGTATTGCTTAGCAATTTTGGTTAAGGAATCCCCTTTTTTCACTTCATACAAAGTATTTGCACTTACAGAAGTAGTGAATGTAAATAATAATACCATTACTATTAGCACCTTCTTAAACATAGTTTTCCTCCTTCTAATTAACTAGTAATGTAATAATACCATTATTTTCATACTAGTACATTATTATTTTTATATTTAATTGCCTGGGAAATATGCTTCTAAAAGCAATTAATGATTATAGTTTTATTAGTTAGTTAAAGGATGATAAACTTTAAAGTAAGATTACACAAAATATAAGCCTCAGTATTTATTTGTTGCTAAATTATCCGATATAATTATATCTAAAAAGTCTCATCCAGTAAGAATGTGAAAAATTAAGAATTAATAATATTACTACATTAACTACTGCTAAAAACACCGACTTTCTTAATCAAAAGTCGGTGTTTTTCATTTTTTATTATCAAAATACATACCGTCAATTGTTTGAGTTGCTGCGTAAGGATTACGATAAGAGCCCTCATGACGTTTTTTTTGTTGGAGATCTTTTAAATCTCCTTTGATTAGATCCATTATTTTATCTAATCGTTCATTTATACCTCTATCTAATTCTATCAAATGAGTATAGAGAGAATTTGTAGATAAATCAATTTCAGCTAAAGCATGTATTGCTTCCTCACGAGCATCAAGTAACTCATTAACTTGCTCGATAAATTCTGTACGTTCATTCTCTGATGGATTTTTAGCTAAGTGAGAATATAGCTTTTCAGATGCATCTAGAAAATTTTCTACCTCACCCATTATGCTTGATTCCCAGTGAATTGCTTTTGACGATTAATTTGAATTACTTGTTTCCAAGTGTCTCTGAATTCCGTCACATAACCTTCTACTTCTTCAATGATGTCCACATCATTTTTCATATTTGCTTCAATTAAACGATGATTCATATATTCGTACATTTGCATCATGGAATTAGAGATTTCAATATTCATATTCAATGTCACCATAAGCTCTTGAATAATTTTTTGAACCTTTTGTAAATTAACATTTTTTTCTTGAATATTTTTATCTACAATAGCTACCTTAGCTTTACCTAAAAACTTAAGGCATCCATTATAAAGCATTAATGTTAATTCACCGGGTGAAGCGGTGCTCACACTATTATTTTTATAAGCCTGATGTACCGATTGTGCTGACAATATAACACAACTCCTTTTATTTTAAATCCAAAAAATACTTTATTATTGACCTGTTGATTGTCCCATTAAGAAAGCAGACTGTTGATTAGCTTTAGATATTGCTTGTTCCATAGCAGTGAATTGTCTCCAGTAGCGTGACTCAATATCTTCAAGCCTGCGTTGAAAGTTTGAAATACGAGAATTCGTATCAATCAAACTTTTTCCGATGGCATATTGTTGGTCAGTAGAACTAGCTTTCCCTGCTTTTTTCTCAATATTTAGAGTGAATTTTTTCATAGAATCACGTAGACGCTGAACAATTCCTCTAGTGTCTTCTGAAGTATCAGTAGCCTTTTCTCCTGACCGAGTAAGTGTTTTTACAACTTGATCTGGATTTTCGGTTAATGCTTTTCGCAGCTTGTCTTCATTGATAACTAGTTTACCACCATCAGAGTATGCACTTGAAGTAGTTACTCCCATTTCAGCAAGAGTGTCAATTATATTATCCTCGATTCCAACACGACCGTAAATAGCATTCCGCATTTCAGACAAGCCAACACTTACGATAGAATCACTTCTAAGTAATCCACTTTTTGCTTTTTCATCCCATAGTTCCTGCTCTTTCTCGGACATGTCTTTTCGCTGTTCATCAGTTAAAGGAGGAAAATCACGATATTTTTTTTCTTTAAGTGAAGTATTCATGCCTCCAATAAGTTCATTATATTTTTCAACAAACTCTTTTACTTTATCAACCATTGCATTAATATCTGAACTTGCTGTTAAATTGATTGTAGGAACAGATGCGTCTGGACTAGTATTATTATTTTGCTGAATTGCCAAATTATATTCTTCAATCTTTTGGTCTCTTAGAGTCTCTTTTGCTGTCAAATCATTTGTAGTTCTCGTAACATCTAAATTAGCAATATCTAGACTTATGTTCTTAACAACTACATCTTTCAAGGCAGTAAAATCTCCATTACTCATTCCCTGTAAAGCTACTCTATCTTCAGGAGATAGGCTTTTCAACATTTTTTTAGATTCGTCGGTAATAGTTAAACTATCAATATCTGCATCTTCGGTTGCAGTTAGATTCTTAAAATCTAGAAAATGCTCTTCACTAAGATTTGCTAGAGTATTTTTTAAAGCACTGCTATCCTTAACAGTATCTGTGTATAACGTCTGTTGGTCCAAAGTTAACCCATTAAATGCCGAATCATATTCAGATTGCTTTAGTGATTGATTATTTAGTGCTACATCCTTTGCTGTTTGAGCATTTGCTACATCTTGGATGGCTTGATCTTTTGCGATTTCTAATCGAGCCACTTGTTCCTCAAGAGTATTTTTTACATTAAAAGTCGATTTAAGTGTTACATTATATCCTGAAATTGTAAAAGTATTACTAGACCGTTCCGTAGCAATGCCATTCACTTGGAAGACAGCATTTGTACCCCCTGATGCTAAATTAGTTGAATTAGTCATTCCTAATGCAGAAAAGACATTATTCCCACCACTAACTTGTACCTCTGCTCCACCTTTAATATCTCCTGTATTTTTTGCGGTAATTGATAACTTACCATTTTCAAATAACGCCGACACTCCTGCATTACTATTGTTTATTTTTGAGATAACTTGATCAATAGTATCTGTAGCTTTAATTTCAATATTTGTAGCTTCTTTAGCTAAGGTACCGTTTGATTGTATTGCTTTGAGAGAAATGGTCGTGTTCCCTGAAATACCACTAAGTTCACTCATTTTTGTAGCACCTGTTGCTGTTCCCCCTGTTGAAGTTGAAATAGTATTTCCTATTTGCCTTGCTGCAGTCGCTAATTGCGAAACTCCTTCAATTGAAAGATTACTAGATGCTGAACCTGTAGCAGTTGCACTTACAAGATTTGCATTTGAGCTTTCTACAGTCTTTTTATTGAAGTTGCTAGACAAAGAAAAATTATCAAATAAATAAGTATCAAAGCTCTTTAACTTTGTATTGATTGCACGGTAAGAATCCCGTTGCCATTCAAATGTAGTTCTTTTTTGAAATAATTTATCTAGTGGTATACGCTCCGCTTTCATTAAATCTCCAACAATCTGGTCTATATCCATTCCTGAGGCTAATCCACCTATTCTCATACCTGCCATTTATAATTACCTCCTAAATTTTCTCGTCTACAATCATTCCTAAAAATTTTTGCATCGTGTAAAATGCATCTAACAATTTACGAGGAGGCACTTCTCGAATGACCTCATCCGTCTCCGCATCCACTACTTCTACATAATAGCGATCTAAGCCATCATGCATGACAAATTTGGAATTACGATTTTGAACCGTCATAAATTCATTCAATGCATCTACTGCTTTTTGCACTTTGTCTTTTGGAAAACTTTCTTTTTCATTTGCTTTTTGTTCCGCTTGCATTATTTGCTTTAAAGAATTTTCCCCTATATTTACTTTTTCAACCTCAGGAATTGATACTTGTTTAGATTGTGGAGCAACTACAACATCCTTTGCTTGTGATTGAGCTGTTATACGCATACCAAAACTTCCCCCTATGCTCACAATGTTCTTACTTACACTATCGGTCTTTTTTTAAATATTTTCAGTTCCTAGCAAAATTTTCATCTATTCTGTCGATAATATAGAAGAAATACAAATAATTCACATGGAGGTGATTGGATTGAAACTACAGAATCAGGCATGGATATCCTTCTCAACAAACCGCTATCAAAAAAATGATACAGCAATAACTAAAACTCTTGAAAAGCTCTCAGGTGGAGATAAATTAACTCGTGCCGCTAATAATGCCTCAGGGTTATCTATCTCTGAAACATTACGTGGACAAATTAGAGGTTTAGCAAGGGCACAGCAGAATATGCAGGATGGCATATCCGTTTTAGAGTCCACTGACGCAGGTCTCCAGCATGTAAGTAGTGTTCTGCAAAGAATACGAGAACTTGCTGTTCAAACTTCTACTGATACTGTCACAGATGATGATCGTGTTGCCTCACAAAAGGAATTAGACCAACTGTCTAGCTCTATCGATGACACCTCTGAGAAAATGGAATTTAATACACAAAATATTCTTGGAGATGTACGGCCACTATACATACATGTCGGTGCAAATGCTGGTCAAACATTGCGTATTGATACCGTGAATGTTAGTACTACTTCTTTAGGGATAGAAATTGCTAAACTTTCTACTAGAGATGAGGCAGTAGATTTAATTGCAAAAGTTGATAATGCATTATCTACAATATCTAATCACTTAGCTAATACAGGTTCAGATTTTGAGGCTCTATCTCACCATAAGGAGAATGTTTCTAATATGGAAATGAGCTTACAAAAAACGGAATCTCTAATTCGTGATCCAGATATGGCTTTTGAAATGATGGAGTTTGTTAAACAAGGTATCCGTCAAAAAGGTGATGAGATGCTTATTAAGCAGACGAACCGAAATGTGAGTGATGTGTTGAGCTTGTTTAATTAATCAAAAATACCAAACTCCGAGTAATTGCTCGACTGTTTGGTATTTTTCATTTGTTCAATTTTTATTTAATAACAATTCTTACTAGATAACTACTTTAATAGTTGCAAAATTGATTGAGACATTTGATTAGCTTGGGTAGACATAGCTTGTGATGCTTGTAAGATGATTTGATCTTTTTTTAGCTTTACAATCACTTTTGATATGTCTAAATCCCTTAACTGCGATTCGGCTGAAGTTAAATTAGTTTTATAATTAGAAACATTCTTCTCAATATGTTCCAAAGCATTTTGATATGATCCGTATTTCGTTCTCTCTGTAGAAACTAGTTTCATTGCCTCATCAATTTTCTTTAATGCAAAATTAGCGTTGTTATTTGATAGAACATTAATATTACTTATTCCTAATTTTTGAACTCTAACATCCGAAAGTTGAATTTTAAACTGTTGGTCAGTGTTTGAGCCTATATGTAATATTATATCAAATGGACCATTAATCAAATTAGATGGATCCTCTATTGTAGGTGGCACCGATTGACCATAGAATGTGTTTACTGTAAAAGAACCTCCACTTCCGATGTCTCTTGGATTCCACCAAATACTATACCCACTATCCCCAACCGGTCCTATATTAGCATTAAAATTCCAATCGGCAACATCTGAATACCTTCCGATAGCGAACTGCGATGGTTCTTCTACTATACCCTCACCTTTAATGATTCCTTTTGCCTGAAACTCACTATTTACACCCTCACCATTATTTTGATTATATACAATGAAATCGTCAGGAATATCATTGCCAGAGTACACGGTTTGGCTATTAATATTAGAACCATTTACTATAAAAGGTGCACTATCATCTTCACCCAACATTGTATCCAAGTGAAATTGAAATCCAATAGAAGTATTGCTTGTATCATTATTTTTTATCATATATTGAATTTCATACTTATCTTCTTTTATACTTATAAGCTGAGTCACTTCCACATTTTTTGAAGGAATTGAATATATTGTTTCATACACTCCATTATTTTCAACAGTTGGTGTTATGTTAGTATCAGTCTTCAACTTATAACTGACACCATCTATTCTAACTGCTGGATTAGAAGTGCTACCTTCTCCATATACAAGTATTTTATTGTTATCTAGACTCGAAGTTGGATAACCCTCATCTGTTCCGAATGCAAATGATCCAATACTATTTACTGGGGGAAGTTTCAAAATGTTTTCGTAATTAAAAGAGGAACCCCCTACAGCATTAGAAGTTATGCGTGGATTTGTTCCATTTAACAAATTCATTGTATTGAATCCAGTTTCATTAGCTATTTGATTAATTGTTTTTAATGTCTGCTCGATTTCATGCTGAATAATATGTCTATCTTCAGAATTCAAAATGTCATTAGCCGCTTGTATAGTTAACTCTCTTAATCGTAGTAAATTGGGATTTGCAATCTCGCTTAGACCTGATTCTGCAGTTTGTATAAGGGAAATTCCATCTTGTATATTTTGTTCGGCCCTTTCCAATCCTCGGATTTGTCCTCTCATTTTTTCTGATATTGTCAATCCTGCAGAATCATCTGCTGCTTGATTAATTCGTAAACCCGACGATAATTTTGATAAACCACTATTAACTTGCTTATTATTTATATTCATTTTATTTAAAGTATTTAAGCTGATAATATTATGGGCTATTCTCATATAGCTCACCCCAAACTCATTATTTGTATGATCAATTTATCTCTCATCAATATAAGTAAGCATCACTTAGTACGATAGCGATTCTTATTTATTATTAAATTTATAGTTTCTATAATACCACCAACAATGTCTATGACATTTTCAACAACATTAGAAATAGCATGTCTAGTTGCTTTAGCTGTAGCACTAATAGCTTTTCCCATATCACTAAGCCCCTCATCTAAATGATCCTAATTCTTTTAAAAATCCCATTCCACTTCCTCCAAATCCAACTTTTTATAAATAACATAAATTAAGAAATTTAACCAAAACATAGGTTATATAAAAAAGAAACTTCAACTAATCCCCACCTATTTTTTAAATGGGTATTAGTTTATGTTTTTTTATTTTGGGACCTGAAATTCTGTTGGGATTGTTACCTGCATTATAAGAAGGTGTATTTTACATAGTGATCAAAGGTCGGTGTATGCATCTTATTCAAAATAAATTCAAAATTTTATAAAAGCCTTAAAAACAGTTATATAGCTACCGTTACCAAGGCTATAAAAATATTTACTTTAATAATTTCTAAGCATTTGCTCGCAGAGATAAAAATCCACTTCTGTGTCTATATCAAATGATCGTTCTCTTGGCATAACGTATCCTACTGTTTCATTAGTAATAAATGAATTTTCAACTTTCAATTTTTCAACATTTGCTACGTAAACAGCTCCATTTAGAGAATATACATTTGGTAAGTCTTGTCTACGAACAGCAAAATTAGCTTGCTTTATTACGGGATCCATCCTTCCATTCTCATTCAAATTATACATCCAGTAAGGTGATTGGTTTGGCTCTACTACGCTAACACAAAAATTTGCTTCTTTATTTAATAGCGTTTCAATAATTCCATCTATATCTTCAACTGTCCGAAGTGGAGAGGTTGGTTGTAACAATACTACATAATCAAAGCCAGGACATCGTTCGATAGCATGTATTACTGGATCAATCCCTGGAGTATTATCCTGCGCTAATTCTACCGGTCTGATAAAGGGGACTTCACAACCGTATCGTTTTGCAACTTCTATAATTTCTGCATCTTCAGATGACAAAATTATTCGATTAATGTACTTAGATTTTTTTGCTTCTTCAATTGTCCAAGCAATTAGGGGTTTTCCAGCTAATTCTTTGATATTTTTTCTAGGAATACCTTTCGATCCACCTCTTGCAGGAATAATCGCTAAAAAGGATGGTTTCATTTAACTTGCTCCCTATAATCACTATTTGCTCGTTCAAAATCGTCTATCTGTCCGATATCTAACCAATACTCTCGAATTGGAAATGCAGAAACAATTTCACCTTTGTCCATTAGTTGCTTAAATAAATCTGGCATATCATAAAATTCATTTTGCGGTATTAGGTCAAACACTTCTGGACTAAGTACATAGATGCCTGCATTTACAAAATTACGATTCACTGGTTTTTCTTTAATAGAAGTCAACTGAGGACCATCAATTTCAATAACACCATAAGGAATATGATATTCAAATTCTCGCACACACATTGTGGCTATTGCATTCGTCTCTTGATGAAATTGTAATAACTGTTCAAAGTTTACTTGCGTTAATAAATCACCATTCATTACAAAAACAGGTCCACTTGGTTTCTTAGTTAATAGAGAAAGTGCACCTGCTGTTCCCATTCTTTTTTCTTCTTCAACATATGAAATTGAGACATCGAATGCTGAGCCATCCTGAAAATAGTCTTGAATTATTTCTTTTTTATAATTCACTGATAATATAAAATTTGCAAAACCATATTGCTTAAATCCATCAATAATTGTTTCGAGAATTGGTTTATTCCCTATATGCAACATTGGTTTAGGAATGTTATCAGTAAGCGGTCGCAACCTAGTTCCAAGTCCACCCGCCATTAATATGACGATATTATTAGGATCTGTATTAGTTGTTTGATGACTTGAAAAAATCACATTAACAATTCTATTATACTCGTCTACAATTGGTAGCTGTTTAATTTGCTTTTGTTTCATAAGCTTTAAATAATCTCGATGTTTTTGACCTGATTTCTCGACAAAAGGTTTTCTATTCATTACATGTTGTATTTCCACTTCAAGTCCTTCACCACGAAGAATACTTCGACGAATATCTCCGTCTGTTACGGTTCCAAGCATATGCTGCTGTTCATCTATTACAATAGCAAACTGCAAAGATGATTCATCAATAATCTTCATTGTTTCAAAGAGTGTTGTATGCGGTCCAACTGCTATTTCTGTCCATTTCTTCATAATCTACACTTCCTTTGCAGGAACTCCAACTACCTTTTTTTCATTTGCAATATTTGAAACAACTACTGCACCTGCTCCCACTAAGCTTTTCTTTCCAACAGTGATACCTTGAATGATTGTAGCAGCAGTACCAATGTGGCAGCTCTCACCAATATGTACACTACCTGAAACAGTTACACCAGGAGCAAGATGTGTATGTGCATCAATTATGCAATCATGGTCTATTATTGTTCCTGTATTTATAATTGTATTATCGGCAATTTTGGTATTAGTTTGAACAATAGCCCCAGCCATTATTTGTACCCCTTCACCAAATTGTACAGTTGGTGAAATAATTGTTTTTGGATGAATAGTAGACTCAAATGTATAGCCTAACTTTTTAAAACGGTCAAATATTTCTTTTCTAATAGATGAAATCTGAATAGTACCAAGTCCAAGTACTAAAATTATTTCATCTTGATGATATTGTTCAATGCTTTCATCTTTCCCTAAATACGTGAAACCGAATGGATTAACTTGTTGCGTCGGTGCTGTAAACCCTATTATTTCACGACTCTGCATTAGTAAAATTTCTATTAAAGCTCTTGCATGTCCGCCATTTCCTATGATGATAATAGGCTTATTCTTCAATCAAATCATCCTTTTCATAAGCCTTTTGGGTTACTGAACCTAGTAATGACCAATAAGTAGAAGGTGATAATCCAGTTCCCGGGCGCTTCAGATCTAAATGTGCTTCTGTAAGTGTTGTTCCCACTACAATTTCCGTCTTTGCAACGATACTTTTGCGTGCAGCTCTACGATTCTTCAATTCTATCTCTGAAGGGTGTTTCAAACCACTACCTAAAACTTGCTCCACCTGTCGAATACCTTTTATCATATGGATTAGCTCTTTAGGGTTTAGTGAGGCTCTATGATCTGGACCAGGTAAAGTTTTGTCTAACGTAAAATGTTTTTCAATAACCGTTGCACCTAAACCAATTGCTGTAATTGGCACAATAATACCTTCTGAGTGATCCGAGTAACCTATTGGAACTTGCAATTCTACTCGTAATTGATTCATAGCAGTTAAATTTATAGTTTCTAACGGGGCAGGGTATTCCGTTGTACAGTGCAAAACTGTCACAAATTGCTTAAGTAATTCTTTAGCTTTCTCAGTTTTATAGAAAGCTTTCACATATTCTATGGATACTTTTTTGAAATTTGCGAGACCAAATGCTATAAAACCTAGTGCTTCATGAATTTCATCTAACGTTGCCATTCCAGTAGATACAATCATTTTCTTTCTTTTAGTTGCAATATAATAAATAAAAGGAGCGTTTGTTAGCTCTCCTGAAGGAATTTTCACTATTTCCATTCCAAGTGTATCTACTAAAAAGTCGACACTTTCAAAGTCAAAAGGTGTCGACAAAAATTCAATAGACTGCTCATTGCAATACTGTTTTAATGCAGTAAACTCATCATAGGATAGCTCCAGCTTTTTGAGCATGTCAAATTGCGAAGTAGCTTCCCCTAAATTTTCAACTTGATATGCTGCTTGCTCTGCAGCCTTTGTCACTAAATTCTCTGCTTTGAACGTTTGAAATTTAACTGCATCTGCGCCAGCCTCTTTTGCTGCTAGGACAAGTTTTTTCGCCAGTTCAAATGAACCGTTATGATTGACACCTGCTTCAGCAATAATATATGTATTCATCATTCTATTCGCTCCTTTAGCAACATAAATGCTTCTGCCTCCTCAAACCCGCTAGCTGCTCCTCGTAAAAAAGCAAGAGAGCGAATTGCTTTTTCACTTCTTGGAAAAGGAAAATCACTTATTTCGGATTCGTAAATATTCATTATCTCTATCTTTTTGTCTAATAATCCACTAATATTCACAAATATATTTGGTTTAAATCCATTTGCATCTGGATCAATCGAAAAATCTGTTTCCGATAATGTTTCATATACTAATACTTTTTCTACTGATGGGTACCGAAACCATTTTGTACAAGACATAGTAGCATCAAAAACAGTCTTATGATCACTATGTATATCTCCCGGGTATGGCGTGAAAACTATTTGTGGTTGAACACTGCTAAATATTTCACTAATACTATCAACCAAATCTGCCATCGGTATTTTATCCAGTTCAGCTGCTGGAAGATTAAGTTGAAATACTTTCTTGAATTGATAATGAACTGCTACCGCATCAATCTCTTTTTGCCGCAACTGTTTTCGCTCATTCGAAAAATTATCACCCATTCCCGTAATAATGAGCCAATAGAGTTGATGATTCTGTTCTTTATACTTTAATAAAGTTCCCCCACATCCCAATGTTTCATCGTCAGGATGTGGCGTCATTACTATAATTTTTTTATTCATAAATACTCTCCTGTTTTGGGAATAATATGTGAATCACTATTCAAAATTTCAATTACCCCGTCACCTGTTTTCACTGTAAATGAATCTGAGTTTACTTTCAAAACTTTTCCAGGCTCAACATTTTTATACTCTTGTCCACCCAACTGGACTTCTTTAGCGGCCCACACTTTATACTCTTGATTCTGATATACAAAATGTGCACCTACATATGGTTTTGTCAATGCTTTAATCAATTGAATAATGGTGTTACTGCCCATTCTCCAATCAATTTCTCCATCTTTCTTCGAACGCTTTCTCCAATAATTCGCTTTATTATTATCCTGTGAAATAGGGATAATTCGATTACTCATCAAATCGTTCGTCATTTGAATAACTTGCTTTTCACCAATTTCTAATAATTTTTGATATAGTGAATTCGCATCGTCATTTTCGGTAATTTCAACCACTATTTGGTTTAAAATATCACCAGAATCTGCATCTTCTGCTAAATAAAAAAAAGTGGAACCTGTTTCTTTTAACCCTAGCGCTAAAGCCCATATAATTGGATGTCTTCCTCTATTTTGTGGTAAGAGTGCCGGGTGATAACCAATTGCACCTACTTTAGCTATACTATAAATCTCTCTAGGTAAAAGATGTGACCATCCAAAGCAATAAATGACATCTGGCCGTTTTTCATGTATCCAATTTAGTAAATTTTCCTGATCTTTATAATCAAGCCAATCGATATTTTGTTGTTCTGCAAATAATGCTAGCGAAACGTGATCTGTATTAAAATCAGACTGTGTTTTCGTTACAATACCTACTATTTTTGCATTTGTATAATGATAAATAGCTTTTAAAAAATGCTCACTCGATAGAACACATCCAATATATACAATTCTCATGTATTTCTCCTACTCAATATCATAAAATTTTTTCTTCAAAATCGTATCCAAAGAAGTTTGCTTCAATACATGAATGATATCTTCTGATGTATTACCTGAACCATATACTTGCTGCATCGATTGTACATTTAGATTAAAATTATTACTAATACCTTTTTTAATAGCACGAAGAATCTCATTCTTTTCGAAGTTACAATCAATGACTGAATTTGCTTTAAGTCTTCCTCTTTGTCGATCTCCAATATTTATAGTTGGTTTCAAAAAAAACGGAACTTCTACAAGTCCACTTGAAGAGTTACCTATAACTGCCGAACAATGCTTTATAGCACTTAAATATCGATGCTGTCCTAATGAATCAAAAACAGTACATCGATTTTTATTTTTCTGAACGTATTGCTCAATATACCTATTAATAATTCGTCCATCTGTATCCGCATTTGTTTTAGTAAATAAAATTTTATAATTTTTAAATTCATCTAAAGAAGAGAGTAAAATTTTTATTTGTTCTTCTGCTGTACTTTCTTCTAATGTTGTCGGATGTAAAGTAACTAAGAAAAATTTGTCCATATCGAATTGAATAGATTCTTTAAAAGCCTCTAATGACAATAGAGATGTATTTTTAATGCCTTCTAAACCTAAAGTTCCAACGTTAAATACAGTGTCCGGCTGTTCGCCCATTTGAATAATTCTTTTCCGGTATTCTTCCGAAGCAGTAAAATGAATATGGGACATTTTCGTAATGGAATGACGTATTGGGTCATCTATTAACCCCTCGGTTAATTCCCCTCCATGAATATGAGCAATAGGAATTCTCGATACCATCGCTGCTTGTGTTGCAGCAAATATTTCAAAACGGTCTCCAAGAAGAATTACCAAGTCAGGTTTTAAGGATTGATACGCATCAGCAAAACCTATAACACCTAACCCGATAGATTTTACAATAGCGGAAGGAGTATCTCCAGATAACAACATTTCGATTTTTTGATCTATAATGAAACCATCTTTTTCTATTTGTTGATAAGTCAATCCAAATTCAGGTGATAAATGCATTCCTGTTACAATTAATTGCATTTGCAATTCTTTATCTTTTTGGATTTTAGACATTAACCAATATAGCAAGCCATATTCAGCTCTAGTGCCAGTTACAACACAAATTTTTTTCTTCACATTTAACCCTCGTTTACTGGTGTACTAGGAATATTAATAATTTTGTTATTGAAGCGCTCTGTAATCAACATATCAGCTTTCGGACAGTTTTCATAAGGCTTTAAATAATGCATTGGTGTCCAAATAGGACGACTCATTACACCATTGTCATTCAATAATGCTAGCACTTCGTCTCTAGTATACAGTTCATCCAAAATGAGTGTCTGCAACCAATAATTACTTGTGCTATGCTTCGGTTCTTTAAACAGTCTTACCCCATCTAAATCTTGAAGTAGTCCTTCATAAAAATGGGTTAACTGACGTTTTTGGTTTACAAACTGAGATACTTTTTCAAGCTGAGCACAACCAATTGCTGCATTAATATTTGGCATTCGATAATTATAACCAATTTCATCATGCTCATATTGCCAACGATGCGGAATTTTAGCGGTTGTCGTTATATGCTTAGCATAATCAGCTAATTCCTCATCGTCTGTCAAAACAGCACCCCCACCACCTGTTGTAATGATTTTGTTTCCATTAAAGCTAACTGCACTTACCTTACCAAAGCTACCTGTATGCTTACCCTTATAATAGGATCCTAACGATTCCGCCGCATCCTCGATTAATATTAAATTAAATTTTTCACAAACCTTTTGAAGAGCATCAATTTCTACTGCATGTCCAAATGTATGCATTGGCACAACTGCACGAATAACACGGTTCGTTTTTTTATTGAGTAACTCATTCCCTTTAAAGTCTCCAATTTCTAGTAGATATTGTTCTAGTTTTTCTGAGTCTATCCCTAATGTTATTTCAGACACATCGACAAAGTGTGGGATTGCTTGTATATAAGAAACCGCATTTGCTGTTGCGATAAATGTCAAAGAAGGCATCAAGACCTCATCATTCGGTTTAACACCTGCTACTTTTAGTGCTATATGCAAAGCAGCTGTCCCGTTCATGACAGCTATTGCCCGCTTTACTCCTACGAATTTAGCAAGTTCCTCTTCAAAACGCGTAACATATGCGCCAACAGATGATACCCAGCCTGTTTTAACGCAGTCTGTTACATACTCAAGCTCCTTCTCACTGAAAGTCGGTTCATGTAGAGGTACAAAGTCTTGTTTGTAATGGGCTTTTATCTGCTCTGTAAATGTTAGCCATTGTTTAGTCATATATTGTATACATCTGCCTTATATTGAGCTAAATTTTTAGAATTTGTAAACCATTCAATAGTTTCTTCTAAACCATTACGGAAGCCATCTTTTCCGCCGAATTTTGGTGCCCATCCAAGTAATTCTTTTGCTTTTTTATTTTCAGCCCATAACCGTTCCACTTCACTTTTCTCTGGTCGCAAGCGCTGCTCATCTGTTTCTATAGTCAAATTAACCCCCATTATATCTGCAATCATTTCGGCTGTTTCTCCAATTGAAACCTCATAATTTGAGCCTATATTAATAACCTCACCTACTGATTTAGAAGATTCCATTACCGAGATAAAACCACTTACAGTATCCTTTACATAATTGAAATCACGTGTTGGTCTAATCGCACCCAGTTTAATCGTTGTCTTACCACTTGCTAATTGACTAATAATAGTTGGTATTACCGCACGGGCTGATTGTCTCGGTCCATATGTATTAAAAGGTCGAATAATCGAAACTGGAGTATCGAAAGAGCGATGGAAGGACATTGCCATTTGATCTGCTCCAATTTTAGTGGCTGAATAAGGAGACTGTCCTTGTAGTGGATGTTCTTCATCGATTGGAATATACAATGCCGTACCATAAACTTCACTTGTTGAAGTATGGACAACTTTCTCCACATTTAGGTCACGCGCTGCCTGTATGATATTTAACGTTCCTTTAATATTTGTGTCGACATAGGTATCTGGTGAATGATACGAATAAGGAATCGCAATAAGTGCTGCCAAATTCAATACATGGGTACACCCTTTCATCGCTTCCTTTACTCCATACGGATCACGAATATCTCCAGCGAAAACATCTAAATTCTTTTTAATCTCCAATGGAGATTGATCAAGCCATCCCCATGAATTGAATGAATTATAATATACAAATGCTCGAACATCATAGCCTTGTGTAACAAGAGCTTCTGTTAAATGTGAGCCAATGAAACCATCAGCACCAGTTACTAGGATTTTCATCATACCATCCTTTTTCAATTGTTTTTAAATTTCCTTCTTACTTTTTGGTCTTATCAGCAACTATTCCTAACTGATTAACCTCTTCAAAAAAACTAGCCGCTTCATATTCAAATAAATCTGCTAATAAATTTTCATCTTGTTGCTCTAAAACTATATTAATTTCCTTTAATAGTTCTTTCATTTTTTGGCTATTAAATATTATTAAGTAATCATTTCTCTCGAGAATATTAATAGAATCACTTATCCATTCCATTCCTTCCACAAAATCTCCAATAGAACTGAATGCTTTATCCCGTTTATTAAGTCTTAAATATTCTGCTATTTTAATACATCCTTGTGGGATTTTAGATGTATATTGATTTAGGCTTTCTATTAATGCTATTAATTCCTTTTCAATGTCTAGTTCCATCATAATCTCTCCTTATCGAGTTGTAACCATACCGGAGATTCTAACAATCCCAAAAGATACTTTTGAATATATTCAATGTAAATCTTAAATTTATTAATCATTTCGACTCGCTCTTTATTTGTTTCAAAGTTATCCTCAAAACCAAATTCAAACATATTATTTATAGATTTAGTAGAAGAATAAAGCAAACTCAAAATATGAGTTTCTAACACTTCATTTTCCCTCAAAGATTTTATTAATAGCAATACTTTTTTTAAGTCTTTTAGCGATATGGCAGATAAATTCATTTGATTTATTTTACGAACAGCATAATCTACATCTTTCTTACACGCTTCGATTTTGCTCAAAAAATCTGCTGAAAAAGTATAATTTAAATTAGCTTTAGTTACAGATCGATTAATCCAACCTTTTTCAATTTTATCAACAAATTCGATTTCTTCAGAATTAATATAAGGAACATCTTTAATTTTTGCCCCATCTTTTGCTAAATTATAAATCTGAATCTTTGAATTAGTTTTAGTGATAATAGAAACAACATTATTAAAGCTCTCTAAAGTTGAAGCTAAGCCAAATGTAGTATGAGTCATACCACCATTATTTGATTCTACTTCAATCGTTTGTCCAAGGTTTTTCATATTAGCATGTTGATTTACTCCAGATGCATAATACTGTCCATTCGCCAAAGCCAAATCCTGGCCAACCATATATACATTTTTTGCACCAAGAAAATGAGATAACAATAATGAGTATAATGCTACTGATGGCACAGTTGGAATATTTAGTAGATCCTTTCGTTCAGCAGCCGTAACGGTATCTTGAGCAAAATTAGTAACAAAAATTTCTCCTTTATGATTCTTTAAGATAGAGTGATTTGTGGTTCCAGTAGTGATAATAGGACCTGTATACTGTGTTTGCTCAAAATGTGCTGTATAGTTTATTAAGGAGCCATCCAAAATTGTAACGAAGTCTGGCATAATATCATTGTTGATTAAACCATTTACTGCAGAACCGGAAGCAATTATATAAGCAGAATTACTTTTCATCTTCATAAAATCAATATGATCCACCATGGAAGGACCTGAGGAAACAAGAATTATATCTTTATCAATAAAATTGTCTTTTATTTCCATAATAGATCTCGCTTCTTTGGTGATGGAAAGATTTAATATAGGCTCGGTTATCCATTCAAATTTAAAATAGTTTTCTGTATTTTTATTAATTGTAGCAGTAACTATACCCATTTTTATTTTTTCAAGTATCGGGGAGAGTAGCTCTGTATTTAGTCTATCATAGTTTGGATGTATTAATACTTCACACTCCATTCCTAGAGAGTTTCTTATTGCACCGCTTAACTCTAAATAGTTTATTTTTGAATTATGAAAGAGAACAATGTTATGTTCCTTTAATATTTCTTTGTACTCATCAGAGTAATTAATTTCATCAAAAATTTCTAAAATAATAAATTTAGATTTAAATTTTTTATTTAATAAATACTCTAGAATAGTTCCATTTCCACTTCCAATAATAATATAAAACATATTATTATTGATTGTTTGACAAAAACGTTCAATTTCTTTTAGCGGAGATATTTCAGAATTTAGTGATACGATTTTGTTCGTTTCATCATCAAATATTTTTATTACTTCAATTTCTCTTTTATTTAGTTCTTTTTTTAATTTATACATGCAATCCCTCATTCATTCTTCAAAGGAAAATTATTTTTACCTAATATTTTATTAATAACGCAGCTAGCCTATTTCTTCTATGTAATATAAATACTTTATAAAAAAAGCTGAAGCTATAAGCTTCAGCTTTTTTAATTACTAACTATTATTGTAGTAATTGAAGTACGCCTTGTGGTTGTTGGTTAGCTTGAGCTAACATAGATTGTGCAGCTTGAGTTAAGATATTGTTCTTAGTGAACTCCATCATTTCTTTAGCCATATCAACGTCACGAATACGTGATTCAGCTGCAGTTAAGTTTTCAGAAGTTGCACCAAGGTTGTTAATTGTGTGTTCTAAACGATTTTGGATAGCACCAAGATCAGAACGTTGAGACGATACAGTTTTGATAGCAGAATCAAGTAATGCAATTGCATTGTTCGCACCTGATTGTGTAGATACAGTAAGAGCACTAAGACCTAGAGCTGAAGCGTCCATAGTTGCAACACTAACTGATAAAGTTTGTCCAGTATTTGCACCGATATGAATTAGTTTAGCTGTGAATGAACCATTTAGTAATGATTGAGTGTTGAACTCAGTATCAGTAGCGATACGCGTAATTTCAGTAGTTAATGCAGTAATTTCTTTTTGTAGTTCAGCACGATCATCGTCTGTGTTTGTATCATTTGAAGATTGTACTGATAATTCACGCATACGTTGTAAAATTGCGTGAGTTTCATTAAGAGCACCCTCAGCTGTTTGAATTAATGAGATGCCATCTTGTGCATTTTTAGTAGCCATGTCAAGACCGCGAATTTGTCCACGCATTTTTTCAGAGATTGCAAGACCAGCAGCATCGTCTCCAGCGCGGTTGATTTTGAAACCTGAAGATAGTTTTTCTAAGTTTTTAGCAGCTGAACCTTGGTTAGCTGTTAAGTTTCTGTGTGTATTTAAAGCTGAAATGTTGTGTTGAATTCTCATTGTGAGATTCCTCCTTGAATTTTGGTTTATTTAGTTCCACATCCATGTGGAAATTGTTTGGCAGTATAAGGTCGGCCGCCCCATTTCTGCCTTACATTATTAGTATCGTACTTATTTGGAAATGTTTAATAGTTTTTAAATATTTTTTTTAGAAAGTTTCTCAATTAATGATTTAGACACATTTAATGATTCTTTGTTTTGGTTTTGAATACTTTCGTATACTTCAGACCGGTAGACTTTTATATTTTTTGGAGCAACAATCCCTAGTTTTACTTGGTCTCCGTCTATGCTTAATATTTTTAGTTCAATTTGATCTCCTATCATGATTGATTCATCTTTTTTTCGTGAAAGTACAAGCATTAAAAATTGCTCCCTTCAATTGGGAATCGTAATGGATATTTACTTGCATCTTGCAATACAAGTTGTTTAGCAATCTTTTGTTTGTGATTGATTAAAACTGGTGCTTGTAAGTTTAATGTCGAATTATTAAAAGGTTCTTTTAAAGTAACAATTGAATAGGTGATTAAATCTTCAGGTGACTCTATTTTTAATTCTTCTTTGTCTTCTTCCATTACATCGAATGCATAGTCTTGTTTAAATTCAAATGGTAGAGCTATAACGAAGCCAATCTCTTGTTGTTTGATAGATTGTAGAATTGCAAATGGAGAATCTTTTTCTAATGGCAGAATAACAAATTCTGTTATTTTCTCAAAACCTGGCAATCCGTTTGGAAATTGAATGATTTCTTTTTCTTCTATTGTAATTTCACCTAAAAATTTTGTGTCAATCTTCATAAGTAGCTCCTTTTATACAATGACGTCTATTTCTATCGATGGATATTGCAGCATATAGCTAGATACTTTTCCTGGTGTATAATTATGAATTGGTTTATTAACGGTTACATCAATTTGGGCTTTATTTGTTTGCACATTTATGTCTAAACTAGCTGGAGTATAAGTGGTTTTGACAGATCCAATAGATGGAACAAATTTAATACCAAGTGCTTTTTTTTGAGGAGTTGCCTTAGAAGCAGCAATTGCTTGTATAGCATTACCATGATTCTCAATACTAGCTAGTTGTTCGCCTTCTCTAGCACGTCTGGCAATACCCGAAAGGACTGCTTGCCTTCCTTTTTGTGCATAATTTCTACTAAATTCTAGTGGTCCTGTTAATCCTAAGTCTCTTCTTGCTTGAGAAGAGTCAATTTGAAGCTGACCGTCTGTAGTTCGAATAGAAACATCAGCTGCTGGTTGTCTAATTTGTAAATCAGCTTTAGGTTGTTCAATATACTGGCTTGGTTTCTCGATATTTAAACCAAGTTGAGCTTTTGTTGTTTGTATTTGAATTTGTGGAATTCTCATAGTCAACATCCTTTAAAGAAAGCGTTTGAACGAGTTGTCCAAACGCTTTTTTATTATCTTAAAAAATCTATTAATGATGGTTGGATAATGCGTGCACCAACTGAAAGGGCAGCACTGTGAATTGATTCTTGAGTTATTAATTCAGTGATAACTTTTTCATAATCAATGTCTTCATTATTTGATAACTGTTTTGTTACAATTACTTCTTGTGTTCCAAGTCTATTTCCCATCATTTCTACTCTATTTTGGCGAGCACCAATATCTGCACGTGCTCCTAAAACAAGATTTTGATTATCACTTATAGTAGATAGATAGGGTCCAAAGTCAGATCCCGCCTTTGTAGGATTTTTCAAATCTGCTTCTAAGTTTATCATCATTTCATCGATCTTACTAAAAATATCATAACCATTAGTGTTTACAGTAATTTGAACACCATCGTATACTTCAATATTTACAGAAGATTCATAGCTAGTTATAGTTGAATCCGTTGGATATGTGCTTCCTCCTGGTGGAACAATGTTCTCTCCTGCCAAGGTTGTGTCTGTAAATAAAGGTTCTAACGTTTTAGTTCCACTAAATATATACTTGTCACCAACCTTGGTATTTCCCAAATCACGAATTTGACCTTTAATTTGGGTAATTTCCTTTTCAATTTTTGTTCGATCTTCTGGAGTTATTGTATCAGTTGATGCTTGTGTAACGAGTTCTTGTACCCGTCTTAAGGCAATTCCTACTTTATCTAATGCATCATCAGAGCTATCTAACCAGTTGTTTACCTCTCCAAGATTACGCTGATATTGTTCTACTTTACCTAAGTCAGTACGATAACCAATACCTTTTATCGCTACTACTGGGTCTTGTGAAGGGCGTGTGATTTTTTTACCTGAATTAATTTGTTCTTGCAATGTTCCCATTTTACTATAACTGGTTGATAAGTTACGTAGCATATTGTTAGAAAGCATTGATTGTGTTACGCGCATGTGTAAGTCCTCCTATTATAGTCCAACTCGGCCCATGCCGTTGATAATTTTATCTAGTGTTTCGTCGATCACTGTAATCATACGTGCATTTGCGTTGTATGCTTGTTGAAATGTGATCATGTTCGTCATTTCTTCGTCTAAAGAAACGGAGCTAACAGAAGAACGGTTATTTTCAACAGTTAACTTGATAGTAGTAGAGTTGTAAGTAAGTCGTGCTGCTTGTTCTCCATCCACACCTAATTGACCGATGATTGATTGATAGAAGGTTTGAACTGTTGCATTACTAGTACCAATTGTTAAAGATGCAGATTTTACCTTCGCTAATGCTAAAGCATTAGCTCCATTTCCTTCTTCCCCTACTGAAGTAGAAGCTGCAACGCTTCCTGGATCATTTATTATGTCTTGATTTACTTTTATCCCTTTTGCTCCTGTTGCCGATACATCAAAAAAGTCTGCAACATCGGCACTACCAGTAAGAGGGCTTCCTAATGCATGTACTCTATTAAATTCTTGTGCAAAAGCGTCAGCCATATCATTTAATTTTTTTAACATTTCTGGATAAAACCCAGTTTCGGCAGCAACAACACCATAACCATATGAATTAATTAGCGATAACATTTTTCCTTTATTTGCTTCTAAATCAGCATAATTAATTGTATCATTCGGTACATTGCCAAAACCTGTTACAGTAAAGCTAGTAAAAGGTTCATAATCCCCGCTATTTGTCATTCCATTTGCTGATAAACTTGCTGCGTCTTTTCCGTTAACTACTTCTACTGATCTACCGTTTAGTTTAAAAGATACCTTCACTACACCTTCTGCTATTGGAAGGGCATTTCCGCCTGATTTAGTGTATTCCACTTCGATTGGAAAATAGGTTGATAATTCATCTAATAAATTATCGCGAGCGTCATATAAATCATTTGGCATATAACCATTCGGTTCAATAGCTTGAATTTGCTCATTCATAGAAGAAATTTGTTTTAAAATTGAGTTTATATCATCAGTGGATGTTAAAATTTCATTTTTAAAATTCCCTTGAATATCAGAAAGTTGCTTATGAATATAGTTAAACGATTCCGCAACTGCAATTCCTCGCTGAACTACTACTTTACGAGCTCCCGCGTTTTCAGGGTTTGTACTTAGATCTTGTAAGGATTTCCAAAATTGATTTAATGATTCATTCAAACCAAACTCGGATGGTTCTGCCATGATATCTTCCATTTGAGTAATTGCTTGTGATCTGGACTCCCAGTACCCAAGTTTGTTAGACTCTTGTCTATATTGTCGATCAATGAAGGCATCCCGAATTCGTTGTACAGACTGTGCTTGTACACCAGTACCGATGTGCCCTGGTGTTTTTGGTGCGTTCAATCCTGTTCCAGGATAGCCAAGTGTTGCCTCCATATTAACGCGTTGGCGTGAGTAGCCTAACGTGTTGGCGTTTGAGATGTTGTGTCCTGTTGTATATAGAGCGGATTGTTGGGTAAATAGTCCGCGTTTACTTGCTTCTAGTCCCATAAATGTGGAGCGCATGGGTTAGCCTCCTTATGCTTGTGAATCGAAGTAGGTTTTGTCTTTCGAGGGACTACGTACTTCGGATTTAGAATAGTTTATTTGATCAGGCTTTGGACGTAACATGTCCAGTGTTAGGTTCACGAACTGAAGTGATTGAAGTGTAAGCTTTTGGTTCAGATCGTTTTGATGTTTTAGAGTTTCAAGCGTTAGCAGAAGTTTGTTTCTCGCTGCTCCTAATTGCTCTTTTTCTTCGTTAGTGTTGGTATTTTCTAAGACATGTGCAACAGTTGGGTTGTCAATCGGAGCAATTCCTTTTGCTCGAAGGTAATCCGTTACCTCTAATTGACGCTGTTGTTCAAGCTGAGAAATGCCTGCTACGTGTGCCTGCTCGTCCTTGAGCAGTTGGTTTAGACTGTCCATGTCCCCTGTTTTGATTGCTTCTGTTTTTTTATATGCAATTTCTAATAAACTTTTGTGTAACATTTCAAGTTTTTTTAGAGCATGCAATATCTTTTCGATGGACATTCCTATGAGCTCCTTTTAAATACGGTAATAATTGAGGATGTTAGATGCAAGTTGTTTTGCATCTACTTTGTATGTCCCTGCATCTATTTGCGCTTTTATTGCTTCAACGCGTTCAGCCTGTTCTACCTCTACTGGAGATTTCGTTTGCATGCTTTTAGCTACTGAAGAAATTTCTAGCTGATCTGCAGTTGTTTTGGTTGCATTTTGTACTTTTTCAGTTTGTTGTTGATTACGTTTATATGGATTTACTTGGTTCAAACCTATATTTGAAATTTTCATACCCTTTTCCTCCCCTTTTTTATTACGAAGTATATATACCTTATTTCGGTTAGAACAGGGATGTTTTTTAGAGGCTTTTGTACGAAATAGTATTACACCAATAGATTAGGTATTTTAAACTAGTAACCTATTTCTTTTTACTATCCATGTGATAGGTGCCACTGTCTTGGTTAGCAACTCTTTCTCGAAACTCTTTTGCCGCATCAAATTGACGAAGTCCTGATTTTAGTTCTTCTGTACAGCTTTTGCATAGTTTTCCTTGGTTCGTAAGCTTTCCACAGTTGTCACATGGGTATCCAAGGTTTGGGAACATTGCTGGTTGCAAGCGATTTTTGCGAACCCATTTGTGTAGAAGTGCTTCTTCTACACCGGTTGCTTCGACTATTCTTTCGACTGTTGCAGCACGGTTTTCGCGTTTACGTAAGAAGCGGTACACGACCTCGTATTGTTTTTCTTCATTCATTGCACAGTTGTTACATACTTCTCTTATTCCTGTATAGTTAAAAAATTCACCGCATGTCGGGCAATTTTTAAGTTCTCCCATGATGGATTCCCTCCAAGTTCAATAATCTATAAATTATATCGGCAGGTTATCCTTTTATTAAAGTGATTGCTTCTATTCTAGTGGCCCCAAAATTCTTCAAAACTTTAGCAGCATGGTGCATGGTCGTGCCTGTTGTGTAAATATCATCGAATAATATAAAGGTCTGTGCCGTTATCTTACCCGTTACTTCAAATAGTGGACTTGCCTCTAATCGTTCCTTTTTCGATTTTTTTCCTTGCTCACTTGCTGCAGTTTTTGCAAGTAAGTGCTGGAAAGGAACTGCTGCACTATTCAATAGCTCGTCTACTTGGGCGAAGGTTCTCAACAGTAGCTTTTCTGGATACATGGGGATTGGCACAACTATCCCTTCTTTTTTCTCGAATAAATGCCGTAGCTCTTCTGCAAAAACTTGGGCCAAAGCAACATCCTGTAAAAATTTATACTGATGCAAATAGCTTTGCATTACTTCATTGTATGAATAGAGAGATGTGACAGAATCTATAGCTCCCTCATAGCGCGTTCCTTTGAAGTCTGCTAAGTCAAATTTGGTGTCTGCTTTCTCAAATTTACTCAAACATCTTTTACAAGCTGATGCTTCTATTTCATATAATATAAGCTTCCTCCAAGTAGGATTTGATTGAAATGGGCTCCCGCATAGTAAACAAATCATTTTTTGTTCCACCCTTCTATCGCTTCTTTAGCCTCGTCCATTTCGTGCGTAATTCCATGATGGAAAAAGACAATATCACCTTTAGGATATTGAAAAGAACGTCCAACTCGTCCACTTATTTGAATAAGGGCACTTGAAGTGAAGATTTTCTGCTCTGCCCCAACTACTGCTACATGAACATTTTCTATTGTTATTCCTCTTTCCAAAATGGTGGTTGTTAGTAATCCAGGTATTTTCTTTTCTCTAAGTTGCATGACAGTCTCTTTACGGTCAGGGTGTTCCGCATGGACTCTCGGTAAATTTCCCGGGAAGTTTTCGAGCATTTCAATAGTAGGAAGAAAAACGAGAAATGGGATATTGTTTTTGGATTTATCTTCGATCCATTGTTGTAATTTAGTAGGAACTTTTCCTCTATTCAATTGCCTTGTATATCCCCAAAGACTATCAAACCGTGGAACGGGTAGATCATGACCGTGATATCTTCGGGAAAGAATGGATTGGTTGATTGTTTTTAATGATTTGGTAGGAGTGGCTGTTACATAATGAATGGCTGCATCTTTTTTGGCGGCTTTTGTGACTGCTAGTCTTAAAGTTTCGTCTGCGTAATAAGGAAAGGCGTCTGCTTCGTCGACAAATGCCACATCGAATGCATTTTTAAAACGGTAGAGTTGATGTGTTGTAGCGAGTACTAGTTCGGCAAAGCCCTCTTGGTCAGGAGCCCCACCGTAAAGTGCGTGAATGGTCGTTTTAGGAAATACTTTTTGAAAGCGTGGGAATAGTTCTAATATAACGTCTGTTCTTGGTGCTGCGACGCATACTCTTTTTCCTTCTTGTAAACTAGCGAATATGGATGGAAATAGTAGCTCGGTTTTTCCTGCGCCACATACTGCATGAAGTAAATGAGACTTGTTTTGTTGGACACTTGCTAATAGTTCTTCACTTGCTTTTTGCTGAAGAGGAGTAAGCTGGCCGTTCCATTCAAACACATGGCCGTTCGCGCCGCGAGCATGTTCTTTGTTCCAAAGAAGTAACTCAGAACAACTACTCACCCGCCCCATCCGAATACAATGGCGGCAATAGATACATTTTTGGTTACAACGTGCACAGTGAAATGTGTGAAATAAGTTTGGATTTGTGTTGTGGCATCTGTTACAGACGCTCTTCTTTAATTGCCAAAAATAAAAGTTGCTGAGTCTAGTGTCGATACCGGGTTTGAGGTGGATGTGGCCACTGTCGATGTGGGCGTCGATGACTTCGCGCGGAAATGGGGTGTGTTCGCGAAGCCATATGCGGCCAGTGAGAAATTGTTGTAATTGTTCGTTCATGGGCATACTCCTTAGTTGGTTTTTACCCATCCTAAACCCATCGAGCCTTCGCCTAAGTGAGTTCCGATCACAGGACCAAAGTAGCTGATTGTAAAGTGAACGTTTGGCATAAGTGCTTCTAACTCGTTTTTCCATGTGAAGGCTTCTTGTTCGTTGTTCGCATGGATGATGGTTGCTTGCAGTTTTGCATATTTGTTTGCCTCTTCTTGAAGCAGGTCTGCAATGCGCTTCATCGCTTTTTTGCGTGTGCGGACCTTTTCAAATGGCACGATCACTTTGTTTTCGAAGTGAAGGATTGGCTTCACTTGAAGTACAGAGCCTATGACCCGTTCGAACCCGTTTAACCGACCTCCGCGATGAAGATGGTCTAGGTTGTCCACCATAAAGTAGGCGCGGATTGTTTGTTTCATGTTGTTGAGTTCTTGAAGGATGGCTTCTGGGTGTGCACCTGCTTGAGCCATTTCTGCAGCACGAAGAACGTAAAAGCCTTGGACCATACAGGAAATTTCCGAGTCAAATGTGTATACTTCAATGCCTTCAACCATTCCGCCAGCTTGGTTGGCACCTGCAAGGGTTCCACTAATTCCGCTTGATAGATGGATGGAAATGACTGCATCGTATTCTTTAGATAGTTCTTCAAAGGTTTGAACAAAGTCTCCGAGTGCTGGTTGCGACGTTTTGGGAAGCGTGCGTTCGTTTCGGATTTTATCGTAAAATTCGGTTGTGTTTATGTCTATTTCTTCAAGATACGTCTCGTTGCCGATAACAACGCTAAGTGGTACCATGCGAATGTTAAGGTTATCGCGAATTTCTTTTGGGATATAGGCGGTACTGTCCGTTACTACTACCGTTTTCATGTAATAAATCACACTCCTATTCCATAGTGTACTGAATGTAAGGGGTAAAAGAAAGCACAAAAATACCCTCGACATGATATTTGTCATATAGAGGGTATGATAAGTGTATTATTTAGATGATTCGCCTATAAAATAGACGCTTGTTACGAGCCATTTTCCGTCTTCTTTAGCGAATACTGTTACTTGACGACCATTTCGATCAAGCTTTGCTCCTGTGCCTGGTTGTTCGAGTGCGATGTTGATGTTCGCAAATACTTGCGCATGGGATTTATCGTATTTAATAACTGTAGTATTTTCAGCTGTTCGAATTGTATCGTACTCCGAAAATGTTTCTTGAACTACCGTTTTTTCATCGGCATAGTTGAAGCCTTCAGGTTTTTTGGAAATGGTATTCATGTAACGGTCGATGTCTTCTACATTGAATGCTTCCATGTATTCATTGAAAGCTGCTAGGATTGCGGTTTTTTCTTCTTCTGGGACATTTGTTGCTTCTTCAATATTTCCACCAGCCATTTCAAAACCAACTTCTTCTGCTGCTTTGTCTTTTGCTGCGTGGTCAGTTACTGATTGTGCATCAGTTGGTGCATTATTTGCAGTGCCACTATTTGTTGCTTCTTCTTCATTGCTATTGCAAGCAGCGAGCGTAAATACGGTTGCTGCGAGTATAAGTACGTGTATAAATTTCATCTAGTTATCTCCTCCTGCTGAGGTTATTTTGTCATAACTAGGACGAAAACTCAATTAATTGGTTCCGTGTGAAATTAGGTAGAATATTCTGGAAGGAGGATGTATAGTTTAGGTAGATTGGAGGTGAACAAAATATTATTTAAAGAACATTATGCATTAGTAAAAAGATTGCCCTCGGATCATCTAAAACTCCAAACAATCATAGATGATATAAGAAAAATGGAATCAGGGATTCGCGGAGAGAATAGACTAATAGAAAAGTTAGAAGAGTTGAGATTACCTGGAGCATTTTATATTTTATCAAATGTACAATTACAACTAGGTGAGTGGCGTGTCCAAATTGATTGCTTATTGATAACCGATCGATGTTGTATTGTGCTCGAGTCAAAGAATATGAATGATGATTTGTATTTTGAAGAAAACTCTGATGAATTTTACAAAATTAGTAGAGATGGTTCAGAAATAACCTATCCTAATCCCTATTTTCAGCTAATGAAACATATACGGTTTATGAAAGCATTTTTAGAAAATTATGTGCCGGAATTGAAAGTGACAGGCGCTGTAGTGATGACTGCTAAGTCTAGCAGAATTCGTCAAAAACCTCCCCATTATCCAATATTTAAATTAGAAAGTATTATTGAAAAGATTTTGTATATGTATAACCAATCTTCTTCTCCTCAATTATCTGTTCATCAAATTAAACATATTGAAAAAATGATTAGAAAGAAACAATCTATCTATAGATATCCTCCGCTATGTCAATACTATCGCATTTCCCCAAATGATTTAATTCTTGGAGTTGAATGTCCGAATTGTGGTGAGTTAGGAATGAAACGATTACAACGAACATGGAATTGTCCAATATGTAAGAAAAACGATAGAAATGCTCATCATATGACTGTCCAAGAATATTTTTGGTTAATTAATACTACTATTACCAACAAAGAATTTCGTCATTTTTGTAAATTAGATTCCGTTTACTCAGCATCACGCATGCTCACTGATTTAAATTTAACCGTCCACAAAGGAGGTGCTTGGAGGTACTACTCTCCTAAAAAAGTTTAAACTCTCTCGTAGCGCAAATTAAATCCTATTAACGCAGGTTCACTCTCGAGTATCAAAAATTCAGAGGGCTTTTCTTCTCTCTTAAGTGCGTTACGCAAATTAGAGCTCACTTAGCGCAAGTTAAATCCCATTATCGCAAGTTCATTCTCGTGTATCGCAAGTTCATTCTCGTGTATCGCAAATTCAGAGTGCTTTTCTTCTCTCTTGAGTGCTTAACGCAAATTAGAGCTCACTTAACGCAAGTTCACTCTCTCGTATCGCAAATTCAGAGGGCTTTTCTTCTCTGTTAAGTGCGTTACGCAAATTAGAGCTCACTTAGCGCAAATTAAATCATATTAACGCAAGTTCACTTTCACGTATCGCAAATTCATAGTCCAATATTCATTAATTCGTAATTTTCCCATATAAAAACCCTCTCGCTCAGTCGCGAGAGGGTTCCCAATCTTTAATTATCTTACTTCAACCCAACCATTTTTAATACCGGTTACTACGGCTTGGGTACGGTCGTTTACGTTCATTTTTTGTAGAATGCTGGATACGTGGTTTTTAACTGTTTTTTCTGAGATGAATAAGGTTTCGCCGATTGTGCGGTTACTTTGTCCATCTGTTAGAAGTTGAAGCACTTCGCATTCGCGCTTAGTAAGTAAGTGGAATGGACGGCGAATTTCTGTTTGATGGAAGTTTCCTTTGTTTTCGCGTTCGCTTAGTCGACGGAATTCGGCTACTAGATTGCGAGTTACTTTTGGATGTAAGTATGAACCGCCTTGTGCTACTACTTTGATTGCAGAGACAATTGCGTTCGCATCCATTTCTTTTAGCATATATCCAAGTGCACCAGTTTTTAGAGCGTGTGTTACATAAGATTCGTCGTCATGGATAGAGAGCATGATGACTTTTGCATCAGGGTATTTTTCAAGTAATTCGGCAGTTGCATCTACGCCATTTTTTGTTGGCATATTAATATCCATTAATATTACGTCTGGCACATGTTGTTCGTATAAACGAACAACGTCGTTACCATCGTCTCCTTCTGCAATTACATCGAAAGAATCTTCAAAATCTAAAATGCGCTTTACACCTTCTCTAAAAAGTTGGTGGTCATCTATTATAATTATTTTTGTCATCGTCATTTCCTCCTATAAAAACACTGTAGTTATTATTCCTCATTTATCGGAATACTAAACAAAATAGTTGTTCCCTTTCCAGGTGATGAAATAATTTTCATCGTTCCATCAAGGAGATCAACTCTTTCTCGCATACCGATTAATCCAAATGATTTTTCTTTTGCTTCGTTTTGATCGAATCCGATTCCATTATCTTTGACGATAATATTTATTTTTTGTTTCAACCATTCAACTTTAACCCATGCTTCTTTAAACTTTCCGTGCTTAATGCCGTTAGTTAAAGACTCTTGAATCAGGCGGAAAATGGCAACTTCAAAATTTGGTTGTAGACGTTGTTCTTCTCCATATAATTGAAAATGTATCATACATGTCGGATTGTATTCTTGGATAGTTGAGATATACTTTTTAAGCGTAGGAATCAATCCTAAATCATCAAGAGCCATTGGGCGAAGATCGTAAATTATTCGACGAACTTCTGAAAGTGCATTTCGAACCATATCTTTCAGCTCGTTAATCTCTTTCATTGCTTCGTCTCCACCACGCTGCTGATATGTAATATTAATTAGATCTGTTCTAAGTAACACATTCGCAAGCATTTGGGCCGGACCGTCGTGAATTTCACGAGAAAGTCTTTTGCGCTCTTCCTCTTGTGCTTCAATAATTTTCAGGGTGAAATCTTGTTTGATTTTAGCGTTTTCTAGTGCAACTCCCACATCTTTTAAATCGGAGGTTAAATAATTCATTACAATATTTACTTGATTGACTAGTTGATCCGCACGTTCAATCATTTCCAGTAAGTCTTGTAATCTGCGCTCCAATTCATCTCTTCGTAAGCGAAGTTGTCTTTCCTCTGTTCTTTTGATCAGTAGGTTGATTTGAATTTCATTTGCAGTTTCATAAGCACTCCGAATTTGAGGTTCATCGTACGTTTCAAAGTTTTTAGATACTTCTGCCAGACGATTTCTAGCTAAACGCGATTTCGTTTCTAACAAATCTCCTTCAATAATCACGGTTTCAATGTTGTCTCGAATTATTTCTAATTCAACTTTCATTTCTTCGAAGCTTTGACGACTTTGTTCGCTTATAATGAATATATCCTTTTTCGAATGATCCATTACTTCTACCATTCGATCGAAAATAACATCTAACGATTTTGTGTCAAAATTCTTATTCGTCATCTGTTTTCTCCTTTGTACTCAGCAAATGAGTCTTCATTCATTACGGGTGACAAACCCTATTATAGCACTAAGTGACTAAAAATAAATTAAAATTAGTTTACAACTATATTTCAAATTACTCAAGGAGGACCCTAAAACATGAGAAATGATTATCATACAGTCAAAGATTATGGAGAAAGTGAGATAATTATCCAAAAATCCCGCTTTCTAACCTATGTGAATCGAGCCGAGACTGAAGAAGAAGCACAAGATTTTATTAATTCTATCAAACTAAAGCATAAAGATGCTACTCATAACTGTTCTGCTTATATTATTGGCGAGCACGATCACATCCAAAAAGCGAATGATGATGGTGAGCCTAGCGGAACAGCTGGAGTACCAATGCTAGAAGTATTAAAGAAGCAAGGAATAAAGGATACAGTCGTAGTCGTGACACGTTATTTTGGTGGTATCAAACTAGGTGGCGGTGGTCTTATAAGGGCTTATGGAAAAGCGACAACAGAGGGTATTGCTGCAGCAAAAGTTGTAGAACGTAAGTTGCATCATTTGATGAAAGTATCGATTGACTACAATTGGTTAGGAAAAGTAGAAAATGAAGTACGAAATTCTGAATATCCTTTAAAAGACATTAACTATGCGGATTCTGTAGAAGTGAATGTATATGTAAAAGCAGAGGATGAATCTAAATTCTCTGATTGGATGACCGAAATTACGAATGGACAGACCAAAATAGAAATTGTCGAAAAAGAATTTTTGGAATTTGAAGTAAATTGATTTATACTTTTTACTAAGGACGGTGGATATATGAAGAAATTGATTTTTTTACTTGTTTTCTTAATTAGCTTTAGCGTAGCTCCTATTTTTACTGCTGCGGCAAATTGTCCAGGAGTTGTGCATTGGGATGGAATAGAGCTAAAATCCGGTCAAATCGGCAGAGTAATTATTCAAAAACCAACAACTATTTATAAAAATGATAACGGTGTGTTCGAAGCTTCACGCATAGTTAAAAAAGGTGAAAGCTTTCGTGTGTACGCCAATAAAGGATCATATTATCATCTTGGTGGCGGACTAGTTATTAATAATGATTCTACAATCTTATATCAAACACCATCAAAAGAAAAATTGAGATTACTTAATTGTTCAAAAACTACTCCTATTTCTATGGAAATCGGTGACAGTACATCTTCTGTTACTTCGAAATTAGGAAGCGCGAAGAAAAAAATAGCTAATGAGTTTAATGCTTCAACGTCTATTTATCACAATAGCTATAATAACTTCTACACAATCAGTTATTTAAATAATAAAATCGCGTCACTTTATACAAAAGATAAAAACTATCAATTTAAAGGTATTTCGATAGCTAGTACTATTAGTCAACTAGAAAATAATTTGGGAAAAGAATACGAAACAACCCGTAACCTTTATCCATTTGAAATTATTACGTATGATTTCCCACAATATGAAGCTAACTTTTTTATCGATGTTCATAATGATAATAAGGTTACTGCAATCTATTTAATAGATAACCAGTTAATAAAACGAAATACAAATCTCTATCCAATTAAATCTAGTACACTAGAAACAAGTTATGAGACTCTCTTATTTGAATTAACGAATGCTGAACGAAAGGCAAAAGGGGTTTCGATTCTACAATATTCGACGCATGTTTCAAATGTTGCTCGTGGTCATAGTATCGATATGGGAATACATAATTACTTTGAACATGATAACTTAAAAGGAGAATCCCCTTTTGACAGGCTTGCAAATGGAGGAGTTCTTTTTCGGAATGCAGGAGAAAACATAGCCTCGGGATACACAAACCCATACTACGCACACGAAGCATTGATGAATTCAATAGGTCATCGTAAAAATATTGTTAGTACTAACTATACCCAACTTGGTGTAGGCGTGTCTTTTGGAGAATGGAAGAATGGAACCATTCCTTATTATACAGAGAATTTTATTAAACCTTAATATGGAAGCTGTCTCTTTTGGGAGACAGCTTTTTTGTTTGGTTGGTCGCTTTGGGCTGTTATTTGGTCGCTTTCGACTGTGCGTTAGTCGCTTTCAGTGCATTGTTTGTCGCTTTCACCTGTCGATTGGTCTCGTTCAGCCATTTAGTGTTATTTTGTTGCATTTAATTCCAGTGAATGGACACATTAAGTCTCGGTTAAGTGTAAACTGGTCTCGGTTTTGAATATTTGGTCTCGGTTTTTAGAAAGCTTGTCTCGGTTTCGATGTTATTAATCTCGTTCTACCATATTTGACCATATAAAAAGGTGACCAAATCTATTGGTCACCTTTTTACTTAGTATTTTTCTATTGTTACGCCTTGATAATAATGTTTTAGTATACGGTCGTAAGTCCACCCTGCTTCTGCACGGGCTTTCGCACCATATTGGCTCATGCCGATTCGATGGCCGTAGCCTTTTCCGTTTACAGTAACAGATTGGATTCCAGGGGTTGTCGCTGTTGTTGAGACAATCCCTTCATTCGTTTGAACGCCTACGGAACCACTTGAGATCGTTTCTGTACCTGTTGCTGTTTGCACAGACATACCGTTTAACGATGTTACTGCTGTAGAGCCGTTTGCACCTTGCACTGCGATATCTGTAACTCCGGTTGGTTTCGTAAATGAAATATCAAACCAATTGGATTTTAAAGATGCATTTTTTGCATCTAAAAATACGTTACGCATTACTGTTTCATTGCCTTCAATTGTTTTTTCACCAGCAGAAGTCACAGCAGTCACAGCAGAAACTTCTCCATTGGATCCTGTTTTAGCAAGTTTCACATCTAGTAATTGATCAGTAGAAGGATTAAATCCAAATTTAGTTAATATATTCGATGCTGGAATACTTACAGACCAGCTACTATGTGGAGATTTTTCAATAGAATCATCTACAGATACAAATTGCGGTACTTGTGTTGAATTCCAAACTTCTCCGATATTTGCTGTTCTACCACCGCTTGTAGAATAAAAATATGCCTGTACTAAATTACCGCCTGATTTAATAACCAAACCGTTAGTTGCTTCCACAGCAGCATTCGTATTTTTATGCTCAGAGGTATATCCTTTGTACATTTGATCTTTTGTTGTACTACTTAAAATACCAGTCTTAGTTAATGAGTAACTTCTTGCTGCTACTGATTGAGCTTTTAGGGCTTCGATATGCCATAATGCAGGTGATTCATTTGGAATAACACCTTTTAAATAATTCTCTAAATCAAGTCTATTCGCTATTTGCACATTAGCACCTGACTTCACTACATTAAAACTACCACGGTATTGTGTACCATTAGGCGTTTTACCAAGTGGTTGATTTACGACAGATCCTACAGTTGCATTAATCGAAGGAATCCAGGAAGAAACTCCTTGGTCATCTCTAATGGAGTACCATAGTTCCCCGTTTGCATTCGTAAATTCATTTACGAGATATGCACCTTGGAAAGATTTATACGCTTTTACCACTTCATAATCTGCAGTAGCGCCTTTTCTACCTTCTACATCTGCAGTAAACACAACCATCTTTTCATTGCCCGATAAAGCATGCAAAGCGAATCCGTTTGCTGAATACATGGCAGATCCAACTTGATAAATGGAAACTTCCCCATTTACTTGAGAAAACGTAATAGGTGTATTAGGTAGCGCGTAAAACATTTCATTTGTTGTTAGATTCTCTAATTTATATATACCGTTCAAATTAAGTGAAGTAGAAGATGCATTATGCACTTCCACACGCACTTGCTTAGAATAGCTTTCTTGAGTATATGCAAATGCTGTATTAGATGTAGCTAACGTAAGTAACGCTATAGATAAAACGGTCAATCCTTTTTTGAGCATTTTATTTCACCTCAGTTAGCGTACTTAGCACCCAACCTTTGTTTCCTTTAGCGGTTTGCACATTGTACCAAGTTTCACCAGATACATTTTTGAATGAGCCTAAGTATTTTAGAGAAGTGCCTTTTGCAACTAGTTCAATAGATGCATAATTTGTTGTTGCACCTTTTCTAACGTTCACTGCTTGTTTAGTAATGACATTTGTGGGTATATAACTAGTAGGCTTTGTTGTCGATACGTCTCCTGAGAATACCCAGCCTTTTACAGTAGCAGATAGCTCGACACGGTACCATATTCCGGAAGCAGATTTATGTTGGTCAATAACTGTTAATCCTTCATTTGCTCCAAAAGTAGCTAAAACTTTATAGTCACGAGTTGCCCCGCTATGCACTTTTACACTACTACTAGTTGTATAGACTACAGATGGTAAACTACCAGGTTCTGTAGGATTTGGAGTAGTTGGCGGCGTTACAACAACACTTCCACCTTCTGAAACTGCTTTTTGTAATTGACTTATAAGTACTGCTTGTTCTGATACTTGTTTTTCTAGAGCAGTAACTTTTGAGTTTATTGGATTTAACTGTGCTTGTACCCAATCAACTGAAGCTAAAAGTAAGTTTGAGTTTGCTTTTGTTGAAGTTGGAATATTAATGGAGACTAGTAAACTTAAACCTAGTACTACTCCAAGTGTTGCTAAAAATTTCTTTTTCATTATTTACATTCCTCTCTTATTGTTGAAAATAGTTTTCTAATCCTTTTCGTATACCGATTGCTGCATTCTTTTGGAATTTAGCGGTTTTCAATTGTGCCTCTTCAGTTGGATTAGAAATAAATGCTAACTCAACTAATACGGAAGGTAACTCATTCATACGATTTACATAGAAAGATTGTGATTTTACTCCACGATTGTAAGTTCCGATAGCTTTTACAAGATCGGATTGAACACTTTTTGCAAGTGTATAACTTTTTGGACCATTAAAGTTTACAGAAGCATTGTAATAAGTCGTCGTTCCTTTAGATGTAGAAGTAAAAGCGTCTGCATGAATACTAATAAATGCATCATAGTCTGATTTATTGGCAATATCTGTACGCTCTTTTAACTCTAGGAAAACATCCGTACTTCTAGTTAGTACTACTTCAGCTCCTGCTGCCTCTAATTCAGCTTTTAAAGCCTTCGCTGTTGATAGTGTTACATCTTTTTCTTTTGTCTTATTCGGACCTACAGCACCAGGATCTTTTGCACCGTGCCCAGCATCAATAATAATTTTCTTGCCGGCTAATCCTTTAGGAACTACTTTAATCGTGAGTTCTTTATCGTAATCACGAATAGTGTACGTGTAGTTAGGGTTAAACGTAATGGATAACACTGATGTACCCCCAGATACCTTCTCCACCTTCATACTGTCCACACCAGCTACATTCGATTTTATCTCGTTAATTTGAGATAGATTACCAGATACTTTTAAAACGTTTTTAGATGGCATCGAATAAGATATGTTAAATTTAGAAGGCTTAGACCATACAAGATAATCTTGACCGTTTCGAACTTCCGTTCTACCATTTGTTAAAGAAATTGGAGAGACATCTGATAATACTGATGCTTGAATCCAACCACGTTTTTGGTTTTGTGTTTCAATATTTACCCATCCATTTAATGTACGTAATATGCGAACAGGTGAACTTAAATAAATTGTATCAACTTTTTTAGCAGTTGCACTTGCACCATTATATACAGTAGATGTTTTAGTACCATATTTTGTTGGTATGTTTTCATTTACTTCAAAATCTGGAACCCATCCTACTTGACCATTTGATGTACTAATCTGAATCCAGACAGTTCCATCAGCCACTAACTGATTTAGTATTGTGAAAGATGTATTTTTGGGTAGTCCTACTAACACTTTAGAGCTAAATGAACTATCAACATAAACTAAAGCATTAAAACGTTGAATTACACCACTATCTCCGTAATTTGGAACATCAACAGATGCGTCTCCAACTGAAATAACCGATTCATGTAACCAAGCATCACCACTAGTAGTAATCACTTTAAACCATTTTTCACCTGCAGCATCTTCTGCATATTCGGTTGATAGGAAAGAGTCATTCATTTTTGCTTGTGTTACAACGTCAAAACTTAAACTTGGGCCTGAACGCATATTTGCAACAGCAACAGAAATTTTCAAATGAGTATCTAATATTACATGATTATTTTCATCAACTGGTGGCGTTTCAGATTCTCCTGGAGTAGATGAAACACTTTCAAATGCAGATGCTGGAATCCATCCTTTTTTACCTGCTGCATATGTTACTTGGTACCATTTTTCTTTTGCAGCATTTGTAAACTCTTGATGAATAGGTAATTTTGTTCCGACATTTATCGTAGCAACTGTTTTATAGCTTTTTGTAGCACCAGAATGTACAGTAGATTTTCTTAAAACTGCTTTATTTTCAATAGATGCATCTTCAAAAGCAGATGCAAGGATCCACCCTTTTTTTCCTGGAGCATAAGTTACCTGCATCCATTTTTCCTTGAAGGCATTTGTAAACTCTTCATGGATTACTAATGTTGTTCCTGGTTTTGCAGTAGAGACAACCGAATAGCTTTTAGTTGCTCCTTTATGAATCGTCATTTGATTGACAACTTTTTTCGAAGTGGCAGATTGACCAGCCGTTGCTTTTAAAGCAAATAAGTCAGACGTTACCCAACCTTTTTTACCATTATATTCTACGTTAAACCAAACTTCTTTTTGTGCATTCGTGAAAGCGTTAAGTATCTTAACCGAAGTGCCTGCCGGTATAGTTTCAACCACTTTATAAGATGTAGTTGCACCACTTCTCATATTCGAAGCACTCTTACCGATAACTTGAAATGATCCAACATAACTAGTTCCGCTAGTGATTGAACTATTTTTTACAGCGGTCGTTGGAGTTTGATCAGCAGAAGCATTCAAAGTAAATAAATCGGATTTCACCCAGCCTTTTTTACCTTGATATTCTACGTTAAACCAAACTTCCTTTTGTGCATTTGTAAAAGCATCTACTACTTTTAATGAAGTCCCTGCTGGAATTGTCGAAACCACTTTATATGAAGTAGTTGCACCACTTCTCATTTGAGAAGCACTATTGCCAATAACTTGAGCTGTTCCTACATAGCTAGCTCCGTCAGTAATTGAACTACTTTTTACTGCAGAAGTTGGAACTTGTCCATCCGGAGTGTCCAATATAAATGAATCGGACTTCGCCCAGCCTTTATTACCTTGATAATCTACGTTAAACCAAACTTCCTTTTGTGCATTTGTAAAAGCATCTACTACTTTTAATGAAGTACCTGCTGGAATTGTCGAAACTACTTTATATGAAGTAGTTGCACCACTTCTCATATCAGAAGCACTATTGCCTATAATTTGAGTTGTTCCTACATAGCTCGAATCAATCGAGCCAGAACGATTATTTACAGTTGCTGTTGCTGCTTGCACATAATCACTAATTATCCAACCTTCTGTAGAATTATAGGAAACCTTGTACCATGTCTCGCCTTTACTATTCTTTTCAGTTGCAAGAATGGAAACGATTTGACCTGTATGTACTTTCGCAATACTATTAAACTCGGTTCCAGCTCCTTTTCTCACATTTACATTATCTTCAGTAAGTATTGCTGTATTCCCGATTAATTGATTAGATACGACACTTTCATTGGAAGCAGCATATGTGGAGAGTGGAGTACTCACGAGAACATTAGTTGGCAAAAGGACAGAAGTTGCTAAAACAGAAGATGCAATTACTTTTTTCATTTGTTCCTCCTAGAAACATGTTTTTATTCCATTTTAATAGACAAAATTAGATAAAACAATCCAACGAATGTAATTAAAACCAATGTAACAAGACTGTAATATAACTTTAGGTAATAAAAATTACCTAAATTATGGTTCTTTAAGACCTATTTGCTAAAAAATAATAAAAAAATGGCGAATAATGGTATGTTCAATAATAAACAGTATAGCGTCTTCTGACAAGTGGTAACAAGAGCTACTTAGAATATATTTTTACAAAACGCTTATACATGTTTCAGGTTGTTTTTATGGGGAAATGATTGAATATGAGGACTAAATTTATTGCATAAGTAAGAGTATTTTATTTGGATACAACAGCGAAGCGCCTTCCAAGTGGTAGCCGAAGTGATAAGACTGGCAGTGACTTCTGCCTGGCTTTTCGCGGGAGGCATCCACAAAGCGCCGAAGCGTGTTTGAAAGTGAATTATAAATGATTGCTTTCAGATGCAACTGATTGCTTTCATAGAAGAATTGGTTGTCTTCATTAGTATTCTAGTTGCTTTAATTTTTATTTGGTTGCTATGAGGACTCAATTGATTGCCCTTAGCCTATAATTGGATTTCGTTTTAATGGACTGGACCTTTATAGATAAGACACAATTATTAATTCTATGCGTTTATTTTTTGCAAGCAAAAGCAAGGCGCCTTCCAAGTGGTAGCCGAAGCGATAAGTCTGGCAGTGTACTTCTTGCCTGGCTTATCGCGGGAGGCATCCACAAAGCGCCGAAGCGTGTTTGAAAGTTTAAATATTAATAATTGCTTTCAGATGCAATTGATTGACTTCATAGTAGAATTGGTTGTCTTCATTAGTATTCTAGTTGCTTTAATTTTTATTTGGTTGCTATGAGGACTCATTTGATTGCCCTTAGACAATAAATGGATTTCGTTTTAATGGACTGGATCTTTATAGATAAGACACAATTATTAATTCTATGTACGTTTATTGCAAGCAACAGCAAGGCGCCTTCAAAGTATTAGCCGAAGCGATAAGACTGGCAGTGTACTTCTGCCTGGCTTATCGCGGGAGGCATCCACAAAGCGCCGAATCGTGTTTGAAAGTGAATAATAAATGATTGCTTCCATAGCAGAATTGGTTGTCTTCATTAGTATTCTAGTTGCTTTAATTTTTAATTGGTTGCTTTCAGTACTCAATTGATTGCCCTTAGCCAATAATTGTATTTTTGGATATTAACAAATCCTTTTTAGACTTAAACTAGATCTAGTCAATTTGTAACTAGTTTAATATCTCTATGTATTTAAATTAAGATGCCATCCAAGTGTTGCAGAAATTTCAACAAAAAAAACGAGTGGCCATTACGACCGACTCGTTTCACTTGCCTATTGATAAATCATTTACTTGCGTTGTTATTTTCGTTTCGCTTGATGCTTTTTGTCCAAAGTCATCTAAGTTAAGTTTAAGTCGGCTTCTTACCTCTTCCAGAGAATCTTCTCTCGGAATGTAATAATAAGAGCCACTACTTGTATCGTTATCGCCTTCAATTTGAAGCTGCTCAATTGGGGAAGACTTAATCTTTTGATACATTTTAATTAGACCGAAGTATTCAGAAGTTGGAATATTTGTCTTTACGTTATTTCCGACATCAGCAATCATGTCGTCAATTTTTGTAATATTACTTACGCTTGTGGCTTTGTTAATGACCTCTTCAATGACCTGTTTCTGACGAAGATTACGTCCCATATCACCTTGAGGATCACTTTTACGCATACGAACATAAGCAAGCGCTTCATTTCCATTTAAAAACATTGGGCCTTCCGTGTATGACTTCCATTTTAAACTACCTGTAAGCTGAGCTTTAAAAGTAAATGGAACATCTACATCTACTCCACCTACAGTATCAACGATATCTTCAAACCCTTGGAAATCAGTAGAAACATAATAATCAATAGGAATATCTAGTAATTCTTCTATTGTATTAACTGTATAGTTAATACCACCATTCGCATATGAATGATTTATTTTATCCTTGTAGCCAAGATCGGGAATATAAACTTTCATATCTCGAGGAAGGCTAACCATGGATATTTTTTCGGTTTTTGGATTGATAGTTGCGACAATTAGTACATCTGAACGACCATATCTTGCACCTTCTTGATTTTCAATCCCTGCTAATAAAATTGTGAAAGCGGAGTCTTCGGCTTTCGCATTTTCATATTTCTTTGTCGAATCATTTTTTGTTACTTCACTATCAAGAGGTTCATACATTTTAGAGGTTGCATTTTTTGTCTCGAGAGATAGATTAGTTGCAAAAACGATGACTGCAGAAAACAATAGCATGCACACGGTTAATACTGTATATAAAATTTTTCTTTTGGTCTTTGATTTACGCTTTGTCCGACGTGAAGTAGCCATTTTCTTTCCCTACTTTACTTATAAAATATAATCTAACCAATTATACATAAATTTCTTCTGCATGTATATGAAAAGACTATTACTATTTCGTAAGGTTGTGCAAAAGATCTTTGACAATAGATGACCAGCTATATTCATTAATTGCTAGTTTCCGACCGTTCTCCTGCATTTCCCTTCTTTCTTCTTCATTTAATTCGACAAAATCAAACATCGTACTAGCAATAGATTCGACGTTTTCAGGCATAGCAACTAAGCCTATCCCGTTTTTAGTAATGATTTCTGCACTTTCTCCTTTTCCACAATACAGTACAGGTACTCCTGATGAAGCGGCAGGGAAAATTTTAGATGGGCGAGCACCTTCGAACAATTCTAAATCTCTTAAAGGTACAATGCTAACATCTGTAACAGAAAACAATTTTGGCATTTCTTTTAAAGGAAGATGGCCTAAAAATGTCATATTCATAAGACCAAGTTCTTCTTTTAGTTGATGTAGCTCTTCTTCCTCAGGACCAGCTCCTGCAATTAAGAAATGAACGTCTGGAGAAATATCTTGCATTTTTTTGGCAGCATATAAAATAAACTCTAGCCCTTGAGCATACCCTAAGTTTCCACCATATGAAAATACAAATTTATCTTGTAAATTGAACTTTTCAACATAGTCCGCATCTCTTTCGGCAGGTTGGAAAAATTTTGTATTTACTCCATTTGGCAATACAAACACTTTATCCGCCGGTTGTGAATGATTAATAATATAGGATTTTATTCCATCTGTTGCAGTTGCAATTTTCCAGGAATGTTTGTAAAGAAAGGATTCTAAAATTTCAGCAAGTTTAATAAAAAACTTGTTTTTAACCAGTCCTAGCTTCACAGCAGATTCTGGCCAAACATCCGCCACATTAAATACAAACTTCGCACCTTTTAGTTTCGCACTCAATAAACCAGTCAAGCCTAAAAAGATGGGAGGTGAGTTTACTATAATGACATCTACTTTTCCAGCTTTCATTAAACCGTAAAAAGAGCTAAATGTAAATGAAAAATAAGAAACTAAACGCTTCCAAAATGTTCCCTTTTTAGATGGATAAATCCATGTACGGTGAACCGGAATACCGTCCCATTTTTCAAATTCATATTTTTTTCCTTTATATTCATCCGGAATTATACCGTGTGGATGATGCGGAAAAGCAGTAACTACTTGAATATCATGCCCTTGAGCTAGCAGTTCTTTACTTACCTCATATACACGGATTTGCGGAGCACCTGTTTCAGGTGGAAAGTGTTGACACAAATATACAATACGCATAGATATCACCGTTTTATTCTTTCAATTTATTCTTCAAATAAGCAAGTAACGGTTCTTTTAAATCGTCACGCTTCAATGCAAAGTCAAAAGTTGCTTGTAAAAAACCGAATTTGTCTCCAACGTCATATCGTTTTCCTTCGAATATGTAAGAGTAAATAGATTCTTTTTTTAGTAAGGAATCAATTGCATCGGTTAACTGAATTTCACCCTTAGCATCTGGTTGTACTTTTTCCAACTCATCAAAAATACCAGGTGTTAAAATATAACGTCCTACAATTGCTTGGTTGGATGGAGCATTTTCGATAGAAGGTTTTTCCACTAATCGTTTCACTGAAAATAAATCATTTTCTGCTTCACTATAATCTACAATTCCGTATTTATTGACGTCTTCTGTAGGCACTTCATTAACACCAAGAATACTGCTTTCTACCTGTTCATACTTATTAATCATTTGTTTTAATGCAGGAACTTCTGCATCAATAATGTCATCAGGAAGTAATACAGCAAATGGTTCATTACCGATAAACTTTTTCGTGCAAAGAATAGCATGTCCTAAACCAAGTGGTTCTTTTTGGCGCATATAATGAATATCCACTAAGTTAGAAATGTTTTCTACTGTTTCAAGTAACTCTAGTTTACCTGTTTTTTTCAATAGTAATTCCAATTCTATCGATTTGTCAAAATGATCTTCCATCGATTTTTTATTGCGACCTGTCACAATAATTATATCTTCAATACCAGAAGCAATTGCTTCTTCAATAATATATTGTAAATTTGGTTTATCTACAATTGGTAGCATTTCTTTTGGCAATGCTTTTGTTGCAGGAAGGAAACGAGTTCCAAATCCTGCTGCAGGAATAACCGCTTTTTTAATCATGTTCATTCCCCTTTTCATTTATCAGTCAGTATTGAAACAACAACAGATCAATATTTTTTATATAAAGAAAGCATATAATGCGCATTATCGATCCAGCTATAATGCTCCTTCACATGTTCCACTCCAGCTTTTCCCATAGCAGCTCTCAAATCACTATTTCTAGCTAACTTTTTAAATGCCGCGGCTAGCTGATCTGGACTGTTTTTATCGGTTACAATGCCAGTTACGTCTTGTACGACTACTTCTGGCAAGCCGCCTACGTTGGAAACGACAACCGGGACACCACAAGCCATTGCTTCAACTGCAGCTACACCGAAACTTTCACTATCCTCGGTAGAAGGAACAGCAAAAATGGACATTTTACGAATGACATTAGGTACTTCGGTATTCGGTACTCTACCAGTGAAGGTTGTAACCTCATCGATACCTAAATCTTTTGCAATTTGCTCATATTCAGCTCTTTGTGGGCCATCACCTGTAATAATAAGCTCAGAATTCGGAAATTCCTTATGGAACAATGCAAAGCCTCTAACTAAATCGGCAATACCGTATTTGTCTTCAAGAGCTTTAACTGTCCCAACGATAACTTTTTCGTCTGTTTCAGCAAGTTCATCAGAAGGGTAAAATTGTTCAATATCTACACCAAAAGGAGTTACTTCTACTGGACGATTTGTGTATAGATTAGTTTCTTTCGCCATAACATGACTAGTAGAACAAATCGCAGTTGCTTTACTTAACGTAAATTCGATTAGCATTTTATTTAGTTTGCCTTTTTTAGGGAACACAAAAATATCTTTTCCCCATACGGAAACAAAATACTTTTTATAATTAACCATCGCACCTAATAAGCCATAGCTTGATACAAAGTGTGAATGTAAAATATCAGGTTTCCAATCATTTAGCATCTTTTTTAAAGCAGGTGCTGCCGCTAAATAGGAAGCTTTACCTGGCAATACTTTTGGTAAAATCTCAGTAGGTACTAATTTAGCATTGGCATCAGAGTAATGATCTTTAAACGTATATACTTTTACTTCTATGCCTTGTGATTGATAAAACAAAGCCCACTTTTGCGTATGAATAGATCTACTTGGAGCTAATAATGCTATTTTCATTTTATGCCTCCTATAAGCGCATGCGCCGCTTGTTCGGCACGTTCATTCCATGCATGCTTCTGTAAAAATGATTGTTGAATATTTCTTTTATATGTTGCAAAATGTGGCTTGATTGATTGCATTCCTTTTACAAGTCCTTCTGCATCGTCAGTTGTAATAACTCCATAAGGACCAGACTGGATAAAATCCTCTTGTGCGGAACAGTTTGTTGCGATAATTGGTAGGCCTGCTGTTAAATATTCCACAAGCTTAATTGGAACTGCAAAATCATTGTAGACCGATCTTTTTCGTGGAATAAAGGCAAAATCTACTTCTTCATATACTTGTTGTAGCTCTGCCCCACTAACATGCTTCAACAAAATATAATCTTTATTTATCTTTTTTTTATCTTCTTTACTTAATTGGTTAAATTCATCTTCACGACAAACAATAACTAGTTCACCTAAAATACTGTCTTTATTTAATAACTCATAAGCCGCCACGAGAGTAGGCAATCCATAATCATCATTGTTAATCCCACCAACATAAATTCCCTTAAACGGTTGTTGAATCTCATTTGTATTTACACGCATATTTGCATAACGTCCACCTGGCGGAAGTGCCATTTTTTCAGTGTGTATATTTACATATTGCCCCATCGCATCGCTTGGTAAAAAGATTGTATGCACATATTTTTCGTAAAACTTTTCTTCTATTTTATAAATAGTTTGCATGACGAATTTTTTCAAACCTTTTAAAGAATAGAGCTCGTCAAACTTCCAATAGACATCTCGATAAAATACGCCAATCGGGGCATTAAGTTTCTTTAATGTTTGAAATACATCTTTATCAATTTTCCAATCCTGTGGTTTATGACCAGGATCGGTTAGCCAAAGAGGAATTGTTTGATTTTCAGAATAACAAAACAATGTTTGCTCGTGTTTTTTCTCTTCTACAATCTTGTTCCAAAGTACACGTCTTTCTTTACTAGTACCAGATATAACGATCATTTCAAGTCCATACTTTTCAGCATATACTTCAAAAGCCTTCATCATTTCTACTGGACGTATCGCAGAGCCACTTTTAGGATTGGAAGCGACTGTAAAAGGATAATAAATGATTATATTCTTCATGCCTTCACTCTTTTCTTCATCACTTTACTCATTAGAAAACTCCATATAACCATAAAGTACTGCTCTAAAATATATAATCCAGCTAAAACGACTGTCGTCATAACCCAAATAGGATTAAACAAGAAATCGGAAACCCCACCAACAAGTGTTCTTGGTATATTAATCGTAAAATATACAAATAACGCGATAACTACTGGTGTTTTTCGTAGTCGCATAAAGAGCATATAAATAATTTGTATGATTGCAGCAACGTAAATAATTGCAGCAATAACTCCAAAATACCCGTAAGTAGCAAAAGCTTCTCCAAGGAATATTGTATTTAATACTCCTCCTGTTCCTTTATCCACGTTCTCTGGAAAAACATTTTCCATCATCATTCGACCAGAACGAACTTGTTCCATATCAAAAAAGCCAATAATAAAAGAAGGCAGCCCTTTTGCTTCTAATAAAGATATTGAGTGAGAGAATGTATCTATATGCAAAAAGAACGGTGAAATTTGTGCCAAAATAATTCTTCCGATTGGACCAGTATTATAAGCTAAAAAGCTTTCTACCTCTGTCACTCCTTGAATTGCAATATACATAACGACTAACAGTACTGTACCTGCTATTAGGTACCCACTTATCTTCTTCCAATTAAGCACTAAGCTTTTTGAATAAACTCTCGCAAGTATCAACATGATGACATAAAAGAAAATGGGAGATTTTGCTAAATCATATGTAGTAATTAATACAGAAGAAATGAAAAGCATAAAGAATAGTGTCTTCCATAAGAATTCTCTTGTCTGAATTGCATATACATATGCAATGATCGATAGTATTGGCGTTAAAGCAATTCCAAAGATATTTCGTATATATACATTTCCATTAAAACCTCTTGCTGCATCTATTCGCATCTTCGCAAGATCCTCTGTATTACCCTTTAATAGCTCAAAAATAGGAACTGAATGCGTTTTTAATAATGTATAAGCAACAGCTAAAATAGAAATTGCTGCAAGAGCAGAGAATGCGAGTTGAAATATTTTCTTATTCTTATCTACACTTGTACGAACGGGTTCATGTAGGTATCGTTCAAATTCTAATGGTGCATTAAAACCAAAAAGTCTCCCTACAACTAGCTGCGTAAGTGGGAACAAAATCATTAATATCGTCAATAAAACAAATCCAATGATCCGATATTCCTCATGGTCCATTCTTTTGATCATATAATAATCATCTATTCCTAATGCGATTAATAATCCGCCAATATAACTGGAGATAAGGAATGAATAATAATATATTATAGAAATCATATTTGGCTTTACAAGAGAAAGGCTTCCAGAAACCTTATGGAAAAGGTATGTGGAAGCCACCACAGTAAAGAGCCATATGCTAAAAATTAACAACGCTCACACCTACTTTAATTTCATCAATTACACCTCGTCGTAATCACACCTAGATTTTTATCGAGCTCACTCGGTAAGTTCTTCTAAAAAATCGATGGTATCCTCCAGAGGCTTTAGCTTGAGTTACTGAATTAAGATAAATATTCCTTTAGCAAAGCTAACACTTTTTCAGCTGTTTTTCCATCTCCAAAAACAGGAGTGTAAGATGGAGTCACTTGCTTTTGTACAGCTTCCACAATTTTAGTTGTATCTGTACCAGTAAGGATATTCGCGTCTTCTATTAGTGTTTCAACCCACTCAGTTTGGTCTCGTACTGTAACACAAGGTACTTCAGCAAAATATGCTTCTTTTTGAACTCCACCAGAGTCAGTTACAATTTTTTTCGCATTCATTTCTAAAGAAAGCATATCTAAATAACCAACCGGCTCAATTACTTGTAAGTTAGGGATTTTATCCAATTGGAAACCATAATCCTCTAGCTTTTTCTTCGTGCGCGGATGAATCGGCCAAACTTTATTGTCTGGAATTTGACTAAATGCATCTAAAATCGATTTCATACGATCAACATCATCCGTATTTTCTGCTCGGTGAATCGTAATCAGTAAATAATCTTTTGCTTGTAATTGTTCACGTTCTAAAATAGTAGATGTGGATTCCGCAAGTGTTTTATTGTATAGTACCGCGTCATACATAACATCACCTATATTATAAACGCCATTCGTAATATTTTCGTTTGTTAAGTTTTGGATAGCAGTATCGGTTGGGCAAAGAAGTAAGCTCGAAACATGATCAGTTAATATACGGTTTACTTCTTCTGGCATTTTCATATTAAAGCTTCTAAGCCCTGCTTCGATATGTACAATTGGAATATGGAGTTTAGCCGCAGCAAGTGCACCTGCAAGTGTAGAGTTAGTATCCCCGTATACAAGTACAAAATCCGGTGTTTCTGTTAAAATAATTTCTTCAATTTTAGCAAGCATCTCGCCAGTCTGCTTTCCATGATTTCCAGAACCAATGCCTAAATGATAGTCTGGTTTAGGGATGTTCAACTCTTCAAAGAAGATGTCTGACATATTTGCATCATAATGTTGTCCCGTATGGACAATTAGCTCAGTTACCTCTTCCCGTAACACTCGTGAAACTGGAGCTGCTTTTATAAATTGTGGTCTTGCCCCTAAAATGGTAAGAACTTTCATTTTGTAATCTCCTTTATCATTTGAATCATATCTTTTACGATAAACGAATTAATATTGTATGGGTGCTCGTATTTTTGACCATCTCTTTTAAACGTTAGCGATTTGACGTATTTTTTATACGTTGGATAAATCCCATACCATTCCATCGGTTCATCAAAATATTTTCGGTAAAGATTTTTCGTTCGATATATTTTACGCAATAAAGGGTAGAGTAATCCATATTTATTTCTCATTGAATTTTCAGGACCTGGCTTTTCCGGTAACGGATAAAAATCAGGATACATTTTATGCAATGTGTAATCATACAAATATTTTTTATACTTTAAATCTACAGGAATCTTGCTAAAAAAGTGAATCAATCGATCATCCCACAATGGAAGCGACCATCCTTGTCCAAAGTATTCATAAACTCTAACAGAATTTATAATAAACTTTGATTGTCTTTCTCTCCAGTTCCACTCATCAATAATAGAAGTGACACGCTCATTGGTGTAATTTGAGTAAACTTCTATATCTTTTATTAGCCCTCTACCAATAGTAGTCGAAGCATAGCTTTTCTCACCTGATAGCTCCCATAATCGGAAGTGCTTATTCATAATAAATGTTTGAATTTCACTTACTTCAAAATCTTTATTAACAATCGATTCGTATGGTAAATGTCCACCAGCCAAGTAATCTAATGAGTGTCCTGGTAAAAATACGGCATCCTTTAGATTTTCCTCTTGCACTAAAAGCTTCGTACTTGGAAAGTCTTGAAGATGCGCTACAGAAACTCCGTTACTAGAATACACAACATAGTCTTTCCAATCAGGTGATTGATACATTTCTTCCCACATCTTTTTATCATAAGCGAAGTATTTCCACTTAAGGCCAAGACTGTCCGCAATTTGCTTACTCATTGTGGATTCTCCATTACCGGGTCTACCATATGTAAAGGTAGTGATAGAATCTTTCAAGCCTCTTTCCACCAACATAAGAGCGATTAATCTTGAATCATATCCACCACTTAGTGGAATGACAATTTGTTTTCCTTGTAATCTATTTGCCAAATCGTCAAACAATGAATGAAACACATGTTCAAGCTCTTCTGCAAATGAATCAATGGATTCTGGCTCTTTCTCCAACACGTACGAATAATAATAAGTTTGCTTTGCTTTGTCCGTCAAAGTTACAGTTGAAACTGCTGGCACCTGATACCAATCTTCAAATAAGGTTTTATCTCTAAAGACAAACCCTGTTACAAGAAATTCCTCTTCAGACTCTTTTCTCAATTTCATACCTGCATGTGGCTCGATAAAATCCTGAACAATCCAGTTTTCTTCTTTGTCTGTTGAATAAAAGAGTGGAATAGATCGTTTCATATCCGTAACAAGCGTTGTTTTATCTTCATTCTTAAAAATTAAAGCATATTCTCCATTCCATCGAGCAAACTCCATGGAAATAAGATCATCATTACTAAATAGGCTCGCAAAATTTTCATGGGTGACATATTGATTTTCATAGTAGAAATAACCTCTAAAAAAACCTTCATACCCCACACCTTTAATAGGATAAAAATCTTTATGCCTAAGGTTAGTTATACAATTTTTCGACATGTCTTTTCCCCCATTACTTTCTCTTCACAAAATATTTATCCATTCGAACAAGTAGTATTAAGATAATAAATACAATCCATACTCCTGCTATTAACCAACTATTTAATTCTTCTATTTGAATATATACAATGCCAAGTGTAGCGGCAATTAACCAAAAGATTGTCCAAGCCATCTTAAATCCTGAGAATGGCACATAGTAGAGCTTTTGACTTTTGCGGAACACGATAAATAAAGCTAAACAATATGCTCCAACATACGAAATAACAGTACCCCATATTGAAAAAATCGGCACGAATATAAAATTTAATATTAACGATACAACTGCTGCAATTCCAAATGCGATAGAAATATGTTTCGTCTGTTTAGTGTAAAATATCCCTGTTGAGACAATCATATAATAAAAACTTAAAAATGTAGCGATAGAAATTGGTGCTACATATTGAAATGCAATTCTAAATTTTTCAGGCATAACCATAATAATCCACGGCATAGTAGTAGCTAATAATAAAACTCCTAAACTACCTATCAATAAGAAAGCTGCATACAAAGTAGAAAATAACTTTGGACTACTTTCTTTATCTTTTAATGACATTGAAAATGGTCTCCAAGCTAGTTGTATTCCACTAGTCAGTAAAGTAATGAATGTAGCAAATTTAATAGCTGTACCGTAAATCCCAACATCAGATATTGTTGCATAAGCTGTTAAAAAATAATTATTTGCATTTGCGATTATCCAAAAAGCTAAAGATGCAGGAACTAAAGGAGCGGCATAAATTAAAATTTTCTTTAAAATACTCCAATCAAACAAAGGGCGTAAGTATACTCTTACTGGTTTTATTAATACTAATACTATGATTCCTACACTTATTAATCGTGCTAATAGTATACCTTCAAGTGAAGTCCAAACGAACATTAAGAAGAGAATAGAAACGATGGCTATCAAAAGCATCTTTCCAACAGTTGTAGCTACCACTCTCTTAGTATGAAATTCATATCTTAAAATCGTTAATACTAGTGTTACTATAGTGTCTAAGCAAAGTGTTCCGAGTGCAATGTAGAATAATTGAGAGTATCCACTGGAGTCTAATAGTATTGAAGAAAGCCAATCTCCACCAATTAAAAATACGACGAATAATAAGATAACCATCGATAATCGGAAAGTCATTACGGAACGAACATATTTTTCACGAGTTTGTTTATCTTTATATTCAAAATAATAATATGCTAAAGCAGAATCAGTACCAAAAATCACCAAGAAAGTAAGCATCGATACATTGGTATCCACAAGCTGAAGCAAACCTATTTGCGACGTATCATTAAAATAGTGGGCATATAAAGGAAACAGTATAAAAGCGATAAGTTTTGTTCCTACATTCATAAATGCGTAAAGGAGCGAATCCGCTCCTAAACGTTTTAGCTGAGAAAACACTTAGAGAAGTTCCTCCTCAGGCACATTTTTCATGATTTTTGCAGGGAATCCTTTAATAACTGTTTTTTCTTCCGTATCTTTCGTAACGATTGCACCCGCGGCTACAAATGTTTCTTCCGCAATTGTTATTCCAGGTAGAATAATAGATGCTCCTCCAACACGAGCTCCTCTTTTTACTATAGCACCACGGATTTTATCAAACCGTGCTTCCGTTCTTCCCATAAAGTTATCGTTTGTAGTCGTCACACAAGGAGCGATGAATACTCGATCTTCCAGAGTAGAGTGTGCTGTAATATAGGAGTTTGATTGAATTTTCGTACGGTCACCAATCGTTACAAAGTTTTCTACTGTAACATTACGTCCAATAATTACGAATGAGCCGATTTGCACATCTTCTCTTACTGTAGCAAGGTCAGCGATTAGTGTACTTTCACCAATCACTGCTCCTCTATATATAATTGTATTAGCCCCAACAGTACATTCTTTTCCAAGTTGTAGCGGGGGAATTTCTTTTGTAATTTGCATCGTGCTTGTTTTAGCAGGTTTTGGTTGTTTTCCAACTACTGCTCCATCATCAATTGTTGTACCATCACCAATAATTGAGCCGGCATGAATCGTTACACGATTACCTACACGAACGTTGTTACCAATTTTCGCGCCTTCTTCAATGACAGAGAAATAACCAACAGTTGTATTTTCGCCAAGTTCAGCAGTTTCATGTATAAAGTTCATGTTCGCAGCCCCTTATAGTTTGATATAACGATTTGGAGTTTCAATACCTTTGAATGCATTACGAGTATCAAAAATTACTTTTGATTTTTTCGCGATGTTTGCATAATCAAATGCAGTATGATCCGTTGCTAAGACTACAATATCTGCCGCCTCAAGAAGTTCATCCGTTAATTCAGTTGTTTCTAAAACTTGACCATTTACTCTGAATTTCTCTACATGCGGGTCAACCGTTTTAAACTCTGCACCATGATGTAATAACAACTCAACTAATTTTAATGATGGAGATTCACGCATATCGTCGATATCTTTTTTGTAAGCAACACCAAGTAAAAGAACTTTTGCGTTACGTAGTGCTTTACCATCGTCGTTTAATATTTGCATTGCACGTGTAATAACGTAGTCTGGCATAGAGTTATTAATTTCACCAGCTAATTCGATCAATCTTGTGTGGTAGTTATATTCTCTAGCTTTCCAAGTTAAATAGAATGGATCGATCGGAATACAGTGTCCACCTAGACCAGGACCTGGGTAAAACGCCATGAAGCCATATGGTTTTGTTTTTGCTGCATCAATAACTTCCCAAACGTCGATTCCCATTTTTTCACATAGAATAGCCATTTCATTTGCTAGTGCAATATTAATATGACGGAATGTGTTTTCAAAAATCTTTTCCATTTCAGCAATTGCAGGGCTTGAAACTTTATGCACATCACCATCTAATACACTGCTATAAAGTGCAGCTGCTACATTCGTACATTTTTCTGTAATACCACCAACTACTTTTGGTGTGTTTTTTGTATTAAAGCTTTTATTACCTGGATCGATACGCTCTGGTGAATACGCGATGAAAATATCTTCACCTACAGTAAATCCTTTATCTTCTAAAGCTTTTCTAATAATTTCTTCAGTAGTACCTGGGTATGTTGTTGATTCAAGAACAACAAGTGTTCCTTTTTTAGCATATTTAGCAATTTCATTTACAGAACTTTCAACATAAGAAGTATCAGGTTGTTGATAAATATCTAAAGGTGTTGGAACACAGATAGCTACTGCATCCACAGAACTGATAGAACCATAATCAGAAGATGCTTTTAAGTGACCTGATTCAACCATATCTTTTAAATCATTATCTACTACGTCACCAATATAGTTAACACCTTCGTTTACTTGTTGTACTTTAGATTCTTGTACATCAAAACCAATTACATTGTAACCAGCTTTTGCTTTTTCAACCGCAAGTGGTAATCCAACATAACCTAATCCTACAACACCGATCACGGCAGTATGGTTTTCAATTTTTGCTAATAATTCTTCATAGTATGTAGACATTATAGTCTCTCCTTTATTATCAATAAGTATAGTAAAACTTGTTTTTTCATATGCACCATAATTATAAGGTACTTGCAATATACTAACGCTTCTTTAACAGATTAGAAAGTATAATGTATTCTACTTTCTAATCATCTAGGCTTTTGGCGTTTGCACGGGATCAAATGGCAATTTTCAGCTCTTTTCGCAATGTATGACAATCATTTTTCCTGAATAGCTAATACTGGGTAAACCTTTTGATACTGTATCAATCGGTGTTTTCAGGATGTGCGCCTTACATGCCGCAGGAGCGCGAAGAATGAGACCCCGTAAAGGATGTGGAAGCGACGAAGGAGCGACTCATCCTGCGGAGGCTCATGCGTAGCGTGCGGAAAGCGCACATCCGTGTTTCTGCTGCTCTTGAAGGGTGCTTGAAGTAAAATCTATTAATCGCTTCAAATATCTGCAATTACAGATAAGTAATCCCGCTTGTTAAAAATCAAAATCAACAGTAATAAATAATTGGACAATTAATTAAGAGAAAGTAATACGTTTTCCTGTTTCGGATGATTCAATGATAGCTTCGATTAAACGAACCGGATTATACCCGTCTAAACCACTTACAGCGGGCTCACGATTCTCATTTATAGCAGCAACCATATCCTCAATAATACAGTCATGTCCTTTTTTACCCCAAGGATCGTTTTGGATACGTGACTTTAATGATTCTACTTCCTCTTCTTTATACCCTTCTACATCCCACGTTTCAATAAACAAAGCATTCTTCCCGCTAACTTTCACACTAGCAGTCTCTCCAAAAATGGAAAGGGATTCTTCAAGGTTTTGAGGATAAATGGTTGTAGCAGCTTCTATTACGCCTAGTGCTCCACTTTCAAATTCAACAATTCCAGTCGCAACGTCTTCTGTTTCGATATCGCGGAATCTTGTTGCAACCATTCCCTGAACTGATTTTACTGGGCCCATAAACCAAAGAAGTAAGTCTAAATTATGTATTGCTTGATTCATTAGAACGCCACCGTCAAATTTTTTCGTTCCTCTCCACGGAGCTTGATCGTAATATTCTTGTCCCCTGTTCCAGCGAACAGTTGCATTTGCATGGCTTATCTTACCAAAACCATTAGCATCCATCAGTTTACGAACTTCCATTATTGCCGGACGGTATCGATTAGGGTGGACAATTGCAAGTTTTACACCCTCATGTCTCGCCACTTCCATCATTTCTTTCGCATCGCCTGAATTTAAAGCCATTGGTTTTTCCGTAATAATATGTTTTTTATACTTCGCAACAATTTTTGTCAAATTAGCATGAAGACCAGATGGCACACATATATTCACTACATCAATTTGAGGGTTGTCCGCAAGCATTTTATCTAAATCAGTATATTTCAATACGTTTTCATCATCTATCGTTAGTCTTTCTGGGTTTGTATCACAAATGGCAAATAAGTTAGCGCCTTCTGTATTGCGAATAGCAGCTATATGTTTATCTGCGATGAAACCCATACCTACAATTGCAAATTGAATCATGCTCTTCTACTCCCTCTTGCTTCTAAGATGTATTTCCATAAAGACAAAATAAAGATTGCCAATAGTATTCCTAAAACGAACCCAGCAACCGCACCTTCTACACCGTACGATTTAGTTTTCGCAACATTTGTCTTTGCTAGTTCAGGTGTTTCGAATACAATGATATCATTTTTAACACGTTGCACAGTAGCCATAGCATTTGTTAAATCCATCTCAGCGGCACTTAACAAAGTTGTGTAATTGTTAATTACTGTTAGATTATCAGTGCTCGCCAAAGCATTTTTATAGGCTTCAATCGTTGTGTTTAACGTTTTCACACGTTCTGATTGGGTAGTAGCATATGCTTCTGTACTCGAAATAATTCTATCATGTTGAGTCATTAATGCTTCTAACAGCTGTTTATTAAACTGATTAAGCTCTTTTTCTACAGTTTCTTCATTATCACCATAAACTTCTGCTTTAATATAACTTCTAGTTGGTACAAACACTTCAGATTTCCCCGAGAAATGTTGACCATATTTAGCCATGATATGATCAGGATTTGTTAAAGCTTCTAGTTTTACGGAACCAGTGAACACAGTACTCTTCCCAACATAATCACCATCTTTTGGTATTAACATAGAACCAAAATAGCCTAGAACAGCAACAATTAATGGAATAATAATAAACCAAATTTTCTTTCTCCAAAAAAATTCTAATGAATCGTATAAACGATAGCTTTTATTTTCCGACATTTCGCGTCTCCTTCAAAAAACATCTAAATATAGGCAGGTAGAGGGAAACGTATTAACGCTCCCCTCTACCAAATCGCCGTTTTATTATTTCGCAAAAAACTCAGCAATCTTTTCTACAACGTATTGTTGTTGTTCCTCTTTTAATTCTGGGAACATTGGTAAAGAAAGTGCTTGATTTGCAGCTTTTTCTGCTTTAGGGTAATCCCCTTCTTTGTATCCTAAGCTTTCAAAAACAGGTTGAACATGCAATGGTAGAGGGTAATAAATCATCGTTGCAACACCGTTTTCTTTTAAATAAGCTTGTAATTCATCACGACGTTCAGTCAATATTGTGTATTGATGGAATACGTGATAGAATCCTTCTACGATTACAGGTGTTTGAACATGCTCTGACACTTTTTCGTTTAGTAAGCTTGTATAGAATTCCGCATGTTTTCTGCGTTGTTCGCTCCATGTATCTAAATGAGGAAATTTCACATTTAATACTGCGGCTTGTATCTCATCTAAACGGCTATTATACCCAAGAACACTATGATAGTATTTTGGTTTACTACCGTGCACTCGAATCACTCTACTTTTTTCAGCGATATCATCGTTATTTGTAACGACCATTCCGCCATCACCATAAGCGCCAAGGTTTTTAGTCGGGAAGAAACTGTAAGTAGCTGCGTCTCCTAATTGCCCAACAGTATAATCTCCTTGTTTAGCTCCAATCGCTTGAGCTGCATCTTCTACTACAATTAGATTATGTTTATCTGCGATTTCACGAATACGCACCATATCTGCCATTTGACCATATAGATGTACTGGAATAATCGCTTTCGTTCTATCTGTAATATGTTTTTCAATTTCGTTTGGATCAAGATTAAACGATACTGGATCAATATCAGCGTAGACTGGAGTTGCTCCAGCTCTTACAATTGCTCCACCTGTTGCAAAAAATGTAAAAGGTGTTGTAATTACTTCATCTCCAGCACCAATTCCAGCAGCTTGTAGCGCAATATGTATTGCATCACTACCATTTCCACAACCTATTCCATGAGACACATTACTATACTTAGCGATATCCGCTTCTAGTTTCTTCACGTTATCACCTAGAATAAATTGAGAACTACTCATAACACTATCTAACGCTTCTAATACTTCACTTTTTAATGATGCATATTGCTCAGATAAATCTAACATCGGTACTTTCATTTCGTTTACACCAACCTATCATTAAATTAAATATATATGTGAAAAGCACAAAATCCCTTTTAAAGGTATTTCTCTTTGTCTGATTGAAAACGCTTGTCATTCGAGGCAACCTAAGTTCGCGACATCCCTGTCGCAACGGTTGCATGACCCAAATCGTGTGGGCCCGCGCGCTGCCTCAATATAACAATAAAACGCTTCTCATCATCCAAAAAGCTAGTTGCGCTTATACCCAACAACCTTACGGAACACAGAAATAATTGGTCGATAATCTTCGTTAACAAGGCCAATTTTTTCTGCAATAATTTCAAACGCTATTAAGATAAAGACAAGGATAAAAATTGCCCATCTCAACGTTAACGTTTCAAATGTAATAGCAGAGATACTAAATATCAAACCAAATCCATATATTACTAACACCGTATCTCGATGCGATAAACCAAGCGCCAATAATCGATGATGCAAATGCGATTTATCTGCAACCGATATCGGCTTTCTATTTACAAGTCTGCGTATGATCGCAAACGATGTATCAAAAATAGGTACACCTAAAATCATAACTGGTACAACAAAGCTAAACAATGTCACACTTTTGTACAATCCTAGTAAAGAAAGTATAGCGATAGAATAACCTAAAAACATGGATCCAGTATCACCCATAAATATTTTGGCTGGGTGAAAATTATGAAATAAGAACCCAAGTGTACTACCTAATAGTATTAAGGAAAGAGTTAATATTAACATTTTATCTGCTGAAAATGCCAGAAAAGCAATACTAGCAAATACGATAGAGGAGATACCTGCTGATAAACCATCTAATCCATCAATTAAGTTAATAGCATTTGTAATTGCCAAAATCCAAAATAATGTAACGACGTAAGAAAATATCCCAAGATCAAATACACCTAAAAATGGAATATTTAACACTTCGATAGTTAGACCACTTCCCATTACTGCACAAGCAGCAAGGATTTGTCCTAATAATTTTATTTTTGCAGAAATTTCATACTTGTCATCTATTATTCCCAAAACAATGATAATCAATGCACCAACAATAATACCAGTTATCTTTGCTTCATATAATCCTGCCACAAAATATCCAACTGTTACTGCAATGAATATTGCGAGTCCACCTAATCTTGGCATCACGTTTTGATGAACCTTCCGCTTGTTAGGTTTATCTACAGCTCCTATCTTATGTGCCAATTTTATAACGAGTGGAGTAACAGCAATTGCCGTTACCAGAGATACGATAAAAGCAAGAAGTAATTTTATATCCAAAAATATCATCCTTGTCTTTTTATTTAAGTTTCATTTTTATTTTGTACTCAACCAATAGACGAATTAGCAACATGAAAGTTTCTCTCAGTAAATGATTATACTATAAAAATAGAGTTGTAACCAAGTTTAATATAAATAAAGAAAAGACTGACTTTTCGCTTCATTATAAGCGATAATCAGTCTTTTCTATACACTCCACTTAAAGCTGAACCTTTTTAATTACTTATTTTCCGCCTCTTTACCTAGGCGTAGTTTCAATACTTATGAGAAATCCGGCCAATTTACTTGATAGCTATCTCCATCAATAGGCTCAAGTGTACGATACTTAAATGGTAGTAATTCACCCATATCCAATTCTTCCATTGCTTTTTCAAGTGGGTATAATTGAAAACTATCATCATCTTCTAAGATTAAATAAGCACCTGCAACTTTTCCTTTTTCTTTCGTATTGATTCGAATAAAAGCTGGAAAGTACAATTCATTTTTGGATTGAATAATAGAAGAAGCTAAAATTATATTTTTACCATCTTGAATAACATTTTCTTGATCAATTTTTTCAAGCACTTTTAGAGCCCATGCTTGACGTTTGTAATAACCTATTACTCTTGGTACTTGTTCTTCTACTGATGAACTAGGCGAATTTTTACTCACCTTATTTTTTTCTTCCGAAGCCATTTATTTCCCTCCACAGTTAGCACAAATCATACTAATTACGTTATCACAAATCCAATTTGTTGGCAATAAATACTACTTTTTACATAGAATCATAGATTGCCAGATTGGATATAAAGTTAGTCTTTATAAATGGATTGGATATCATCAATAATTATTTCACCATTTGATTTATTGGCATTTTCTGTTTGCATGTATCGAACCGGAAGGTCCATTTTTAGTGGATAAGTTAAGCCAGTCGGAACAACCGCCTCTACAAATCTCCATTCTGTCCAATTTACATTCTTATCAAAGTCAAGATGTATTACTTTTCCAGTAGCATCTTCTAGTTGCGCTCTTAACCAGTTACCTTTTCCATCACCTTTAACCCACATACCAATTTTTTTGGCAGGAGTGCTGATAGTCAATCTAGTTTTTGCATTAATGTATGCACCGGAAGTACCTGAAGTATTCGTAAAATCATAAACTAGTTTGATAGCTTTCGTACCGTCTCTATCATTCTTTGCTTCTTGAACAGAAACAGATTTCACACGGTCTCCTGTAGCTTCATAATTAAAAATACCTTTATTAAAGGATTCTAATATAGTTGGAGCAACTTCTCCCACTATTACAGGAATAGTAATAGATTTTGTCCCATATTTCACTGTAATAGTACCGACACCATCTTTATTCTGAGCTGCAAATTTACCATTAGCTTGTACTGTTCCTACATTTGAAGTCCAGTTAAAGACTGATGCTTCTGTTAAGACTGCTTGTCCATTTTTCATTCCTTTTACAGAAAGTTGAACTGTTTGTCCTTTTGGAACTTCTAAGAAACTAACAGAAGGAACTATACTATCTAAAGTATTTGTTACTTTTATTTTGATGTCAGTTGTTTTTCCGTCATATGTTACTACTCCTGAATAAGTTCCTGGAGCAGCTGATACTACTTGTTTCCCGCCACTTGTTTTCAATATGGAAGATGTAACTTTTCCGTTACCAGCTACAGCTACCGGGTTCATGTATTGATCGATTCCTTTAACTGGAACAGACAATTCTGTGTATGCTGCACCTTGGAATACTTCTACTACATTTGATGAAGGTGTAATTGTATATAAAGAACTCGTTTTATAGTTACTAATAAATAGTAAAGAATTTGAAACTGCTCGCTCATTACCATCTGATGGTTTGTTGTCTACCGTTACTTTACTATCTCCAAGATTTCTAGTAACTTGTGTTGAAGAACCTCCACCATCAAAGGTCATTGCATAATTCGCCCCTAAATCTTTGATTAGCTTAGCAGTGTTTTGTAAAGTTAATCCTTTACTTTCTGTTGATCGTCCATCAATTACAGCTGTGAAAATACTTCCGTCTTTTCTAACACCAACAGCTGTACGCGGAGCAGCTCCAGCAACATTAATCGTTTGAATTGTACCGTTTTTCACTAAGTGATAGCGTCCACTAACAGCTTCTTTTACATCATTCCATTCAGTTGGAGCAAATGTTGTATGAATTTCAATTTTGTCTCCAACTTGTAGGTTTTGTAAAAACTGACTTGCAAAGTTATGTCCAGAGAAAATGATTTCTCCACTATTTAATGGAGCATTACCTACACCTGTAACATTTTCAGTTACCGTTCCTGTTAAAACTTCTTGTCCATTTAATTTACCTGACTCTACTTTCACTCTAACTTCTGTGCCAAGCTCATTCGTATTAGTCGTTGCTGCAAAGTCTCTCGTGTAAACTACTAAATGATTTGCCAATCTCTTTCTATTAACTGAGTTAATAGCATATGATTGTCCGTTCACAGTAACATTCATAGATATTTGAGGAGCACCGATAATTGCTTTATTGTCTGCTTTAATACCTAAAACGGCTAGTTCATTTATATTTGTTTGTGGAGTGGAAACAATGGAACCATCCATCATCATAAGATCTATCGGTTGACCTTGCTTATCAAAATAATCGGCGTTTACTCCCGCAACTACATGATAAGAATCATTTTGTTCCACACTATTTGCTTGGGATGAAGTTGTTTCAAGACCTATTAATTGATCTTTAGCAAGCTCTGTTTTAAATGCGATATTAGATGTTTTTCCATCATATTCAATCATAAATACATTTTGAGCACCAATTTCACCATCAATATCAAAGTACTTTTTCCGAATTCCTGGTGCTAGTTGGGTAACAGACTGACTCAAAACCTTACCACCTGTAAGGGTAGGTGTTGCTTCTGTTGGAAATAAATGAGATGAATCATTTGAACCTGGCACTGTATTTCCTTGTGCATTTGCCAACTCTTTTAATTTCGCTTTTGAAGGCGTTTTATACTCGACATAGCCTGCCATTTTCGTAATGTACATACCGCCGCCAAGTCCGTATTGACCGCCATATAAATTATCATAGCGGTAAACTCGATACTGTTCGCCTACTTTTAAAACTCTTTCAAACTCTAAACCATTTGAAGTACGTTTCCAAAGGTTGATCGGTTTTACTACTTTAATTTTCCCTACTTGACCAGGAACCATTAAAATACCGTCCCAATAGACTTTGGTAGTTTGTGCTTCTGCATGGTTTGGTTGAAAAATTGCACCCGTGACGATAGCAAAAATAATAAAAAAGTATAGCATTTTTTGTTTCATTTAATTGGAATGCTCCTTACTCTTGTTGTTTTTTTTCGCGATTTTTTTCAATTGTGTATTTCCATAGATTACTTCCATCGTAATAATATAGGTTTCCATTCATGTCCTTCTCAAGGCCATAGACCCCTTTGTCCTTCAACCATTCTACTTGTAAATCTTTTGTAACTCTAAAGAGTCTTCCTTCTACACTTCCGTAAATATAGCCATCGTCACCCTCAACGATTTGCGCATTACGGAACCGTCCAGAGATTAAAGGTAATAATTCAATGTATTTTATATCTGTCCATTCATCCGTATAAATGAAAAGTTTTCCGTCTGCCATTCCCCATACTTTATTCTCTTTATCTACGAATAGACTTGTAATCATACTAGAATCGAATGGTAAATGAATATACTTTTTGTCTTCAGGATTACTTCTATTAAAGTAAAATAATCTTGCTCCCCTTGGATTTACTTGTTGATTTGCATGGATAGATGTACCCCCGAATACTTCTGTTCCTCTACTTACTAGAGAAACAATGCTCTGGTTATATATATAGTTTTCATATATTTCCATTTTTTCTGTAGCTGTATCGTAAAATGCTAAAGCCCCACCGCCAACACTTGCATCTGGCAATGTCCCAAATATAATTTCTTTTCCATCTTTATAAGGAGCTACAGCAGTTGTTCTTTCTTGTCCATATTGATTCATACGAATAACTTCTTTTGGATTTGCTGTATCCCAAGGCTTTGAACGATCATAAACTAGCAATCTAGCAAGTGGATATGCACCAATATATAGCTTATTATTAATATCAAACATTGATTCAATCTGACTAATATTTCGGTACAATTCTTTGTTGCCTGTTGCTACGTCATATACACCAAGTCCACCTGACATATACCCATTGGCAAATATTTTTGTCCCATCTGAGCTTGATGCTAGTGTATATAATTCTACTGGTTGCTCAGGTAATTCAAATTGAAGATGTGTCATTTCAGATGTCTGTGGATTATATTCAAATAGTTGACCTAGATTATCAACCATTCCAGATAAAATCCATTCCTTAGGTTCTTCTTCCACTGGTTCTTCTACGATAGGTTCTTCAATGATAGGCTCTTCAGTTATTGGTACTTCAATGACAGGTTGCTTTAAAGTAGGATCGATTACTGTGGGAGTGCTTTTCAGTAATGGGTTAATAGGAAGAACATTAGAATCTTTTTCATCTATAACTTCTTTTTGAGATTTATCTTTTTCTTTAGTCTCATCTTCTATTACCTTTTCCGATTCTTTTAAGATGAAATCCAAGTTGATTGCTTCTGTTCCTTTTGGTAAATATAAACCAAGTTCTGTATGTTCTTTTGTTTCAAAATCATATTTTATTAATTGCTCAGCTTTTGTATAATATAGTGATTTTCCATCTGGAGACAATGTTGAAACTGTTTTTGATTTTAATTCAAACTCATCTACTATCTTTAGAGTTTTTCTATCAAATACAACTGCAACATTAGTTGGATATAATCTTGCAACTAAATAATCATCTGTTAAGATTAAATCTTGTGCATATTTTTCAGACATATATTTTGCTGGTAAAAATGAAGTGAAATTCTTTGCTTTAGGCTTTTTCACTAATAAATCCATTGGCGAACCGATTGAAACAAATATTTCATTTGTTTTTTCATCTGCTTCAATTGCTTTTACAAATTCTTTTCTTTTACGAATTTGCCCGAACTCTTCTATCTCCTTTGTCTCCGTGTCATAAGCAACGAGTGACCCACCGTAAGCAGATCCAGCATAAACCTTGTTTCCAGAAACGATTAAATCTTGAATTGACGTATCACTTTTATTTGAAAAAATACTACCATGCTTTTCAAATTCTTCTGTGTTTGGATCATAACTATAAAGAACACTCGCTACTGATCCACCAATCCAAAGCTTTCCATTCTCATCAACGTCTAATCCCCAGGCGCTTTTTGAATCTTCTAATGTAAATGTATGTACTATTTCTTTCGTTTCATAGTCTACAACTACTAACGCTGCTGGAGATCCGTGCATGATGTAATAAATAAAGTAGTCTCCCTCATTATTTGCTGCAATTTTTGATGAAATTGCGGAAGATTTATAAATTAAGGGACCTAGGTTTTCGTACCCTTCCTCGACAACTACTTCTTCCACTGGCTCTATCTCTATAACATCCTCTAACCATTCTTCTGAATTATCTACTTCTAATATTTCTTCTGTATATTCCACTCCTTCTTCTGTCTTAATTAGCTCTTTTGAGTTTGTAAGCGCTTCAGCACTTGCAATATTTCCTATTGGCGTTGCAATAATTGCGGCAATAATTGGTAAATAAACTTTCTTCAAAATACTCTTCCCCCTTATTTTATATAATAACATTAACATCATTTGGTAACATTTAAAACTTATTCTTGTAATATAATTGAAATATTAGCAATTTAACTAGAAAATGCTAGCATGATTTTTTCATGATATAATAGACTTGGAATTTAAAAGTAGGGAGAATGAAAATGTTACATTCTATAAAAAAAATGATTTCAGGCGAAGTCATTGAACTAAAACAGCTCAAAAAAATAGTTTCTAAAATAAATGCTTTAGAGGATTCATTTACAAATAAAACAGACGCTGAACTTAAAGATTATTCAGATCTGTTTCGTGAACAATTAAACAGTGGGGTTTCACCAGAAGAATTAATAGTTGAGGCATTTGCGGTTGTTCGAGAGTCCTCCAAACGTGTATTAGATAAGCGCCATTATGACTCTCAATTAATGGGTGGTGCAGTTTTAACACAGTCTCAAATAGCGCAAATGCAAACAGGAGAAGGAAAAACATTAGTTGCTACTCTCCCTGCATATGTTATGGCTCTATTTGGAAAAGGGACTCACATTATTACAGCAAACGAATATTTGGCAAGTCGTGATTACGAACAAATGAAGCCTTTGTTTGAATTTTTAGGTTTAACAGTTGGACTAAATGCTTCAGGTATGGAATCAGAAGAAAAGCAGGCTGCTTACAATTGTGATATTACTTATGGGACAGGGACCGAATTTGGCTTTGATTATTTAAGAGACCATATGGTTCAAAGCGAAGACCAGCTTGTACAGAGACCATTATTTTATGCTTTAATTGATGAAGTAGATAGTATATTAATAGATGAAGCGAGAACGCCTTTAATTATTGCAGGAAAGTCTAATGCAAGTTTAAATTTATTCCCAATTATGCATCTTGTAATCGACTCCTTCCAAGACGATGAAGACTATAAGTATTATCCTGAAACGAAACAAATCGTTTTGCTCGATAATGGTGCAGACCGTTTAGAAGCAGCTTTTGGCATCGATAATGTATACGATAGCGAGCACCGTGAATTTATGCATATTGCCATGCAAACCCTTCGAGCTAAAGTTGTCATGCGCAAAGATGTAGATTATATCGTGAAAGACGATAAGATTATGATTGTCGACCCTTATACAGGCCGTATTATGGAAGGCCGTACATTTAGTGATGGACTCCACCAGGCAATCGAAGCTAAAGAAAAGGTTACAGTTAAAGAAGAAAATAATACGCAAGCTTCTGTGATGATTCAGCATTACTTTAGACTATATAAACATGTATCAGGTATGACAGGAAGTGCCGTACCTTCTCGTGATGAATTTTGGGAAACGTATAATTTGAGAGTTACTGAAATTCCAACGAATAAACCAAACAAACGTATAGATATGGACACACTAGTTTACTTAACGGCTCAAGATAAAATGAAAAAAATTGTAGAAGAAACGCAAAAATTTCATAAGATTGGACGCCCAGTATTAATAGGAACCACTTCTATCGAGCAGTCTGAAAAATATTCTACTCACTTATATGAATTAGGAATTGAACATTCTATTTTAAATGCAAAAACCGTAGAAGATGAAGCGGAACTAATTGCAAGTGCGGGGCAAATGAATAAAATTATGTTAGCAACGAATATGGCCGGACGAGGAACAGATATTATTTTAGGTGAAGGTGTAACTGAGTTAGGTGGTTTACATATTATCGGTACGGAGCTTCACAGTAGTGCCCGAATTGACATGCAGCTTCGTGGCCGTGGCGGACGTCAAGGTGATCCAGGTAGCACCCAGTTTATCGTTTCACTTGAAGATGAGCTTTTCCATTACTACGATGAAGAAGAATTTGATAAGTATAAAGGTAAAGTGAAAACAGATAACACAGGCTTAATTCTTTCACCTAATCCTACAAAGTTTGTATATAATGTACAAAATGTTATTGAAGGCATGCATTTCTCTAGTCGCTCGCATCTATTAAAATTGGATGACATCAACAACGACCAACAAAAGGTTATGTATAACTATCGCGAAAAAGCATTAAAAGCAGAAAATATGCAGTCGCTTATTGAAAATGCTTTACAAGAAAGATTTTACGGATTAGTAGAAGAAATTCCCGAGTTAAACTTAGATGAAACTACTGATTCGTCTTCTTTTAAAGAGATTATTGATGAGATACAAATTATCAATATGTTGACTTCTAATGACGAAAGAATACTCGAAGCTTCAAAAACTGATAATAAAGAACAACTTACGAAAACTCTAGAAGACGTTTACAATATAGCTCTAGACATATTAAACAATACAGGAAAAGATGATGGAATATGGAGCGATATTAAACCTATCTATTTAGAAACATTAGATAGGTATTGGATTACTCACCTAGATAATCTTTATCATTTAAGAGAAGGTATTAGTATTAGAGGCTATTCGCAAGAAGATCCATATCGACTATATTCATTCGATGCACTTCATTTATTCAATGAAATGCTTCACTCGTTCTTCCGTGATGTCATTCGATATTATTTACAACTGAATGCTACGAAAATAGAAGAATAAAGTAAAGGTCAGTACCTAGAAGATTTTTTAGGGTACTGACTTTTTTATTTGTTATATCTCCAAATATCTCCTGCAGTTGTAAAATAGATGTTACCCATCAGTCCCAAGTGCGATTCCATTAGCTTGTTGAGTCCCTAGCAGTTCCAACTGAGAGAACTGAAAAACCTATGTTTTAAGTAACGTAATTGTTTATTGAATAAAAATAAGGCACTTTCTGTTCAAAAATGAGCAGAAAGTGCCTTATTTCTTTGTCTACTTCTAGATTGCCATTTATGAGGGGTTCTTGGGTTGAAATCATGGAAAGCACCTACCAGCATTTATTTATTTTGTTATACAGTTTTTTCTCCATATCCATAGATGAACCCATCATTCTTCAGCCCCAGTTAAGTTAAATTTCAAATCCTCCGTATCATTTTGTTTAATCGATATAAGCTGGTCTTCATTATTTCTCCCGTTATCACTATATATACCCACCTTCAAATCATTGAGTGAAAGAGCTAGTTGGAATAATTTTGCATTACGTTTAACAATTTTAGTGATTATCCATACTGAAAGTACTACTTAATAATAATTTAATTGTTTATTACATACTAATAACAATACATTTACGCATAAAAGAAACGAGGATTCTATGGCCAAAAAGAAAATTATCTGGATCACGATTATTTCCTGCATTTTAATAGGTGGAATTGTCTATGCAGCAAGTATTTATAATGATGTTACAACTACCATTGAAACAATACATGAACCAGAAATACGAAAGGTTTCCGAATTAAGAACGACCGAAGTTGAACTTGTAAAAAAAGAACCCTTCTCATTACTACTTCTTGGGGTCGATGAAAGAGAAGGAGATAAGGGACGTTCGGATACTATGATTGTTTTAACTGTAAACCCAACGACAAATTCAACGAAAATGGTGAGCATTCCTCGAGATACATACACCGAAATTATTGGAAAAGATAAACTTGATAAAATTAACCACGCCTATGCATTCGGTGGAATTGAAATGTCCTTGGATTCTATTGAAAACCTTCTAAATATCCCAGTTGATTATATACTACAAGTAAACATGGAGAGTTTTTTAGAAATTGTTGATATCATTGGGGGAGTTAATGTAGATAATCCAAGCTCTTTTCAAGAAGGAGGATATACGTTCAAAGAAGGAGTCATTCATTTAGACGGAGAGCAAGCACTTAGCTACGTACGCATGCGAAAGGAAGATCCTCAAGGAGATTTTGGAAGACAATCTAGACAAAAACAAGTACTTCAAGCAATTATAAAAGAAGGAGCGACCATCAATAATCTATGGAAATATAAAGAGTTTTTAGCATCTATTCAGGAAAATATCCGGACTAATATAACCTTTGAACAAATGATTGATATACAAAAAGGATATAAAAATGCACTGGATAAAATCGAAACTTTATCTTTTGAAAAAGGTGAAGGCACTCGAATAGATGGCATTTGGTATTATTTGATGGATGATCAGGAACTGACTAATGTTTCTCACCAGTTGAGGGAGCACTTAGAGATGGAATAAGTTTTAATTTATATAATAAGTGGCTATCCAGAAAGTCATAAAAATGACTTTTTAGGGAGCCTCTTTCTTCGTAGCTTCTATTAATAAGTGCGATAGATTTCCGTTTCAGGCGGACGCTTTCCGCGGGCGAGCGCCGAGCCTCCTCAGGCTAACAGGATGTTGGTCATGAAGGCGGCGACTCAGGACGAGGCGCTCTTAGCCTTCCTTCATCTAATACGCTACGTGCGGGGTCCCGGACTGTCTCGCTTTCCCGCAGGAGTCGCCGCCTTTCACTCCAATCATTAATAAACATTATTAGATGGAAATACAAAAGCAGTTGAAGAAAATCGAGTCCCTTTTCTTCATCTGCTTTGTTTTAGGGACTTATTAGATAGCCCCACTATTTTTTCAATAATTATACACCAGTAACTTGATTGAAATTTATATCAACTACAATTGAGCGGTAACTTGAACATATTAAACTTAATAAATTTAGAGTTATATAGACTTAAAAACCTATCTAAATTACTTTTGAATAGTTTGAATAAATTTCTCTACTCGATTTAAACCTTCTTTAAGCACTTCCATAGAATAGGCATACGATATACGAATATATCCTTCTCCATATGGTGTAAATGTGCTACCCGGAACAACTGCAACTCCACCTTCTTGTAACAACTTCGTTGCGAAATCAAATGAGTTCATGCCAAAAGCTTTAATTGATGGGAAAATATAAAATGCACCATTTGGCTTTTCTACTGAGAATCCCATCCCAACTAAACGGTTATAGACATAATCACGTCTTTTCACATATTCCACGTTCATCTCACTTGGAGTATCTTTTGAATTTGTTAGTGCTTCAATTGCAGCATGTTGAGCAGGTAAAGAAGCGCAAATTGAGTTATATGCATGCACCAACATTACTTGTTTCATAATTGTAGCTGGTCCCATTAAGAATCCAACACGCCATCCAGTCATTGAATGAGATTTCGAAACACCATGAATATAAAAAAGTTTATGTTGAAGCTCTTTATATGCAGCAAATGAATGATGTTCACCCGAGAAAGTATTTTCACTATATATTTCATCAGTCAGGATAAAGACTTCTTTTTCCTTCAGCATTTGTACTAATTCATCCATTGTGTCCTTTTGTATTATAACACCAGTAGGATTGGAAGGATTGTTAAACAAAATTGCTTTTGTTTTTTCTGTAATAAGTCTCTCTAAATTTTTCGCTGATGGCTGAAACCCCGTTTCCGTCGTATCCAAATAGACAACTTTTGCACCACATAATTCAATTACTGGGACATAACCTGAATATATTGGGGCTGGTAAAATTACCTCATCCCCCTCCTCTAAAATCGTCCGGAAAATCGAGTCAATTGCTTCACTAGCTCCATTAGTAATGACAATTTCATTTTGAGGATCATAAGAGAAACCGTATTTATTCGAGAAAAAGGTATTTACCGCTTCTCTAAGTTCTAGTAATCCTGCATTATGAGAATATCCAGTTAAGTTCTGTTCAATCGCTCGAATCCCCGCCTCTTTTACTGCGACTGGAGTTGGAAAGTCTGGCTGCCCAATTGTTAAATTAATAGCGTTCGGAAAGTTAACCAGTTGATTAGAAAACTGCCGAATTCCTGGTACTGTTAGTGTATTAGCACGTGGATTGATGCTCAAAGACATACTACTTCATCCTTCTTTCACTTTATATTACTTAAAAAAACTTGGTAGCCATAAAGACAAACTTGGTACAAATGTAATGACGAGTAAACAAATAATCATTGAGAAAAGAAACGGAATAACCGCCATGACTATTTTTTCAAACTTTACATTTCCTACACTTGAGGCTACAAATAAGTTTACACCAAGTGGCGGTGTGATAAAACCAATCGCTAAGTTAGCGACTAAAATAACGCCAAAATGTATTGGATCAATGCCAACTGCAACTACAATAGGCAATAAGATTGGTGTTAAAATCACAAGCGCAGATATAGTATCAATAAACATACCAACTATTAATAGTATGATATTAATCGCTATTAAAATGACAATTGGATTAGTAGATAATTCTGTTAAGAAAGTTGAAATATCATTTGGAACTTGTTCTAACGTCATAAAGTAAGCAAACGAAACAGAAAGTCCAATAATAATCATTGTTGTTGCATTAATAACAACTGCTTCTCGAAAACATTCATAGACAGTTTTCCATGTAAGTTCTTTATATACATAAAGTCCTACTATTAAAGAATAAACCACCGCTACTACCGCCGCTTCGGTTGGAGAGAAAAATCCCCCATATATCCCACCTAATATGATAACCGGAATAAGCAGTGCCCATTTTGCATCAAAAGTAGCTTTTAATACATCCTTAAATGAAAAAGTCGCATTTTTTTCCGAAGTATACCCTCTCTTTTTCGCAATTATATAAGCTGTTATCATTAGAACAATTCCAATTAGAATTCCTGGTAGAATACCTGCTAAGAACATACTTCCTACAGATACACTTCCTATTACTCCATATAATACAAAAGGAATAGAGGGTGGAATAATAACACCAATAGAGCCCGCAGATGCAGAAACTGCTGCCGCGAATCCGCCATCATATCTCTTCTTTTTCATTTCAGGAATCATAAAACCACCTATTGCCGCAACCGTTGCTGGACCTGAACCGGATATTGCCGCAAAAAACATTGAAGCAACAATAGTCACTAAAGAAAGTCCACCTACAACCCAACCTACCATTGCCGCAGCCATATCTAGTAAACGTTTGGAAACCCCACCTTTACTCATCAGCACCCCCGCGAGCATGAAAAAAGGAATTGCCAATAAAGGAAATGAATCAAGAGAAGTAAATGCTTTTTGTGCAATAATCCCAAGGGGTAATGTAGAACCAAAATAGATGGCAACTAGAGCTGAAATCCCAAGTGAGATGGCAATCGGCACACCGACTAATAAGCAAATGAATAACGTACCAAATAATAATGCTACTGTCATGCGATTATCTCCTCATCTGCTGGTTTGTCATAGTTTCCTTTCCATACCTCCACTAGTTGGACAATTAATCGAATAGCCATTCCTAAACCCCCAAGTGGAATAGCTAAGTAAGCAATCCAAACTGGAATTTGCATAGCAGGTGCTAGTTGGCCATGTTCAATACTACTCAACACTAGTTCTGTTCCAAATACCGCCAAAAAAAGTGCCATGACAAACCATATGAGAATTGAAATCGTTTCTAGTACTTGACGAAAAGTTCCATGGAAGCGTGTAACAAACGCTTCCACTCTTATATGTTGTCGTAATTTTACGGCATAGCTTGCGCCGATCCAAACTTGAAAAATATGAATATACCTCGCCATTTCCTCTGTCCAACTTGGAGCAGATTCAAAAACTTTTCTACCAACTACTTGTCCAAAAATTAAGGCAACCATAATAACAAGTGACCAAACAAGGAGGATTTCTTCAAACTTCGCAAATTTCTTTAACATAAACCTTTCCTCATTCCTTTCCCTTATTATTGATTGTTTGCATCTTCAGCCATTTTAACTAAATCTTCACCGATTTCTGAAACGTATTTATCGTAAACAGTTTTCGTTGCAGCTCTAAATTCTTCACGTTCTTCTGTTGTTAATTCATTCACTTCCATTCCGGATTCTTTCAGTTTGTTTAAGAAATCTACGTCTTGTTTTTGAGCAAGCTTACGTTGTTCTGTTCTATATTCTTCAGAAGTCTTTACAACTAATTGTTGAAGGTCTTCAGGTAATGTATTGAAAAAGTCATTATTCATTAACAAAATAGTTGCGGCATAAACATGTGAAGTAATCGTTAAGTAGTCTTGTACTTCATAAAACTTGTTTGTGTAATATAGAGAAATCGGTGATTCCATTGCATCATATGTTTTTTGTTGAAGTGCGGTATATAACTCACCAAATGCAAATGGTGATGCGTTTGCACCGAATGCTTTAAATGTATCTGTATGCACTGGATTTTCAAGTGTACGGTATTTCAATCCTTTTAAGTCCGCTACCCCATGAATCGGACCGTTATTGTTAGACATATGACGGAAGCCATTTTCAGCAAAAACAAGTCCCTTCAAATCATTGTTCTCCAATTCTCCAAGTAATTGTTCTCCAAGAGCTCCATCCAACGCTCGGTATGCCGCGTCATTATCATTAAACAAAAATGGTAAATCGAATACCATAAATTTTTTATTAAATGATGCAAGAGGTGCTACGGCTGGAATGGTCATTTCAATATTTCCAAGCTGAACTGCTTCAATCGCTTCTCGGTCTGATGCATATAGTTGTCCATTTGGATATAACTCAACTTTTAACCGACCATCAGACTCTTTTTCAAGCTTTTCTTTAAAAGTTTTAGCTGCAATATGAGAGGATTGCTCTTCAGAAACTAAGTACGCGATTCGAATTGTGTATGAACCTTCAGACTTCCCTGTACTAGATGTAGTTACTGTTTCGGTCGGTCTTCCACATGCGGATAGTGCTAAAACAATGATTAGTAATAATGCGAATAATTTTTTCATTTTATTTCCCCCTGAGTAAAATATGATAAAAATCTTTTTTCTACATTATCTAGGTGACTTGTCATAAGTTGTTTTGCTAAATCCTTTTGATGATTTTGAAGTGCTTTTACTATCTTCGTGTGTTCGAGATGGGCTTTCTCAGCACTCATTTGTAACGTATTGGAAAGGATCAGAAATGCTCGATTAACTCTAGCATTCGAATCATGTATGAGCTCCCCTAACTTCAAATTATCCCCAATACTTGCAAGGATTAAATGGAACTCTCTGTCTAAATCAATAAATGAATGAAAATCATTACGATTGATCGACTTTAATTGTTCTTCCAAATTGATTTGTAAATCATACAGTATTTTTTCAGTGACTTTATCAGCATTTTTATTGATATTATAAATTTCTAAAAGTCTTCTTATTTCCATATAATGCAGCGCATCATCTATTGAAAAAGTCGCTACAGTTGCTGGCTTTGCTTTATTTAACTGTATGAGCCCTTCTGCCGCTAACTTCTTCAATGCTTCTCGTATTGGAGTGCGACTGATTCCTAAATCTATTGCTAACTTTTCTTCTGGTAACTCTTCTTTTGGTTCAAGCTTCCCGGCAATGATTGAATCCTTGATACTCTTAAATGCTTGATCTGCAAGAGATTCTTTCGAAAGTATCTTTTTCAATAGCCTCCCTCCTTCCTGTATACTGTATACAAGCATAATATATTATGCTACTATTCTTGTAAATAAAAATTTTAGAATTGTTAGAAAGTTAGGTGTTTTTAATTATGTTGAAAGGTTTAATTGAAAAACTTGGAAACCAAAAAGTGAGCCAAAGTGAATCGGAGCTTTATCGCCATAGTGGAGATGAATCTTCCCATACTCGGGTAGAACCAGATTTTGTGTTTTTCCCAGAAAATGTGGAGGATGTTGTGAAAGTACTTCAATTAGCAAATGAATATGATGTTCCAGTAACGCCTTATGGTGCTGGTTCTGGCTTAGAGGGCCAAGCCATTCCAATTAATAAAGGGATTTCAGTAAACTTTGATCAAATGAATAAAGTAGTGGAGTTTTTCCCAGAAGATTTGATGATTACGGTAGAACCTGGAATGACACGTCTTCAGCTAAATGAGTATGTAAATAAACACGGACTATACTTCCCTATTGATCCAGGTGCTGATGCTTCTATAGGTGGTATGGTTGCGACCAATGCTAGTGGTACTACAGCAGTACGTTATGGCTCAATGCGGGACCAAGTATTGGACTTAGAAGTAGTTCTAGCGAATGGAAGTATTATACATACTGGTTCAAAAGCGAAAAAATCCTCCTCTGGTTATCATTTAAACGGAATTTTCACAGGTTCTGAAGGAACTCTAGGTATCATAACTAAGGTTACGGTCAAATTGCATGGTATTCCCGAAAAAGTTTTAGCTGCACGTTGCACATTTGAAACTCCTGGTGAATGTGCAGAAGCTGCTCAAGCTGTTCTATCAAGTGGTATTCAAATAATGCGCATGGAACTAGTGGACGCTGAAAGTATTAAACAAGTAAATGAATACGGAAATTATACATTTCCAGAAGCACATTCCCTTTTCTTTGAATTTGCTGGCTCTCCGAATATCGTGGAAGAAGAAGCTACAGTTGTCGAAGAACTAATGAAAGAATTTGGCTGTAAAAACTGGGAACATGCAAATTCTTCGAAAGAACGTATAGAACTTTGGAAAGCACGACATGAAATGGCATATGCATATAAGCATATTAAAGGGAAAGTATCTACGGGATCGGATTCATGTGTACCTATTTCGAAATTGGCCGAAATGGTTGTATTTGGTCGTAAGTTATTGGAAGAAAGCGGACTAGTAGGAGGAGTATTTGGACACGTTGGGGATGGTAACTTCCATACGCTTGTTATGTATGATCCAAATAATTCTGTAGAAGTTGAAAAAGCAGAATATACAAACTCACAAATTGCGCTGAAAGCGATCAAACTTGGTGGCACATGTACTGGTGAACATGGGGTAGGTCTAGGGAAAATGAAATACCAAGTTGCCGAGCATGGGGAAGCTGTTGAATTAATGAAGTCGGTCAAAGCATTATTTGACCCGAAGGGCATTCTTAATCCTGGGAAAATGTTTTATATATAAAAACCAAAAAGGACTGTACAACAAATTACGTTGTACAGTCCTTGCTATTCTATTGAGGCATTTGATCGGTTTCAAGACTCAATTGCCATTCGATACCGAACTTGTCCTTCACGGATCCGTAGCATTTACTCCAGAAAGTTTCTTGGAGCTCCATTCCAACTTTTCCGCCTTCTTTAAGTGCTTCAAATGCTGATCTGATTTCATTTTCATCTTTACTTACAACTGCAAGACTAATATTGTTACCTTCAATAAAAGGAGAACCAGGAAAAACATCAGAAAACATTACATTACTTCCACTAATATTTAGTCGAGTATGCATAACTAAATCTTTTGCTTCCTCTGGTAGTGTGTAATCGGGACTTGGTGGCGCTTCACCAAAAGTCATTATTTGTGGCTTTTCTGTTTTAAAAACTTCTGCGTAAAACTCTGCAGCCTCGCGACAATTTCCATTAAAATTAAGATATACGTCAACAGCCATATGATACACTCCTCTACTTTTTAATGTTATTCATTTAATAATGAATGACAACATTATTGTAGCATTTGTCTGTTTCAAAAAATATATACCTTTGTTAATTTTATGAAAAAAGTGTTTAATATACTTTATCACCATTAAAGATTGAGTTTTTAACAATTACATAATCTACATTTCGGATTGCATCTAGTTTATTTCCACCAGCATAAGAAATAGAGGATTGAAGGTCTTGTTCCATTTCTTTCAATGTATCTTCTAATGGCCCTTTGTGCTCCACATACATTTTTTTACCTTCTACGTTTTTCTTTTCACCTTTTTGGAATTCAGAAGCAGAACCGAAATATTCCTTACAAAGCTTTCCATCTTTTTCGATAGTTTTTCCTGGTGACTCTTCGTGTCCAGCAAATAGAGAACCAATCATTACCATAGAAGCACCAAAACGTACAGATTTAGCGATATCCCCATGTGTGCGGATTCCTCCATCTGCGATGATCGGCTTACTAGCAGCCTTTGCACACCAACGAAGTGCAGCTAATTGCCAACCTCCTGTACCAAATCCTGTTTTAATCTTTGTAATACACACTTTACCTGGTCCAATACCTACTTTAGTTGCATCGGCACCAGCATTTTCTAACTCTCTTACTGCTTCTGGTGTACCAACATTACCAGCAATAACAAAGCTAACTGGTATATGTTTTTTTATATGTTGAATCATATTGATCACAGCATTTGAATGCCCATGGGCAATATCAATTGTAATGAACTCTGGAACCAGTTGTTCTTCAGCTAATTGTTCAATAAATGTATATTCTTCTTCTTTGACCCCAACACTAATCGATGCAATGAGTCCACGTGATTGCATATCTTTAATAAAAGAAATACGCTTTTCTGGCTCAAAACGATGCATGATATAGAAATAACCATTTTCTGCTAAGTAATTTGCAATTTTATCGTCTATAATAGTCTGCATATTGGCAGGAACGACAGGCAACTTAAAAGTATGCCCACCTAAAGTAACAGTTGTATCACATTCTGAACGGCTATTAACTACACATTTTGCCGGAATTAATTGAATATCTTCATAATCAAATACATTATCCACGCTTAACACTCCTAAATACGAATATTAATTATTAGGATGAACTAAAATGTTCGTCCATTTGATAATTTACATTAATTTCATGTAAATGTCAAAGGTTTTAAATTAATAAAGCATTTAATTCTCTTCCTTAGTACGATGAAACATTCATAGCATTAGTTATTGCTATAAAGGGTAATGTAAAGCTAAGAATACAATATAAAAGTGAGAAGGTGTTCAAATGCCAACTAATAAGAGCAAACCAAATAGACTGATCGAAGAGAAATCTCCTTATCTTTTGCAACACGCATATAACCCAGTGAATTGGTATCCATGGGGAAAGGATGCTTTTGAAAAAGCAAAGCAAGAAAACAAGCCTGTATTCGTGAGTATTGGTTATAGTACTTGTCACTGGTGTCATGTGATGGAAAGAGAATCCTTTGAGGATCAAGAAGTTGCGGAGCTTTTAAATAAGCACTTTATTTCTATAAAAGTAGACCGTGAAGAGCGTCCTGATATCGATTCCATCTATATGAATGTGTGCCAGATGCTCACTGGTCAAGGCGGTTGGCCACTTCATGTGTTTTTGACAGCAGAGCAAAAACCTTTCCATGCAGGTACTTATTTTCCGAAAGAAAGTGAATATGGACAACAAGGAATGCTCGACCTTCTACCACAAATTTATAATATATATAAGAATGAACAATCCCAGATTGTTGAAATTGGCGAACAACTTACATTTGCGTTAAATGAAAGCCCTCAATCCAAAGAGAGCTCTATTCCACCCAATACGATTGATCAAGCATATCAACATTTAACTGGTAATTTTGATACACAATATGGTGGATTTGGAACTGCTCCTAAGTTTCCCTCACCAACACAGCTTTTATTCTTATTGCGATATTATTATGTAAATAAAGATGAGAATGCATTAAACATGGTGGAAGTAACACTTGACGGAATTGCACGTGGTGGGATTTACGACCATATTGGATACGGTTTCGCTCGGTATTCCACAGATGAATTGTGGCTAGTTCCTCATTTTGAAAAAATGTTATATGACCAAGCATTGCTGCTCCTTGCTTATACGGAAACCTATCAAATTACGGAAGTTCCTCAATATAAAGAAATTGTTTATAACACGGTTGAATTTATCGAACGTGAAATGACTCATCCCGATGGAGGTTTTTATTCGGCGATTGATGCGGATAGTGAAGGTACTGAAGGCACTTATTATATTTGGTCACTAACTGAAGTATTGGAAATATTAGGTGAAGAAGAAGGAACCCTCTTTGCAAAAGCATATGATATTACAGAGGAAGGTAACTTTGAAGGGAAAAATATTCCGAATTTAATTTATGTGGATGCAAAATCCTTAGTAGAGGAATACGATATTTCTTTGGATGAGCTGGAAGACCGTCTGGAAGTATCTCGCAAGCTATTGTTAAAGAAACGTCAAACTCGTGTATACCCTCATCTAGATGATAAAATACTTACTTCTTGGAATGGACTACTTATTGCGGCGCTTGCAAAAGCTGGCGCTACTTTTGCAGAACCAAGATTTATTGACCTTGCAGATAAAGGATTACAGTTTATCGATCAACATTTAATAAAAGAGAATGTACTCTTTGCACGCTATAGAGATGGCGAAGCAAAGCACAACGCATACTTAGATGATTACAGTAATTTTATTTGGGCATTAATCGAATTTCATCAAGCAACAGGAGACGAAGAATATATAGTGAAAGCAAAAAAACTAGCAACCACTCTTTATTCCCATTTTGAAGACAAAGAAAATGGGGCTTTCTATTTTACTAATAAAGAAGCAGAAAAATTATTAATTCGTGAAAAGTCGGCATTAGACAACGCAACACCCTCAGGGAATGGAACAGCAGCAATGCAGCTTTGGCGTTTAGGAAAAATTACAGAAGATATGGAGCTGCTGAATAAAGTCGAGCGCATTTTTTCTGCATTTACAGACGATGCTACCCAGTACCCATCAGCTGTACTTTCCACTTTAAATGCACAGCTGGCTTATATGGGCAAAGCCCGTGAAATAAAAATAAATGGCGATCCTGCTGTCGAAATATTAAACTACATCCAAAAAACATATCGACCTTACGATGTCTGGACACATAAAAAGGAGGATACATCCCTTTCGGTTCAGATTTGTCAAAATAACGTTTGCCACTCCCCACTAACTGATTTGGAACAGATTATGCTAGAGTTGTCGTAGACGGCCAAAAGGCACTTTGGTTAGTGCCTTTAAATTGAAGAAAAGAAGGCGATTGGCTAATTGTTCTCAATTCTTAGTTTGAATTCTTGTCATTAATTTCTATTACCTTAAGATTATTCTGCCTCTGAATATAGGAAATAAAAAAAGGTAACATTTTATTGGTTTGGAGAAGCGTCCGCTCGCCCGCGGTAAGCGAGCGGTAAGCTTCAGAAAACCCCATATCCTATATAAAATAAATTCGAGGTTTTCTACAGTCTGAATGCACTGTCGTTAATGACTTGTCCATCATTCTCGAGCTGAATTTGCTTACTACTTTCCATATATGCTTCTATCATTTTAATACGTTCACTTAATTCGAGTATAGCCTGCATAATTTGATGCTGCTCCATTTTATTCATATTCGAATGTATTTCCATATATTCTACGGATTCGCCCACTCTTCGTAAACTTTGATTCATAACCTCTACAAAATATTCAATTTTCAACCGGCATACCCCCATTCCTATCTATATATGTACTATGGTATATTGTATTTAAGTTATTTCAAATATCAGAATTATTCGTAATTTAAATCTATGGCATTTTGACTATTTATTAGCACTAATAATTCATTTTTGGATATGTTTAATCAATCAAAATTTTATTTTCATTTATTTGTAAATAAATTTCCCGTTTCTAAATATACTAGTCTTAAAGAGTTGAGGAGGAGAATTGTTGTATCCAAATTATGTTGATTCGGAAGAAATGGCCATGAGACAGAATTTAGATTTAATCGCTTCCCTTAATATGATTGCGGAAGGAAGTCCAGTTCATCTCCTTGATGAACGAGAGTTGGTACAAGAAGACAATTAAAATTTTTTACTTAGTTCCCCACATTTGTGGGGTTTTTTAAATAGATATATAATCGGTTTTTTCCACCGATAAGTAAATAGACGAACAATTTAGAAGAAAGGAAATAAAATATGAATCACGAGTTAGAAGGTATAAGGCCCATTGTGGAATCGGTATTTCACCATCTGCATAACAATCCGGAGGTTAGTTGGAAAGAAGTTGAAACTACAAAATATTTAGTTGATTTGTTAGTTAAAGAAGGGTTTCATGTAACGACTTTCGATGATTCTACTGGACTTGTTGTCACTATTGGTAGCGGAAAGCCATGTGTCGGCCTGCGAACGGATATGGATGCTCTATGGCAGGAAGTAAATGGTGAATTCAAGGCAAATCATTCATGTGGTCACGATGCACATATGACTATTGCAATTGGTACGTTGCTTTTATTAAAAAAACTAGGCGTTCCTCAGCAAGGAACTTTGAAAGTATTATTTCAACCGGCAGAAGAAAAAGGTACGGGTGCCCTTTCTTTTATTCATAAGGGCTTAGTTGATGATCTGGACTATTTGTATGGCGTTCACCTTAGACCTATACAAGAATTAGAGCATGGTTACTGCTCCCCAGCTATTATCCATGGAGCTGCAAAGCTAGTGACCGGCAAGATCCATGGAATAGAAGCACACGGGGCAAGACCACATCTTGGTATAAACGCTATTGAAGTTGGAGCGCAGATTGTACATGCAATTCAAGCGATCTACCTGGACCCAATGGAATCTTATTCGGCAAAACTTACAAGATTTCAAGCCGGTGGGGAATCAGGAAATATTATTCCAGGAAATGCAGAGTTCAGTATCGACGTGCGAGCGCAATCAAATATAGGAATGAAAGAACTGATTGCAAAAGTAGAAAACGCTATACTTTCTATTGCAGCTCTTCATCGAATTACAATTGACTACCATGTTGAGACGGAAATTGTTGCTGCAGAGGTAGATGCAACAGCAGTCGAAATAATGAAAGAGGCAATTATCGGTACAATTGGACAAGAATTTTGTATACCACCTATTGTGACACCTGGTGGAGAAGATTTTCATTATTATCCTGTAAAAAGAACAGGCATCAAGGCGACGATGCTCGGACTAGGTTGTGACTTAGCGCCAGGATTACATCACCCAAACATGACATTTAAGCATGAATCGATTTTCACTGGTATTGAAGTACTTGCTCGAACAATCATCAACACATTCCAAAAAGGAAGCGAATGATAGAATCCTTTGTAGATGATAAGCGGATAACAAATGGTACAATATTAATCGATAATAAAAAATTACCAGCCCATTGTTTTCAAAGGAGCAATCAAATGATCATCAAAGAAATTAATATACGAAAAATGAACATGACGATGAAGTCACCATTCACTACTAGTTTTGGTTCGCTGCAAGTAAAAGAATTTCTATTATTAGAAGTTACGGACGAATTCGGAAACACTGGTTGGGGTGAATCGACAGCTTTTTCATCTCCCTGGTATAACGAAGAAACGGTCGAAACGAATCTTCACATAATTAGAGATTTTTTGATTCCACTTGTATTAGATAAAAACTTTGGACATCCAGATGAAGTAAGCGAAGTATTTGCTCCTCTGCGCAAAAATAATATGGCGAAAGCAGCAGTTGAAGGAGCAATTTGGGATTTATATGCTAAAAGAAATAAATTAACACTTGCAGAAGCACTTGGTGGCACTGCAAAAAAAATTGAAGTTGGAATTAGTATCGGTATTCAAAAAAGTACAGAAGAACTTGTGGAACTTGTGGGAACCTATATAAAAGATGGATATAAACGCATAAAAGTAAAAATTAAACCAAGAAATGATATTGAAATTATTCATGCATTACGAGAGGCTTATCCAGATGTTCCACTTATGGCTGATGCGAACTCGGCCTACACTTTAAAAGATATAGCTTTATTAAAGCAGCTTGATGATTTCAATTTAATGATGATCGAGCAACCACTTGCCTCAGATGATATTATTGATCATGCAAAACTTCAAAAAGAATTGAAAACGCCAATTTGTCTAGACGAAAGTATTCATTCCATGGAAGATGCACGTAAAGCAATTGAACTTGGAAGCACTAAAGTGATTAACATTAAAATTGGACGCGTTGGTGGTTTAACTGAAGCGAAAAAAATTCATGACTATTGCATGGAAAAAGGTGTACCAGTATGGTGCGGCGGAATGCTCGAAGCTGGGATAGGACGTGCACATAATATAGCACTTACAACACTGCCAAACTTTCTTTTACCAGGGGATACATCAGGCTCTTCACGGTATTGGGAACAAGATATTATCAAGCCAGAAGTAGTAGCAGATGACGGCTATATTACTGTGCCAAATGCTTATGGCATTGGTTATGAACCAAATCTCGAAGTGATGGATCGTTTCACAGTAGAGCAATTTTATTTTAAAGCATGATAAAAAAGGGTCAGATGTTTTAGAATCTGAACCCTTTTTATTGATTAATTTACTTCTAATCTATTCGTATTTTTAGCTAATAAGTTTAATTTGTTATCAGTTGCATTTACTTGAGCTACTAAATCTTCTAGGAGGGGATTATTATCCACCCCTTCTAATTTGTTCACTAATGCTCTTACTTCTTCCATTTGATAGCTTAAGTTAATTGTTTCGCCTTTATCCATAGTGTTATTAACGTTTTCTAAAGCCATATATATAGTTATTGGCAAAACAAGTTCAGTACGCTTTTCTTGCGCAGGAATCTTATACACTGAGATTAAAGATTCACGATTTTGTTTTCCATCCACTTTGTAAAATATGGACGTCCCTTTTCTCAGCTCTTTAGAAAGTAAGTGATAATAATTTTCAAGCGCCTCCCAATCTTTCGTTGCTTTTGCTGTTTCAATTGCTGATATTAATGGTAATATGGTGTTTTTGCCATAGGAATTTGCTTGTTCATAGGTAACTAGAGGAATTGGCTTTTGTTCGATTGTTTCTTTTTTATTGTCTTTTGTTTTGTCCATTTGGCTGTCTTTTACGTTAGTTACACCTTTAATATTGTTTTCGTCATAATCTTTATACCTACTTTTATAGTCGAAGTGTCGTTTGTTTCTTTCTTGATCTTTAAATTTTTCCTTCATTTGATGAAACTGTTTCCATTCACTTGAATTATTTCTTTCCTTATCTCTATCTCTTCCATCGTCTCCCTGAGCATTACCAACTAATGGTCCTCCGAGCAAAGATGCATATAACAGTGCGGTTGCTGCAGAAACTTTCATTGTGCTTTTCTTCATACAAAATTCCTCCTCTTTCTTTTGGAAAGTAAGTACTGGCTTCTGTATTAAGATCTCTACCTTCATTCTGCATACCCTCAAACAAATAATTTAAACATTCAAAGTTGATATAACAATAAAAAAATCCTCACTCTATTTAATTTGAGCGAGGATTTGATTCTATTAATTTATTATTTTTTTACATCTACAATACGGCCTTCTACTTCATTCTTAACTGTTTTCATAGATTGAAGTTGTTCTTGAAGATTTTCCCAATCGGAAAGACCCAGATCTGTTACACGGCCTTCTTCGTAAGCTTTTTTGAATACATCATAGCCATCTCCACCTTTTGCAGTGAATGCATTTGTAGCTATGACATATTTTTCATCATCTTTAAGTTCTACAAAAGTACCGTCAGCAGCTTTATATTTAATAGAAACAACACGTTCTCCAGCAGGCTTAGAGGAGTCAAATTCCACTTTTGCTCCAGAAACATGTAAGAAGCCGCCATTTTCTTTTGGATATGATTTAAAGCTAATTTCAAAAGCAGCTTTTAGTTCAGCACCAGTTACTTCCATTGTTGCTAGAGTGTTACCGTAAGGAAGAACTGTAATTATTTCCCCAACTGTAATCGGACCAGCATCAATTGAAGCACGAATTCCTCCGCCGTTTTGAAGAGCCATAATTACTTTATCATTATACTTCTTAGCTTTTACAAGCATTCCGTCTGTAATGATATTTCCAAGTACTGTCTCGTTTTTACGTACACTTGGTTTCGTATCATCCCCATCTGTCCGTGGGTTTTCTAATGTTGTTTCAGCTAAAACCCCTATTTCTGTTTTACTAGTTTCTTCAACTTTTGCCTTATACGTCTTCAATAATTCAGCTGCAGCTGCATCTTCTTTTTGATCTTTAATAGGAATTAATTCTCCGGCATGCCCTACAACTTTACCTTCTTTATTAAATTCTACATCCAAAGTTCCTAGGAATTCACTATACTGTGAAGCTTGGACAATAATAGTAGGATCTTTTTCTTTACCATCTTTATCCTTGGTAACTGCTACTGGTTTTTCTAATTTTGTATGGCTATGCCCACCAACGATTACGTCAATTCCACTAACAGCTGCTGCTAGAAGTAAATCGTTATCATATGTTGGGTTATCATCATAACCAATATGAGTTACTGCTACTACTTTATTAACGCCTTGTTTTTCAAATTCATCTACCATCGTTTGTGCTGCTTTAATATAATCCGTAAATGTCACATCTTTTGGACTAGAAATATCAGCAGTTTCAGCTGTTGTAAGACCGAATAAACCAACTTTTTGTCCATCAACTTCTTTAATAATACCGCTGTAAATTTGACCATCTTTCGGGTCAGAAGATACGTTTACATTAAACAAACCTTTTAAATTTACGTCTTTTGAAAAATCAGCATTTGCACTAACGAATGGAAAGTTGGATTTTGAAATAAATTCACTTAGCGCTTTATGTCCTTCTGGAGTCGATCCTAAATCAAATTCATGATTACCAAAAGTCATCACATCATAATCCATTAATTTCATAAGTTCCAAATCAGCTTGTCCTTTGAACTCATTGAAATAAAGAGTACCAGAGAATACATCACCAGCATCGATTAATAGTGCAGATGGTTTTTCAGCTCGTACTTCTTTAATTGCTGTTAAACGTTTTGGTGCTTGTTGTGTATTTGCGTGTGTATCATTTACATGCATAAGAGATAATGTAAATCCTGGATTTACTTCTGCATTTACTTTTTCAACGAATGCAAGTAGTTCTTTTACTGCTGGAAGCTTTTGTTCACTTGGTAATCTTTCTAACAGTGGTCGAATTGATTCAAGAACTTTCGAAGCTTCTTCTTCTTTACCTGCCGCAAAAAGTGCTTGAGCTTGAGTAGCTTTCATATAAACTGTTACAGGAACCATTAGTTCTGATCGTTTCAAATCAGCTGGCTTTTTATATTGATCTAGTAATAAATCGCGAGCAGCTTTCCCAGAAAAACGATACAGGATAGCTGTTCTTGTTTTTAATTGAGCTGAAAGTTTGTGATATTCTTTTTCAATTTTTGCCCAGTCTTTAGCAGACTCAGCCTTTTCTATTTCGTTCATGATCGGAGTTAAATATTTATTTGCATAGTTATATGCATCAATGTATGGAACAATGCCTTTTGTTACTCGTTCTTGGTACAGATCATCTAAGTTTTTCAGTAAAGTGGATTTATTTTTAGCATTAGATTTGATGATTTCATTTCTTGCTTTTTGGTAGTTTACTTTCGCAGTATTTAAAGCTTTGTACAAATCAGCGCTTGCTGCTACCTTACCTGATTGTGCGGGAAGCACATATGAATAAGAAGCATTTTTAATGTCTTTTCTTGCATTGTCTACTACACTTTGAAGAGAATTAGCCGCAAATGTAACACTTGAAGCGGTGAATAATGAAGTTGCAATAACCGCTGCAACCGCTGATTTTTTGACCTTACTGTTTTTCATAACTTACCTCCTAATAATGATTTAGCAATTAATCTATTAGTAGATTTATATGTACCCACTATTTCTAAATTAACTTAATTGCCAATATATCGCAAGTGTTAAAATTTTGATAATTCCAAGTAAATATTGTAAAGAAAAATGATAACTCAATGGAGACTCGACAAGAATCTTCCTAATTCCCTAAGTACTTGTTTTATAAGACAATTTCTACTTCTCTTTTAATGATTACTCTTTTGATTCTATGGTATAATAAAGCATCAAACAGAGATGGGAGTATCATTATGTTAAGAGATTTTTTTATCGCATTATCTGAAAATCAACTATTAAATGGGGCAGCAAAAAAATACGGTTTAAAAATGGGTGCACAGCATGTAGTTGCTGGTACGAACGTTGAAGAAACAATTGAGAGCATTAAAAAATTAAATGCAGTCGGAATCTCTTGTACTGTTGATAATTTAGGCGAATTTGTATTTAAAAAAGAAGAAGCTTTAGAAGCAAAAAACCAAATCATTGCAGTTATTGAAGCAATCGAGGAGAACAAAGTAGATGCACATATCTCATTGAAGCCTTCTCAGCTTGGCTTAGATATTGACTATGATTTCGCTTTAGAAAACTTAAAAGAAATAGTAGCGATTGCTCATAAATACGGAACATTCATCAATATTGATATGGAATCACATAAACACTTACAACCTTCTTTTGACATCTTGGACGAGCTTTCAAAAGATTACGATAATGTAGGTACAGTTATTCAAGCGTATTTCTATCGCGCGGCAGAAGACATTCAAAAATATAAAAACTTCCGCCTTCGAATTGTTAAAGGTGCATATAAAGAGCCAGAAGAATATGCATACCAAGCAAAAGAAGACATTGATAAAAACTATATTGAACTAATTGAATGGCACCTATTGAATGGTAAATTTACTTCTATCGCAACACACGATCATAATGTAATTAACCATGTAAAACAATTTATTAAAGACAACAATATTCCGAACGACAAATTCGAATTCCAAATGCTTTACGGTTTCCGTACAGATATGCAATTGGAACTGGCAAATGAAGGATATAACTTCTGCACGTATGTTCCATTCGGTCAAGATTGGTACGGATACTTCATGCGTCGTTTAGCAGAACGTCCACAAAACATGAATCTTGTAGTGAAACAAGTATTCAATAAAAATACAAACACGTTAATTGGAATCGCAGCTGGTGCGTTCGCACTTGGAAGAATCACAAAACGAAATAAAAACAGACGCTAAAAAGCGAAAACACTGTATTGCCGTAATCTAATGGCAATACAGTGTTTTTTATTTATTGGGAAAACCTATAATTATTATTACAGGAGTATTGCTGGTGCCAGGCACCAGTAATACTCCTGTAATAAAAAAACACCTCATTCTACGGGGAATGGTAGAATGAGGTGTTTTGGTATTTTCCTTGTTATCGCTCAAGGATTATTTTATTTAAATCGCCGTAAATTTTATGCCTTCTACTTCGTTTTCTTCGCTCTAAGAAAACTGTTTTATCGCTGTTGTTTCCCCTATTATACTGAAGTTTTCTGAACATGCTCCTTCTAAACAAGTTCATCAACTTTACTTACTATTCATTTGTTAACTTAATAGTAAACCAATTAAATGAGAATACGCATAGAGATTTATTAGAAATTGATGAGAAATTTCTTATTCCCATGTGACCGTAAGAATTTTTCCTGAAATTGAATGCACTTGGATCGTTGCTTTTGTTTGTTTTGCTTTGGCTGTATCTTTTGAGTCACTCTCAGATAAAGTTGCTTTCATTACGATTAAATAGTAGCCGCCTTCATTTGTTTTTACAAATGAGCTACTTTCTACTGTACCCTTCACCTGCTGTTGTGCAGTTTTTATTGCTTGATCTTCAGAAATCAAAATAGTTGCTGGTTTTTCTGTCTTTTGTTCGGTTTCTGGTTTCTTTGCTTCGGCTTGAGCTGTAAGTGACGGTGATTGTGACGGTGCTACAACCTTGGTTTCGCCCGATTTTGTCTCTTCAGTTTTAGAAGACTCGGATTTAGCTGACTCTTCCTTGGCCACATCTGTTTTGCTTGCTTCTGTTTTAGTTACTTCGGTTTTAGTTACTTCTGTCTTGGTTACTTCGGTTTTGACAGGTTCCGTTTTTGCAACTTCATCTTTCGGTTTTTCTTCCTTTGTTTCGTCGGCCTTAGAAGTTTCTGGTTTTAAAACATCTTTTAAAGCTTCTTTTAATACTTCAGTAATTGGTTTTTCTTCCTTTACAACAACAGAAGGCTTGTCCTCTATTTTTATTTGAGAAGACAAAACACCCTTTGGAGTAATAGTTTCAGCTAATATAGATTTTTCTTTTTTTTCTAATATCTTACTAGAATTTTTAGGCTTCTCATTAATTATTATTTTCGTTGGTGGCTTTACTATATCTACCTGTGCCACAGAATTAGTAGTATCGTCTATTTTTAATAATGGTTCTTCAAAAATCACAAGAGTTTTTTCTGTTGCAGCTTCTATCGACTCTTCCTTATTGACATTTGCTTTCTCTACGACAAACTCATCTGTTTCCTCAAGGGAATATACATCTCCAGTGACTGCGTTCATTTCCACCACATACACAGAACCGCTTTTTGTAATTAAAGCTTTGTAAACATCCTGTTTCATCGTGACTCCCGCAACTTCTGCATCATACATTTGCTCAAGATGGGAGCGGACTTCATTTTCAGATATCGACTGTTTATTATTTTCGTTGATATTTAGAAAAACTACGATGCCTCCAGCTACTACAATTACACTAAAAACAGGTACGAATCCTTTTCTTTTGAAAAATTTCACTCACGCTTCCCCCCTAAAACCATCATACTTCACGAACATTAAAAATTGATGAGAATTTGGCTTTTAGGAATAAAAATATGAATAGTTGTTCCAAAGCCTACTACACTCTCAATTGTAAGCTCTGCAGAAATTCTTGTAGCAATATCTTTTGCGATTGCCATGCCAAGACCAGTTCCACCAGTTTTTCTATTCCTATCTTCATCTACACGGTAGAAACGATCATATATATGCTCTAAATCTTTTTTAGGTATGCCATTTCCATAGTCCATAATTGAAATGATAGTTCCCTCTTCATTTTCGGATATAGTCGTTTTAATTTCTTTTTCACTGTATTTTCGAGCGTTATCAAGAATAATGAAAAGCAATTGTCTTAATTGCTCTAAATCGGTGTTTGCATAGATGGAACCTTCCCCTTTTAATAAAAACTTTCGATTATATGCAGTCCGCATAGAATGTAAGGTAGTTTCAACCAGTTCAAACACATCAACCGTTTCAAAGTTCCGCATGGATTGTTCATTACTCTTTGCAAGTAATAGCATTTGAGAGATCATTTCTTTCATTCTACTTGTCTCATTAATAATTGCTTGAACAGATTCGTTGGCAATTTCAGTGTTACTAAAGCCATGTCGAGAAAGAAGTTTCGCATAACTCTCAATAACAGTCAAAGGAGTTTTCAATTCATGAGAGGCATCTGAAACAAATTGTTCCTGTTTGTTATAATTTTGTTCCAACTGATCCATCATTTCGTTAAATGCAATGCCCATTTGCGTCATTTCATCCTTAGCATTTCGCGGGACAGCAATTTTTTGATATTTCCCAGAAAGTCTACTTTGTGACATTGTATTTATTAGTTTTTCAATTGGATTTGTTATAATCTTTCCTAGTGTAATACTGGAAATCGTCATTAGGAGCATACCTGCTAACGTAACACCAGTTAATATGAGTCTAAGAAACTCTAAGTTATTATCTACGTCATCTAATAATTTCAATGTCTGCACTTCATTCACTTTTCCGTCGACCCAAATAACCGGTTTACTAATCGTTAGAATTGGAGTCCCTTTAAAAGTTCCTATCGAATATCGCTCACCAGTTTCAAATTCTGGCACATAGTTATTTACTTCATCAACTGTTTGAACAAATAATTGCATTTCACCTTTCGTATTACTCACACGAATTGCACCTTTTACCGGAATAAAAGCTCGCATAATGGTGGCTGCATCTTCTTCCTTTTCCATTTTGCTTAAAGCGGTAATCAGTTCATCTGCATCCGAATTTAGCTGCTTATATTCAGTATCATAAGCCATTTTTTCAAAAATAATATAAACACCTATATTCATTAAACTTAAAATAATAAGCGTTAAAAAAGTAGAAAACAGATGAATTATTGTTTTAAGCTTCATGCTTAGACTCCTTCAAAACATAACCCACTCCACGAATAGTTTGAATAAGAGAAGCTTTCTGATTCTCCTCGATTTTTTTTCGAACATATCTTATGTATACGTCTACCACATTTGTATCTCCGTAGTAATCAAAGCCCCATACCGCATCGAGTAGCTGTTCTCGTGTCAATACCTGGTTAGGATGTTTCATCATATATAGTAATAGATCATATTCACGTGGGGTTAAATTAATTGATTGACCATTTCGAGATATCTCTCTCGTATTCTCATTTAAAATAAGTGACTCAAAAATATGTATGTTTTCATCCTTCAAAGGGAGAACTGGTGCAGTTTTAGAAAAGCGGATAGCAGAGCGGACACGAGCTAGCAGTTCCTCTATTTCAAAAGGCTTCGTCACATAATCATTCGCACCAAGATCAAGTCCCGTCACCTTATCCTCTAGATCACTTTTAGCAGTTAGTAGAATGACAGGAGTATCCGATTCCGTTGTTCGAATTCTTCTAAGAACATCTAACCCATTCAATCCTGGCAACATCAAATCGAGCAGAATTAGATCCCATTCTTTCTCTCGATATTTTATTAACCCATCTGTACCGGTATACGCAATATCAACTGAGTACCCTTCGAACTCCAGTTCTAATTGCAAAACACGTGCAATATTCTCTTCATCTTCAATAATTAATATCTGCTCCTTCACCCTAATCCCTCCCCCTCTTTTCTTCCATTTTATCACACAACTCCACACTCCGTTCATCCCATTGGACATCCCATTCATTTATGTTACAGAGTTGTTACTGGTGCTGTTACTGGTGCCAGGCACCAGTAACACTCCTGTAACAAGTCCGCTTTTTTAAAACAGGTTTAAAAATTTTATTTTAGTTGTTAAATTGTGAGCAAAAATTCATTCTTGAATACTTAACTCTATCAAAATTAAATTGTCGCAGAAAGATGCAAATTGTGACAATTGTGCTTACTTTAGTTTTGTTATATGGTATTGGAAATAACGGAGGTGGATATCAATTGGGCAGAATTAGAAGAATTTGGCAACCAGAGATTTATTATCATGTGACGATGAGAGGGAATAACCGACAAAATATATTTTTAAATAGCGGGGATTTTGCACTTTTTTTTCGTGCGCTCGAATACGCTTATGCAAAGTATCCTTTTAGCATTCTTGCGTACTGCATAATGAACAATCATTATCATTTATTGATTCGGTCTCCTGAAGAACCGTTGTCGAATGTCATGGCAATATTGAATAAACGGTACTCGGAATTTTATAAAAGAAAATATAATTATTTTGGGCAGCTTTATGAGACTCGTTATTATGCAAGTATGGTGTCGGATCCCATTAGTCTATTGAATGTAAGTTGCTATATTCACCAAAATCCGATAACTACAACAAGAGCATTAGTAGAAAAAATGGAAGACTACAATTATAGTTCGTATAAATACTATTTTCATCAAATAAAAACAGTGCATCCGTTTTTGAACACAGACTTTCTTCCTTCATTAATTGAAACTAATCCTGAAATACAACAACCCGATTACTGTACTTATTGTGAGAATTTCAGAAAAAATTTAGAACAAAAAAATCCTCCCCTTCATCAACTAATGTTGACATAAGAGAGGATGTCTATTTACGCTATAATTTCAGATTCCAATACTACAGAAAGAATAGGATTATCAGCCTTACATGCTTCCACGAAAGCTGTGAAAATCGGGCGAATAGAGGCTACTTGACCTTCCATCATTTCAGGATGCCATTGCACTGCAACTACAAAACGGGGATCTTCCCATTCCATCCCTTCAATAATACCATCAGGTGCAGACATTGTTGGTTTAAATCCTTTACCTAATTCTTTTACTGCTTGATGGTGAAAACTATTAACGCCAATTTCTTCTACTTGGTAAATATTATAAAGCTTTGATTCTTTCTCAATCTTTACTGGATGAAAGGCATGATGTCTCAGCGCTTTTGGCACAAAGTGATTAATTCCATCAGGCTTTTGAGATTTCAAATCCTGATAAAGAGTCCCCCCTGTTGCCACTGCTAATAATTGCATCCCACGGCAAATTCCAAGGACAGGCAATGTCGTTTCGATCAAAACCTTTTGAGCAAGACTCACTTCATGAATATCGCGTTTCGGCTCAATCATTCCTAATCCGAAACGTGGGTATTCACCATAAAAGTTTGGATCTATATCCGACCCACCTGAGAATAATACACCATTCAATTTTTCTAATAGAGGAGATAACGTTTCAATATCCTCTGTTATTGGCAGTATAACAGGTATTCCACCTGCGCGTTCAATCGCTATAATATAGTCATCTGCAAGTAATTGCCACTCTTGATGTTTAGCACCAATACCTGCTTCCAGTCCTGCAGTATCATTTGATAAATAGTTAGCACAAATACCTATTAGTGGTTTCATTTTTATTCCTCCGTCCAATGCATCGCAGAAAGCAAACTATATTTTATACATTCACTTCTACTACCCAGCCAAACGGATCTTCTATATTTCCTTTTTGAATACCAGTTAATGCGTCATAAAGTTTTTTAGATACTTCTCCAGTTTCACCGTTATTTACATAAAACAGCTCACCCTTCCAACGAAGTTCTCCGATTGGAGAAATAACCGCTGCAGTTCCTGTTCCAAAAGCTTCATCTAATTTACCGTTAAGATACGCTTCTCGAATTTCTTCCATAGATACTTTACGCTCGTTTACTGGAACACCCCAATGTTTTAACAATTGAATAATCGATTTTCGTGTGATACCATCCAAAATGCTACCATTTAAAGCAGGAGTAACTACTTCACCGCTAATTTTGAAGAACACGTTCATACTTCCTACTTCTTCTATATATTTTCGTTCAATTCCATCTAACCAAAGAACTTGAGAATATCCCTCACGATCTGCAACTTCTTGTGCTTTTAAACTTGAAGCATAGTTCCCTGCAGTTTTCGCAGTTCCCGTTCCTCCTGCAACAGCACGCACATACTCACTTTCTACTAGAATCTTAACAGGGTGAATACCCTCTTTATAATAAGAACCTACAGGTGACATGATAATGATGAAGCTATAAGTAAGTGAAGCTGAAACGCCTAAATGAGGCTCTGTTGCAATCATAAATGGACGAATGTACAAGGAAGTACCAGGTTCTTTTGGAATCCATTCTTTATCTATTTCAATTAATTGCTTTAATGCTTCAAGTGCATCCTCTTCATTAATTTTAGGCATGCTTAGTCTGTCACATGAGTGATTCATACGTTTCATGTTCTCTTCTGGACGGAATAAACGAATAATACCATCTTTAGATAAATAAGCTTTCATACCTTCAAAAACAGTTTGACCATAATGCAAAATAGTTGCAGATGGATCTAGAGTTATTGGCTGATAAGGGACAATGCGATGATCATGCCAACCTATTCCTTCAGTATAATCTGCGATAAACATATGATCTGTAAAAGTTCTACCGAAAACGAGCTGATCTGCTGACAATTTTTCTTTTTTGTTCTCACTTGGTGTAATTTGAATTTTTAGATTACTCATGACGTACTTTTCCCCTATCAATTATAAGATTATTAAATTGCAACTTTTTTCAGTGTGCAATATATTATATGCAATTATACTACTTTTACGAAAATTAGAAATACCTTTTCATCATTATTTTCAAAAAAATCTTTTAATCTCCTGAATTAGCTCTAAAATTGATAGAAAATTCATGTTTATGTAACAATTTCAAGGGGTCTACGGATACTCAATTTATTGATTATGAATTCGTTACCCCAGAAGGAACCTCGTTTGTTACTAGCAAGGTTTCTAATAGTAAATCAACAGTGCTAGAATACGAACCACTTTTGTGGGTGGAAATTCCGTTATTAGCTCTTCTAATATGGATTCAGAATACACTTATAATATCCTTTTCTGATTCGGGTCAGGAACAATCTATCTAAATAAAGATAAAACACCAAAAGTAGAACGTTTAATTGTTCCAAAATTCCGCGACATGCGAATGAAGTATTAACTAGAGGTAAAGCATCCCAACTTTTAGTACGCTACTTAAACTTCTTAGAATCTGACTTAAAACAGAACTACCGTGACGACATGCTCTACTTCGACTAAAAAAACCAAATCCCCTCCAAAACCCTTAACAGGTTGGAGGGGATTTTTGTTTCAAAATTGTTACTGGTGCCTGGCACCTGTAACAATTTTGTCATTTTCAGACAAGTATAAACCAAAGAATCATTGTAACTATAATTGTAGTGATTCCTTGCAATAAGGTTGCCATTGTTTGAGCTTTGTATGCATCTGTTACTTTCATTCCGCTAAACTGTGTTACGACCCAGAAGTAGCTGTCGTTTACATGGCTTACTGTCATTGCTCCAGCTCCGATTGCCATAACAACTAACGCTAGTGGAAGTGCTCCTTCAATTCCAAGTGTAGGAAGCATTGGCGCTATTAAAGATGATGTAATAACTAGTGCCGCAGTAGAAGAACCTTGTGCCGTTTTTAATGCCGCTGCAATAAGGAAAGGAACTAATAAGAATAATGCACCGTTTGCTAGTGCTCCTAAATCCATCTGCTGTAATTGGTCAGCAACACCAGAGTTTTTAATTACCGTTCCGAACGATCCACCTGCACCAGTTATTAATAAAATAGGTGCCGCTTCTTTCAAACTTTCTCCTATCCATCCTGATAAAGTGTTTTCATTGATTTCAGGTAGTAATAAAAACGAAGCCAATACTCCGAATAATAATGCAACTGTTGGTGCTCCTAAAAACTGTAGAAAATGCGTAAATCCTGAGTCACTGCCTGTTAACGCAGCTACTGAACCAATACCAATTAATATAATTGGTAACACGATTGGTAGAAACGATTTAAATGTAGAAGGCATTTTGCCAAATGATTTAATTACATCTTCATAATCCAGTGCTTCTTCATTATCCGCTTCTACTTCAATTTTCGTACCTACTTTTATTGCCCAAAGATAACCTACGATCACTGCTGGAATTGCTACTAATAAACCAACTAAAATGATGGTACCTAAATAGTCAGAAGCTCCTATGTTTCCTGCAGCTGCTATCGGTCCAGGAGTTGGTGGAACTAGTGTATGAGTCGCAAATAAACCAGTTGAAAGTGCGATCGCCATCGATGCAACTTTCACTTTTGCACGCTTCGCTAAAGACTTTTTCAAGCTAGAAAGAATAATAAAACCAGAATCACAAAATACCGGAATGGAAACGATAAAACCAATAATAGACATTGCTAACTGTGGACGCTTCTCCCCCAAAATACGAAGCACCACTTCTGCCATACGATAAGCCGCACCAGATTTTTCTAAAATAACCCCAATGATTGTTCCTGCAACAATTACAATTCCGATACTCGTCATAAGTCCACCGAAGCCGGCATTTACATTTTCGACTACAGTCAGCAGTGGCATCCCAGAAGCAATTCCTACGAAGAACGCACTCATTAACAAAGCTAAAAATGGATGAAGCTTGAACACTGCTGTTGCTACTACAACTAATACAACACCGAGAAAAATCACTAAAAATAACATCTTTCCCACCCCTTTTTATTTTCCTAAAATGGATCCCATCATCTCTTTTGTTCTAATTCGCAAGTAATGAGCAGCATTCTGAATAGAATCTTCTTGAGAGATAGTGCCATCCGCTACACTTGCGAGTTTGTAAAAATAAGAACTTAATGCTGAAATGCTTGCTTGTTCAATAAAACCTGAAAGTAAAATTACGGGAATATCCTTTGTCTTAGCGGCATTCGCAATTCCAATCGGCGCCTTGCCAGAAAGTGTTTGAAGATCAGATTTTCCCTCTCCAGTAATGATGATATCTGCTCCCTCGATCTGTTGAAGAAAATCAATTGCATTCATGACAACTTCAATTCCTGGTTTTAATTCAGATGGGAAAAATGCTAAAAAAGCACCTCCCAATCCTCCAGCTGCACCCGATCCAGGTTGGCTATGTAGAGAGATTCCTGTTAAATCTTCAATTCTATTTGCTAGATTTAATAAATTCTGATCAAGCTTATCCACTAAATCAGGTGTTACGCCTTTTTGTGGACCAAAAATAGCGGTAGCACCATTAGTGCCAACAAACGGATTATCGACATCGCAAGCTAGTATGAAATGAGATTCTTGTATTCTTATATCAAAATCAGATAAATCAATTTCAACTAAATCTTTAAGCCCCTCGGCTCCTGGCTTAATTTCTAATCCATCTTTATTTAGAAACTTCATTCCTAGTGCTTGAAGCATACCAGTACCACCATCATTTGTTGCACTTCCACCTAGGCCTACAACAAATTTCCGATATCCATGATCTAAAGCTTGTAGGATTAACTCTCCTGTTCCAAATGTGGAAGCAATGAGCGGATTTTTTTCATTTTCTTGTAAAAGCGTTAAACCGGATGCTTTTGCCATTTCAATAACACAAGTTTCTCCGTCTCCCAAAACCCCGTACTCCACTTGAATAAGTCGACCTATTGGATCATGTACTTCTACATGAATGGTTTTACCATTTGTAGAAATAATCAGCGGCTCCAATGTACCTTCACCACCATCTGCAACAGGTAGTAATACAGTTTCAATGGACGAATCAATTTCTTTAATTCCTTCAGCTATTTCAAAAGCAGCTTGCGTTGCTGTTAATGAACCTTTGAAAGAATCAGGACTTATGACCACTTTCACGTAAACAACTCCTTCTAATTAAGCGCTTACATAAAATTATAGTGTCAGATTTCGAAATTTACATTATACTTGAAGTACAAAAATACTGTACTACAACAAGGAAATTTTTATACTTTATGGAGGTTCTATGATTACTAAACAGCTAGCCAATCAGATTGTTGAACAAACGATGCTGCGACTACATAGAAATATTAATGTCATGCAAACAAATGGAATTATTCTTGCTTCTGGCGATCAATTCCGCGTAGACAGCATTCATGAGGGTGCGGTAGCAGTTGCGGCAACGAAGAAGGTATTGTGGATTACGGAAGAAAATAAACACTTATTCCCAAAAACCAAGCCAGGAATAAATTTGCCAATATTTTTTCAAAATGAATTAGTTGGGGTTATAGGGATTACTGGAGAACCCAGTGAAATCGAAGAGATTGCAACCCTTGTCCAGCTTACGACGGAAATGATGGTTCATCAAGCATTAATCGTGTCGGAACGTGAATATAAACGAAAAATGCAAGAAATGGTTTTTGAAGAATTGATGAGTGGTCAGCCGCTTCAAAATGTAATTTATGAACGAATAAACAAAATAGGCTTTGTAAATAAACCCCCTTTTTACGCCTTGATGTTAGAAATTAATCCCGAATCTAAATCCTATCAAACCATATTGCAAGGAATTGAGTACTTCTTTCAAAGAGATTCTCTCTTGGTCGGACATTATCAATTAAATGAACATTTTATTCTTATATCTGGTCTGGATGAAAAATTAATAAAAAAGAAATTAGATGCACTTGCATCTAATCTAAAAAAGTATGAGGTATTACCAATAGGAGTTGGACAAGTTGCACACTCCATCGAAGAAGTTCATATTGCTTATCAAACGGCCAAAACTGCACTAACGTATGGGCTCCCGAATAAAAACGTCAGCTATTTTGAGGATGTTGAAGTGTTTTCCTTATTTAAAAAACATGACTCCCGAGAAGCAAAGCAATTTACTAATCGAATATTAAGTGGTCTAAACGAAAATTTACTCCTAACATTACAAGAATACTTTAATTGCAACCAACAACTCGGAATTTGCGCGGATACTTTGGCCATTCACCGGCACACATTAACATACCGCCTCAAAAAAATAGGCAAACTAACTGGTTTTAATCCGACTGTATTTCAAGACGCAATCATCCTCCAAATTGCTTTGTGGTGTTTAGCTCCTGATGTAAAAAAATAGACAAAAAAACCGTTTCAGCGATAATTCGCCGAAACGGTTCTATTTATATGATTATTTTTTCGCTACTGAAACGTTTGCAACTTTTTTAGCTCCAACGTATTTATTACCCCAATAATATGGGTCATTTAATTTGTCGATTCTAACACCTTTAGAAGAAGAAGCGTGAATAAATTTTCCACTACCTATGTATATCCCCGCATGAGAGACACCTTTTCCCGTTGTGTTAAAGAATACTAAATCTCCCACTGCAAGATTAGCTTTCTTTACTGCTTTACCTGTACTATACATACCTGCTGCTGTTCTAGGTAATTTAACACCTTGTTGTTTGTACACGTAACCAATGAAACCAGAGCAATCAAATCCTGCCTTCGTTGTTCCACCATAACGATATTTAATTCCTATTAGACTTTTCGCACTTGATACGATTTGTGTCGATGCTACAGAGCTTGCTGCTTCTGTATTTCCTGCAAATGTTCCCGCGGCTAAAACTACAGTTAAACTAAAGATAGTGATGATTTTTTTAAACAAAGAAGTCAAAATTATGTTCCTCCAAAAGATGTAAACTCGAAAAAAATTCTAACAAAAACTTCCTGAAAATTTCTCTATACCCATATTAACACGAACTAAACATTTGCGAGTTTACAGTTGTGTAACAAATCTATTACAAGATTAGTTGGAAACTCCTAAACTTTATCTATTCCAAAATAGATAAAATTATATATAAAGTACTATTTTTCGCTTTTTTAATTTGTAAATCGCGGAAGTATTTAATATACTCACATCTAAAGACACCTTTTTCCGACAATCCACCCCTTAAATCATAACCAGAGTTCATTCAAGTTTTCTTTCACGACTATTTCAGGTCTATTTCTGGTGCCAGGCACCCGTAATACTTTTGTAACAATCTGTTTATCTTTTTTTAAAATTAATAGTCACATAATCATTTAAATTTCCATGCCTGCATAATATCTATAAAGCTTTTTCTATAGCTCATACACATTGAAAGGAATTACCTAGAAGCAGAGGAGACTTTAATATTGATAAAAAAAACGTTCCAGGTCAATATCACCTGGAACGTTAAATTAATTAGTGAACACCATGTGCTACCATAGCATCTGCTACTTTCAAGAATCCTGCAATATTTGCTCCAACCACTAGGTTACCGGGATGACCAAAATTGTTAGCAGCATTATGACAGCTTTCGTAAATATTTCTCATTACCAACTTTAGCTTTTCATCCACTTCTTCAACTGTCCAAGACAATCTCATACTGTTTTGGGACATTTCCATTGCAGAAACAGCCACGCCACCAGCATTTGCCGCTTTGGCTGGTCCAAATAAAACACCATTGGCTTGGAATAATAGAACAGCTTCTTCTGTACAAGGCATATTTGCACCTTCTCCAACAGCTATTACACCATTTCCAATAAGAATGGCAGCGTCTTTTTCTTCCAATTCATTTTGGGTTGCACAAGGTAATGCAATATCACAAGGAACTTTCCAAATATCTGTGCATCCTTCAGAATAAGTTGCCCCCTTATGAAATTTTATATATTCTTGAATTCTTTTATTATCAAATTCTTTTAACTGTTTTACTGTTTCAACATCAATGCCGTTTGGATCATAGATATATCCGTTAGAATCGCTACAAGCTAAAACTTTCGAACCTAGCTCGATTGCTTTTTCCATCGCGTATATAGCAACGTTTCCAGAACCAGAGACGATAACGGTTTTCCCTTTAAAACTATTGCTTTTTTCTTTCAACATTTCTTCTACAAAATAAACACAGCCGTATCCTGTTGCTTCTTTTCTACCAAGGCTACCACCATGATTTGGATCTTTACCAGTGAAAACCCCAGCTTCGTAACCGCCTTTTAAACGATTATATTGCCCGAACATATAGCCAATTTCTCTTTTTCCAACACCAATATCCCCTGCTGGAACATCCATATCGGCACCAATATATTTACTAAGCTCTGTTATAAAGCTTTGGGTAAACCGCATAATCTCACGGTTGGATTTCCCCTTCGGATCAAAGTCAGAACCACCTTTACCTCCACCAATAGGTTGACCTGTCAATGCATTTTTAAACGTCTGCTCAAAAGCAAGAAACTTCATGATACTACTATTAACAGTCGGATGAAAACGAATTCCACCTTTATATGGCCCAAGACTATTGTTAAACTGTACGCGAAAACCTCTATTTACTTGAACCTTCCCAGTGTCATCTTCCCAAGCAACACGGAATGTAATAACTCGATCTGGCTCTGTTATTCGTTCCAAAATGCCATTATATATAAACTCCGGATGCTTCGAAAATACAGGACGAAGCGAATCAAAAACTTCTCTTGCTGCCTGTAAAAATTCTTTTTCATCTGGGTTACGTTTCTTCACTAATTCATATACCTCGTGCACATAATCGTTAGCTCTACTTTTTAATTCACCCTTTACATCTCTAGCAATCTCCATAGCTCATCTACTCCCGTCATTCATTTACATATTTCTATTATCTCGAAAAATTAAGATATTTTCAATGTAATTATAAATAAAATATTATAAATATACATCCCATTTTACTCCACTACAGTATATTCCAGGTTTTAGTTTCCAGTATGTTACAGGGTTGTTACTGGTGCCTGGCCCCACTAAC
>NZ_JBAWSY010000003.1:217884-371906 GCF_037104765.1 Psychrobacillus mangrovi | reverse complement strand
TGTTCGTCGAGCCAAGATTTTATTCCACGCTTCCTCTAGCCCTTACCTCACGATAAGTACCTTGCGCTTCCTTAGTGGTTGGTCGATGTGTACCCCCACAGTGGACTTTCACCACCTAGATAGTTGCCATGCCTGGCACACATATGAAAAGCTACTCCAAATGGAGTAGCTTCAGAAACAAAAGGCATTTGGAATGTACTCATTCCAAATGCTTTTTATATTTTATAAAGATTCTTTTCAATTTTGCCAAAGGATACAGCCCAAATATATATTAGACATTCGTGATGTCTGCACTTTCCGAATAAGCAACTGTAATTTAAGGCTATGTTAAAGTTAAAAGTATTTTTATCTCTTTTATTTGTTCTGTGTGGCGCTGTTCATGCAAATATATCTGTTCAATCCATTGGTCAAGTGGCAATTCACCTAAGGCAGGATGCTTAAATGATCTTTCCGCCAATATCGATTTATCCTCTATTGTACTAAGAAAAGTTAGAAATTTTTTTCTCGAATCGTTTAACAAATCAATAATTGACTGAACTTCAAACGGCTCTACATCTGGTTCAACGATTTCGGGAGCTTTAAATTTTTTCGTTCGATCCAATATGAGATGAACATTTTTTCGTTCTGTTTGAGTATTATCAACCTTTTTTAATCCAAATGCAATAGCCTTTATTGTTGCCTGTTCCACTAAAACTAAGTGATGACAAACTTGTGCTATACTCCACATATTCACACCAAGCCTACCATTAAATTGAGAATAACTTAATGAAGCAATCTCTTTTACTAACATATTTCTCGTTTCATACAGATTGTCATTTACTAAATTACTCATGAAATTCTCCCTTCACCAGAAAGTAAATATCTAGGTTCCTATTCTATATATATTCTCCACGATGAAAAGTATTCTTTGAGAATTATTTTACTATTGTACTTTCGTTAATATTTTCCTTCTTAAACTAACTTCTTCGTTACTTCAATAGCATAATAAGCAAACTTATACAGAATATTCGCCTCACTGTTTCTGAAATCAATAATTTTAATATATTTTTTTGAGTTTCTTTAAAACATAGATTTCACGTTTTAACCACCCGTTCTTTTCAATTTCAAAACTATTAATAATTTTTTCATTTTGCTCAATTGCATTATCAAGGGAAACCCATTCTGCACTAAATTCCTGAGCGGACTCATAATCATCCAATTTTTGAGCAATTCTTTTATCGTTTATTAATTCACAATGATAATAGTGTGAAGTCATCTGGAATAAAGCGGTATTGTCATATTCGTCTAATTTCCTTTCAATTACTGATCCCAGCTTATCTTTAACTATACAGTTAATATATCCAGTTTCTTCAGCAACTTCGCGAATGAGACACTCCGAATGGCTTTCATTACCTTCAACCCCTCCGCCAGGAAATTTATAATCCCCCTTATTCGAATGGACTAAAAGGATTTTATTTTTTTCTAATATAATTGATCTTATAGCTTCTCTGTAATTGACCTTAATATCGCCTTGAATTTGTTGTTCTTCTATTACCTTATTAAAAATCATTATTCCTCCTAAGTATTTCAATTCTTTCTACTTATACTTCAATAAAGTAATGAATTAATCCTCTTATATCTTAGAACATTCATTTAATTGAAGTTTAGCCCTGTTAAATGAAGAAAAAGAAAAAAAATTATGCCTTCTCTTTAGCTAATTTAAGTGTAATCCTTCATAATCTTATTTGAATTTTTAACATAAATACCCAATTATGATGAATCTATTAATCAAAGTTTGTTTGATGTAGGTTGGCATCTTCATGTTGTTTTATGATAAAACAACCTATTCTTTTAACATAGCCTCATTTAACAGCAAAAAATAATAGATCCCGAAAAAAAGAACTGTAGACAACTCGGTTTTTCAAGTTCGTCTACAGTTCTGAAGCTACTCCCGATGGAGTACCTTTTCTATTATAAAAGTTGAAATGGTTCTGTTGAAATTTTTGAAGGGATAAATTCAACGAAAAGATTTTTATTTTTACAAAGTTTTTTCATATAATCTGCAACACCAGTTTTCATGATTTGTTCTATATGATGTCCAGGATCAATTACAGCTAGATTGATTGCTTCAGCATCTTGTGCAACATGAAAGTATAAATCTCCCGTAATAAATACATCAGCACCCGCTCTTTTGGAAGTATGAATGTATTTATTCCCATCTCCGCCTAAAACGGCAACCTTTTGAACTTTATTATTTAAATCCCCTACGACACGTACAAATGGAACTTGAAGTTGGTCCTTCACCGTTTTAGCATAATCTGCAAGGGTTACTGGTTCTGGTAATTCACCAATTCTTCCAAGACCTTTTTCATTCACTTCTAAATCCAGTTGAAACAAATCATATGCGGGCTCTTCATAAGGATGAGAAGAAAGTAAAGCTTTTAATACCCGGTTTTTTATAGAAATAGGAAATATAACTTCTAATTTATCTTCTTTTACAATCGATAGCTTATTTGCCTGTCCTATATATGGCTCTGCATCTTCTGAAGGTTTGAACCTTCCCTCTCCAACCGATGTAAAACTACAGTTTGTATAATCTCCAATTTCACCTGCTCCAACATTACCCAAAGCAACTCTCACTTGCTCAGTAGATTCTGTTGGGGTAAATACAGCTAACTTCATTAAACGTTCGGAAGCTGTCTTTTCCAAAATCTGAACATTCTTTAATTGTAAACTGTCTGCTAAGAGATCATTAACTCCTCCAGACGCTATATCTAAGTTTGTGTGAGCTGCATACACGGCAATATCATGTTTGATCAGCTTTTCGATTAGACTTCCTTGGGGTAAGTCAGTTCGCATATTTTTTAAACTACGATATATTGGCGGGTGATGCGCAATAATAAGTTCACATTGTGTATTAATTGCTTCATCCACTACTTTTTGATTCACATCTAATGTTACGAGCACTTTGGTAACAGGTTTATTGAGCGTTCCTATTTGAAGACCAATTGAATCACCTTCAACAGCAAGAGATTTAGGAGCCCATTGTTCAAATAGAGATATTATTTGTTGACCGTTTGTAGGTTTCATGCGTTTAATGCCTCCTCTACTAACGCTATTTTGTGTTCTAATTCTTCTTTTTTCTGTTTTACTTCTGGCGTGAAATTAATTTTATTAAATTGGTCTAATATTCGACGCCATTCATTGCTTTCGTTTATCCATTTCTTTTCGAACACTACAGACTTATTATTAATTAAAATTGGACCAAATAATAATTCTCTATCAGTGAGAGTCATTTTGCCTCTTTTCAACATGATAATTTCATAAATCTTCCCATGCTCTTCCAATATAGTTTCATCAATAATTTTCCATTCATTATTTATAGCCCATTCACGAATAGCTTTCGCATGTATATTCGGTTGTAAGATTAATGTTTCTACAGTAAGGAGTCTTTCTTTACCCTCCTCTAATATAGCTGCTATGAGTGGTCCTCCCATACCAGCGATGGTCACTGTCTGAACACCATCAGTCGGTTGAATCACTTCTAATCCATCTCCAAATCGGACATCTATGTGTTTCTCTAATCCTTCACTTTTCACTTGTTTTTGCGCTGACTCAAAAGGACCTTTTACTACTTCACCTGCAATTGCTCGTGATATTTTCCCGGAGTGAACTAAATAGCAGGGTAAATAAGCATGGTCACTTCCAATATCCGCTATTATAGAATTTTCTGGTACAAAGGAAGCTACTGTTTTTAATCGTTCAGATAAATTTTTTGCATTCAATATAAACACCTCTGCCAATCATTATATCAAAAATTGAAAAAGACCTCGATTCTTTTAAAGAATCTGAGGTCTTTTTAAAAATATCATTATTCACCTAAAGATTTAACCCATGCCGCCATAGCGTCAAGATTTTCTTCTGGAACTAGTCCAGCTGGCATAGCGCCTTTACCATTTGCTAAAACATCTTTAATCTCGTCTTCAGATAATTTAGTAGCTACTAGAGAAGGAAAAGCTCCTTGTCCTTCATAACTGTTACCATGACAACCGATACATTTTCCTTGAGCAAGAGCTTCCGGATCAAAGTTACCAGCTGCTGCTTCTTCGCCACCTTCAGCAGCACCTTCTTCACCGCTTTCAGCATGTTCTGAAGCAATTTCTTCTTTGTTATTTACACCTTCAATAGATAAGAAGAAAATTAGACCGATACCAAATGCCATTATTAATATAAATGGAATAATTGGATTCTTTTTCATTAATTAACCCTCCCTCTTGATACATTCATTCTAATATAGAATTAGTCAACACTAATATTGTACTGCATTCTAACCAAAACGAAAAGTCTAAAAGAGGAAGTTTTCTAGCATTGTGACAATTTAGACATAAATTCGACTTAGCAACCAATGTATCTGGCGATAACCATACGTTGAATTTCAGATGTCCCTTCACCGATTTCTAGAAGTTTTGCATCTCTCATATATCTCTCAACTTCATATTCTTTCATATAGCCATATCCACCGTGAATTTGAATTGCTTGGTCTGCTACTTCCATTGCAATTTCAGATGCATATAATTTACACATGGATGCTTCTTTACTGAATGCTCTACCTTGATCTTTTAACCATGCAGCTTTATGGACCATTGTTCTAGCTAACTCTATTTTCATAGCCATATCTGCTAATTTAAACTGAGTTATTTGAAACTCGGAGAGAGTTTTACCAAATTGTTTGCGTTCTTTTGAATAACGAAGCGCACGATCAAAAGCTGCTTGAGCTATACCTACCGCCATAGCTCCAATTCCAATTCTTCCACCATCAAGGGTTACTAAGAACTGTCTGAAACCATTTCCTCTTTTACCAAGTAAATTCTCCTGAGGAACTCGAACGTTTTCTAAAACTAATTCAGTTGTATTAGAAGCATTTAATCCCATTTTTTCATAATTATCAATCACGGAGAAGCCCTCAGCATCTGTTGGAACGATAATTGCTGAAATTTCCTTTTTACCATCTTTTACATCCGTAATAGCAGTTAATGCAAGATGCTTCGCATAACTAGCATTTGTGATAAAGGCTTTATTTCCATTGATTATAAAGTTATTACCATCTTCTTTTGCTGTAGTTTGAGTTCCACCAGCATCGGAGCCTGCATTAGGCTCTGTTAGACCAAAAGCACCAAATGACTCGCCAGTACATACTGGAACTAAATATTTTTGCTTTTGCTCATCTGTACCAAAAAGATTTAAAGGAGCCCCACCTAATGAAATATGAGCTGAATAAGTGATACCTGTAGAAGCGCATGCACGACTTAATTCTTCTGTTACGATGGCAAAACTAACTGTATCTGCTCCTGCCCCTCCATATTCTTCTGGAAACGGTAAGCCCATCATCCCCATGTCGGCTAACTGTTTGAAGATTTCTTTTGGAAACTCTTTTGTTTTGTCTCTCAGGATAGCACCTGGAGCAACAACTTCATCTGCGAATTCACGAATCGTTTTGCGAATCATTTGTTGTTCTTGAGTTAAATCAAAATTCATTTTTCCATCCCCTTTGTAAATAAAAACGCTTACATTCTTATTATACTAAAAACAAAATAAATTCACAGTGAAAATAACAAAACTACTATTACTATCCTAATTTTCAGAATAGTAATAGCAGATTAGTGAACAATGTCATTTTTTAGGTTTTGTCCCATCCCTCTATGCTTTTAATTTAGTTGTCTTTGAATTCTCTTCCTCCGGTTCATCATCTGCATTACAGACAATGATATGAAAGCCATGTTGATTAAAATTATTTTCTATTGCACGGTTTATCTGAGTGGAAAACGTGTGAAGGATATTTGCCACAATCACACCTATTATAAATGTAGATTTTTGTTTTAAACTACGTGCCACAATGTTGTCTATAATTTAACTCTTCTATGGTTTTTCAATTTTTTTACGTGTGCTATCACTCATATACTCATATCGCTTATTTAAATATTGAGAAACAGTACTCTTAGACACTTTTGCTTGTTTTGCAACATCTGCTATCGTAATGTTTTTCATAGGTTTTTAAACACCTGAGTAAGCCATGAATCCACCATCGACCGCTAATGTCGTTCCTGTAACAAACGATGAATACGATTCATCTATAAGAAAGAGCAATGCACCAAGTAATTCTTCAGGCTGACCAAACTTTTTCATTGGGGTAGCTTCCATGATTTTTTGGGATCGAGCAGTATAGTTTCCACTTTCGTCTAGTAATAGGTTCTTATTTTGAGTAGTGATGAAAAATCCTGGAGCAATTGAATTAACTCTTAATCCAGCCTCGGCAAAATGGACAGCCATCCACATCGTAAAGTTGTTTATTGATGCCTTTGCAGCACTATAAGCTGGTACTTTTGTCAAAGGCGCATATGAACTCATAGATGATATATTAATAATCGTTGGGGCTTCTGCTTTTAGTAATTCTTTTCCAAATACTTGGCTTGAAAGGAATGTACCCGTGAAATTCAACGAAAATACACTTGAAAATCCATTTTCGTCTAAATCAAAAAATGATTTACCTTTTGTATTCTCATCAAATAGTTCAGTATCTGTAATCGCATCAGAATGATTTCCACCTGCACCATTAATTAGAATGTCTATGCGACCAAATTGTTGTAAAATCTTCTCTTTTGCTTGAACAAGAGATTCCCTACTTAATACGTCTGTTTCTATGGAAATAGCTATGCCACCTTCTTTTACTATATCGGAAGCCACAATTTCGCCTTTTTCCGCTGTTCTATTCAGAATTGCTATATTTACTCCTTGCCGAGCAAGCTCATGTGCCATTTTAGAACACAGCACACCGCTCCCTCCCGTAATGACTGCAACACGGGCTTTTAAATTTTCATGGATAGGTATCATATCAAATACTCCCTTTTTGTCTCATAGGCATCCCATAAACCAAGTAGATACATAATGCCTAATGCACGATCATACAATCCATACCCTGGACGACAAACTTCACCCCAAATATGACGACCATGATCTGGTCTAACATATCCATCGTAATTTTGTTTATGGAGCTCTTCGACAACGCCTTTAATATCTATTGAACCGTCACTTGTAAAGTGAGAGGTTTCCGTAAAGCTTCCATTTTCATAAATTTTCACGTTACGTATATGAGAGAAAGGAGAGCGTGAAGCATATTTTTTTGCAACCTGTACCATGTTATTTTCAGGGCTAGCTCCCATAGAACCAGTACACATTGTGAAGCCGTTTGATGGTGAATCCGAAATAGAAATCAATTTCTCATAACTATTTTCTCCTGTAATAATTCGTGGTAAACCAAAAATGGAATACGGTGGGTCATCTGGATGAATAGCCATTTTAATTCCTACAGCCTCTGCAACTGGCAGTATTTCATTTAAAAAGTATGCAAGGTTTTTCCATAATTTCTCCTCATTTACTTCTTTGTAGGCTTCGAATAATTCTGCTATTCGAGCCATTCTTTCAGGTTCCCAGCCTGGTAAAGTTAAATCAGATGATTCACTTACAGTTCTAACAAGCTCTTGTGGATCTAAATTCTCTACTTTCGTTTTGTCAAAAAACAATGCTGTCGAACCGTCTTCTAGTGGATGAAACATCTCTGTTCTAGTCCAGTCAAATATAGGCATGAAATTATAACAAATAACTTTCACACCAAATGCCCCTAAATTCCTAATTGATTCCTTATAATTTTCAATATATTGATCGCGTTCTGCGTTCCCTAATTTTATGGACTCATGAACATTGACACTCTCTACCACATCCGCGTGGAAACCGAATGATTGTATATATTCTATTTCTTCTTTAATCTCTTCTTGTTCCCACACTTTACCTGCAGGTTTTTGGTGGAGTGCCCACACAATTCCCTTAACACCTGGAATTTGTTTAATGTGTTCAAGTGTTACAGTATCATTACCTCTACCATACCAACGAAACGTCATATTCATAGTGTAAACTCTCCTTTTACTTAGTACTTGCTGTTATATATTTTTTACTAGCTTCTACAACTGCCTCATAACCGCCAGCTGTATAAGCTTTGTTTAAATCGCTTCCAACCCCAACAGCCACTGCGCCAGCTTCTAACCAGTCTTGCATGTTGCTAGCGTTAATCCCACCTGTGGGCATAATCTGGACATGTGGTAAAGGACCCTTTACAGATTTAATAAAGGTAGGATCAAAATTATTTGCCGGGAACAATTTTAAAATATCGCAACCGGATTCTAATGCCTTTACCATTTCTCGGATTGTCATACACCCTGGTAAATAGGGAATACCATATCTATTACAAACTTTTGCAACCTCCTCGCTAAAATGAGGACTAACGACAAATTTAGCACCAAAAAGAATTGCATGACGAGCAGTTTCAGCATCAAGAACAGTACCTGCTCCTAAAAGAGCATCAATTTCTTGAAGTTCTTCAAATGCCTTTTGTACACGTGGTGTTGTATAAGTTAATTCAATAATACGAATGCCACCTTCTACTGCAGCCTTTGTTAATTGAATTGCTTCTTCTGCGTTATTCCCTCGAATAACTGCAACGACTTTTGATTCCGTTATTTGGCTTAAAACAGAATGTTTTGTCATCATGAAATTTCCTCCCTATCTTTCAATTACTTTTTCATTACGTATAAAAGCAAGTACTTCATCTAGTTCAGGAAGTCCTTCATTGTCTCCAGAAACGGTAGTAACAAGTGCACCTACACCATTTGCAAATTCTAATCTTTCAAGCGGTTTGTAGCCATGAAGATGTGAGTATATATAACCTGCATCAAAACCGTCACCCGCTCCAACTGTATCAATTGGATTGACCGAAAATGCTTCTTTTGCATACCATGTGTCATTTGTGTATACTTTGGATCCGTTTCCACCATCTTTTACGACTAATTGTGAAATAGCATAACTTTTTGCGAATTCAACTAGTGATTGTTCAGTAGAATTTCCGATAATCATATCTATTTCATCTAAACCCGTTAGTAAAATATCAACATATGGGAAAATCTCCTTGTAAGTAGATATTGCTTGTTCTATCGACCATAACTTTAATCGTATGTTCGGATCAAATGACACAGGGATATCCTTTTGTTTGGCTAGTTTCAACAATTGTTTCGTTATAACTAGGTTTTTAGGATCAATTGCTAGAAAAACACCTGTTATATGAATTAAATCTATTCCTTCCAACATTTTCAGTGTAATATCAGTTGGCTCCATGGTAAGAATAGGCGATTGATATCGGTAATAAAAAGTTTTTCCAGACCCATCTTCTCTAATTTCTTTAAAATTTAATGATGTAGGGTATCCGTCAACTAATTTTACATGTGATACATCTATGCCCTCACCACGAGCAAAATTATAAATAACTTTTCCAAATTCATCTCCACCTAAGCGACTTATCCACTTAGTATTTAATCCAAGACGAGCACATCCGATTGCAAAGTTTAATTCAGCTCCCCCTACTTTTCTAGCAAATGTCTGAACATTTCTTAAGGGTCCGGTATTGGACGGATTAAACGTAATCAACGCGTCGCCTAGCGTTAATACACCATAATTTGAAGGCAAGACTATCAACTCCTTTTTAATTAATAGATTTATATAGTTTGTATCCATTCATTTTTATAAACCGGTTTAGTAAATCGATTTATATTTATTATATATTGAAAGGGCTTTCAATATCAAGGTTAATTTCAGAATAGTATGTCACATTGATTATAAAGAATTTTATAAATTTAGACTCTGTTCGACTGAGGGAACTGAAAAACTCTTCAAAGCAAGCATGTGAACTACATTTCGTATACATAGTCGCTTTTTATCTGGGTCCCGTTGATTTTCGTTCCAGGCAGACGCTTTCCGCCGGTATGGCTTCCCTCGTTACACTCCCTTAAAAACAAAAAATGCCAACTAGTTTTTGATTAGTTGGCATTTTTAACTATATTAATAATAAGATTTAAATATGTAAAATAGAATAAATACGATTCCTATTATTCCTGAGATACTGAAATAAACCAATTTAAGAAGTAAGCCAGAAAATAACCATATTAAACAATTTCCAATGATTAACCCTATTAACACATAAGGATAATCAACAAAATAGACATCCCATATTTTAAATGAGGCACCTAACAATAAAAGAGCTGAACATACCATTAATATCGGTGTTATAACAGATTTATTTTTTGCTAACTTAAAAGCTATGTATAAAAAAGAGACAATAACGACACCTGCTAGAATAATAGGAATAAAAGCTAATGAGGTCATAAATATTAAAGATCCTATTAGAATAGAAGTAATTATCCCTAAAATGAGATAAGCCATTCTTATCTTACCCTTTTCTTTGGAAAGTACTGCTTTAGATGATTTTTCCTTCTCCTCCACTACAGCATTTTCCCCTTGAGCATATAGTGCAGTTAGAAAATCGCAATAATGTTCAGGGAGAAGTTTGTTTTGTTTCCAAAAAGCTATTTCATTTAGTATTATTTGCTTACGTTGAAGTGACATTATTCGCCCTCATTTCACATGCAATTGTATCCATTATAGCATTTACTAGGCGAAGAAAAAAAGACATCCTATAAAACAGGATGTCTTTAAATTATTCTAAGAAATCTTTTAGGCGCTTACTTCTTGATGGATGGCGAAGTTTACGTAATGCTTTCGCTTCAATTTGACGAATACGCTCTCTTGTTACACCGAATACTTTACCTACTTCTTCCAGTGTTCTCGTACGTCCATCATCTAGTCCGAAACGTAAACGTAGAACGTTTTCTTCTCTATCTGTCAACGTATCTAATACGTCTTCTAATTGCTCTTTTAATAATTCATAAGCTGCGTGATCCGAAGGAGATTGCGCATCTGCATCCTCAATAAAATCACCTAAATGTGAATCATCTTCTTCCCCAATTGGAGTTTCTAATGAAACCGGCTCTTGAGCAATTTTTAATATTTCTCGAACTTTTTCAGGAGGTAAATCCATTTCTTCTCCTATTTCTTCTGGTGATGGTTCACGCCCTAAATCTTGCAATAATTGACGTTGTACACGTATTAATTTATTAATCGTTTCCACCATATGCACTGGAATACGAATAGTTCTTGCTTGGTCTGCGATTGCACGTGTAATTGCTTGTCTTATCCACCAAGTAGCATAAGTACTGAATTTGAATCCTTTTCTGTGGTCAAATTTTTCTACCGCTTTTATTAGACCCATATTTCCTTCTTGGATTAAATCTAAGAACAGCATTCCACGCCCAACATAACGCTTAGCAATACTTACTACCAGTCGAAGGTTAGCTTCCGCTAGACGTTTTCTAGCTTCCTCGTCACCTTGTTCAATGCGTTCAGCAAGTGCTATTTCCTCTGATGCTTTTAATAGATCCACACGTCCGATTTCTTTCAGATACATACGTACAGGATCGTTAATTTTAACACCAGGTGGAACACTTAAATCGTTTAAGTCGAAAGTCTCTTCTTCTTTCCCTTTCATTAAACGATCTAAATCTTCTTCATCGCCGTCTTTACGACTAAGCTCAATTTCCTTTCCTTCCAAATGATCTATAAATTCCTCAATTTGATCGGACTCCAATTCAAAATGAGCTAATTTCTCAGCGATATCATGGTATGTTAATTCACCATTTTTTTTACCTAATTCAATCAATTGTTTTTTTGCTTCTTCTAATGTAATTTCAATTTCAGTTTCTTTTGTACGTTCGGACTTGTCCGCCATAAGAATTCCTCCTTTTACTACCGGTTTATTTCTCAAAAGCCGCTAATGATTTTTTTAATTGAATAGCTTCCTGAGCAAGTTGTAGAGCCTTAACAATATCCGTCATTTTCTCTGCTTCTTTTGCTTCATGTAGCTTTTGTTCTATTTGCTGCTCTACCCGGTATTTTCTAATATGGCGCAAACAGTCCATGACTTCCTCTTGTTCATGATCTGGATCACGTTCTGAGAGCGCTGCTTCCATAACTATATTTCTAATTTCTGCATCATTAATAACTTCTAAAAAGCGTTGAAAATCTCCTTCCGGATAATCTTCATAAAATCCAGTTAACCTTACATAAGCAGCTTCATATACGTCGCGTATAAAACATTGTTCTCCATTAATATTTCGAGCAATATCAATAACTTGGGAATTATGAAGCATATGAGAAAGTAAAATTCTTTCCGCACGTTCATCCGCTGATAAGGTTTTTTTCTTTTTCTTCATCTCTGGATTAACTTGAAGAGTTTCAGGTCGTTGATTTTTAGATTGCTTAGCTTTATTACCTTGAAGTTTTCTAAGGTGTTGATAGATTGCTTCCTCCGAAACATTCGTTTCTTGCGAAAGTTGTCGAATATATAAATCGCGTTCTACAGAAGAATTTCTTTCACTCAGTATTTCCAAAATTTCTTGGATATACTGCAAAGTATCATTTTCATTATTAAAATTCTTGTCTCTTTTAGAAACAATCATCATAAAAGATAAATAGGAATGCGGTTTTTCTATAATTTTGGTTCTGAATGCTTCTTCACCATAGTTTTTTATATAATCATCTGGATCCATAGCATCCGGAATTATTGCGACTTCCGTTTGTATATTTTGAGACTGTAAAGCAGATGCTGCCCTTTTAGCTGCCTCCATACCAGCTTTGTCGCCGTCATAACAAAGCGTCACATTGGATGTTAGTCTGTTTAGCTTTAATATATGTTGGGACGTCAAAGCAGTCCCCATAGTTGCAACACCATTAGTTATACCCGCTTTTGATGCAGCTATAACATCTAAAAATCCTTCAAAGACAATAACATTACGCTGCTTTCTTATATCTAGTCGGGCTTTATCTAAATTATAAAGTACTTGGCTTTTTTGAAAGATGGGAGACTCAGGACTATTTAAATATTTTGCTTCATTTTCTGATTTATGAAGAATTCTTCCTGAGAAAGCAATAACATTTCCACCTTCATCAAAAACTGGAAACATAATTCTTCCTCGAAAACGATCAAAATACTTAAGTTCATTTTCTTTTCTGATAATGAGCCCAGTTTTCTCAATTTCTTGTAAATCCATACCTTTTCGTTCTAAAAGCGAAGTAAGGGCGTCCCAACTTGTAAGAGACCAGCCAATTTTGTACTTTTCAATGATTTCTTTTGAAAACCCTCTTTCCTCTAGGTAATTTAATGCATCTTCCCCTTCCACTGTATGAAGCAATAAATGATGAAAATAATCACTTGCAAATTCATGTGCTTTTTTCATAATTGTTACTTCTTTTGAGACTGGGGCTTTTGCTTCTGAACTATCGGAGGAACTTTCTTCTATCGTTAATCCAATTCTACTTCCAAGTTTACTTACTGCATCTTGGAACGATAGATTTTCGATATCCATTACAAAGGTAATAACATTACCGCCTGCACCACATCCAAAACAGTGAAATATTTGTTTTTCCTGTGTCACAGAAAAAGATGGTGTTTGTTCGCCATGGAAAGGACATAACCCAAAATAGTTTCTCCCTCTTTTCGTAAGCTGAACATATTCGCTTACTACATCGACGATATCATTGCTAGTTCTAACTTGTTCGATAATCTCTTCTTCTATACGATTTGTCATTACTTCACCATCTTTACTTGCTATTTAACTTAATTCGAGAGAATCAATAAAATTCCTGCAAGAATCGACAAAATAATTCATAAAAAAAGTTTCATAGAGAATAAATTTCTTTTTTCCACAAATAACAATTATAAAACAATTATTCATTTTAATCTATTACTTTATTCGATAGACAATACAAAAAAACCTTTTCACAAATGTGAATCGGTTTTATTTCTTATAATTTATTTTTGTTGAGTATGATTAATGACTTCATTTGCTGTTTCTTCTACAGCTCTGTTCGTAACATCAATCACTCTGCAGCCTATTTTTTTTACAATCTTCTCGAAATGTTTTATTTCTTCATTTATACGTTCTATTTTAGCATAACTAGCATCATCATTTAAACCAATTGCAATTAGTCTTTCTTTTCGAATTGAATTTAACTTCTCTGGTGTAATTACCAGACCGAAGCATTTATTTGGGTCAACTAAGAAAAGTTCTTCTGGTGGCTCTACTTCAGGAACAAGCGGAACATTAGCCACTTTGTATCTCTTATGTGCTAAATATTGAGATAAAGGTGTTTTAGAAGTTCTTGAAACGCCTATCAATACAATGTCTGCTTGCAATAAACCTCTAGGATCTCTCCCATCGTCGTACTTCACTGCAAACTCAATAGCCTCAATTTTTTTAAAGTAATCTTCGTCTAGTTTTCTAACTAATCCAGGCTCTTCAAATGGCTTTTCGTTCAGATTTTTTTCCAATAATTGAATAACGGGACCAATTAAATCTACTGAGTCAAGTTCATATTCATCACAATATTTTATCAATGCATCACGCATCTCTTTTTGTACAAGCGTATATAAAATAATTGCATCTTGTTCTTTTGCAAGTTCTGTAATTTCTTTTATATGAAATAACGAATCAATATGTGTAAATCTTTTCAACTTTGTATGTTGAAGGCCCGGCCTAAATTGGCTAATTGCAGCTTTCGCAACTAATTCACCAGTTTCTCCAATAGAATCTGAGATAATAAATAGGTTAAGCATTTTCATAGTTATCCCCCTCACAGATCATGGTCATCGGCTAATGATAGGAAAGCACGCGTGATATTCGTCTTCGTAATTCTTCCAACTACCTCTAAACCATCTTTTCTTTCTTTAATAACTGGTAAAGAATCAATTTGTCTACTTATCAATTTTTTTGCTACATCTATTATCGTATCTTCTTTCATGCAGTACGTTATATTTGGCATTCTTGTCATAATCATATGAACCGGAATTTTATTTAAATCCTGATTTCCTATACTTGTTCGTAGAAAATCTTTTCTTGAAAGTACGCCTGATAAAAGTGAATTTTTATCCACTACGAATAGGGAACCTACATCTTCTAGGAACATATGACATATCGCATCATATACGGTCATGCTTTCCTCTACAACGACTGGTATGGATTGAAAGTCCTTTACGAGCATTTGTGCAATATTATCGGATATAGCTTGACTTGTTTTCTTGCCTGAGTAAAAATAACCAACTCGCGGACGAGCATCTAGAAAGCCTGCCATCGTTAAAATTGCAAGATCCGGTCTTAAAGTAGACCGAGTTAAGTGAAGTCTTTCTGCAATTTGTTCACCTGTAATGGGGCCGTTTCCTTTTACAATGTCCAAAATCTCGTTTTGCCGTTTGTTGAGTTCGATTGGACTCACCGCCTCAAAGTGTTATACTTGATACTTATCAAGTATATACGATAATGTCTATGATTGCTAAGAAAACTGGCTCATGTTACAATATCAACAAATAATAAAGCGTTGAAGAGCATTATAAGTACTGTAAAGATAGCGAGTGGTGATGGTGAAAGACCACAAAACAGGAAAAGGCAGCTCGGAGCTTATGCTTTTAAAGTGGATTGTAAGTTACAATCAATCGGGGTGGAACCGCGGGTTTAATACTCGTCCCCGGGCTATTATGGCCCGGAGACGAGTTTTTTTGCGTTTACTCTAAAAAAGCATTTAGAAAAATGGAGGTAATTATATGGCAATATCAATGGAGGAAGTAGTAAGTTTAGCTAAACAAAGAGGGTTTGTTTTTCCCGGGTCGGAAATATACGGTGGGCTTGCAAACACTTGGGATTACGGTCCACTCGGTGTAGAACTTAAAAACAACATTAAAAAAGCTTGGTGGAAGAAATTTGTCCAAGAATCACCATACAATGTTGGATTAGATGCAGCTATTTTAATGAATCCAAAAACTTGGGTAGCTTCTGGTCATATCGGTAATTTTAATGATCCAATGATTGATTGTAAAAAATGTAAATCCCGTCATCGTGTCGATAAAATTATAGAAGATGCTCTAGAAAAAAAAGGTATAGAAATGGTTGTTGACGGTCTATCATTTGAAAAAATGGAAGAAATCATGAAAGAACACGAAATTGTTTGTCCATCTTGTGGTGCTTTCGATTATACTGACATTCGTCAATTCAACTTAATGTTCAAAACGTTTCAAGGAGTAACGGAATCATCTACAAATGAAATCTTTTTACGTCCAGAAACTGCACAAGGAATTTTTGTTAATTACAAAAACGTACAGCGATCTATGCGTAAAAAAATGCCTTTTGGTATCGCACAAGTAGGTAAAAGTTTCCGTAACGAAATTACACCTGGTAACTTCACTTTCCGTACAAGAGAATTTGAACAAATGGAATTAGAATTCTTCTGTAAGCCAGGTGAAGATATGGAATGGTTCGAGTTTTGGCGTACCTATTGTCGTGATTGGTTATTAAACTTAGGTGTGTCTGAAGATAGCATTCGTTTAAGAGATCACTCGGAAGACGAACTTTCTCACTATTCTAATGCTACTACTGATATCGAATATAAATTCCCATTTGGATGGGGTGAACTTTGGGGTATTGCAGATAGAACAGATTTCGATTTAAAACAGCATATGGAGCATTCTGGAGAAGATTTTAACTATATCGACCCAATTACGAATGAACGTTATATTCCATATTGTATCGAGCCATCTTTAGGAGCAGACCGAGTAACACTGGCATTCCTATGCGAAGCATTTGATAAGGAACAATTAGAAGGTGATGATACTCGTACTGTATTACGATTCCATCCTGCTCTAGCTCCAATCAAGGCAGCAGTTTTACCATTATCTAAAAAATTATCTGAGGGTGCAACTTCATTATTCTCAGATTTAAGCAAACATTTCATGGTAGATTATGATGAATCTCAATCTATCGGTAAACGTTATCGTAGACAAGATGAAATCGGAACACCATTCTGTATCACATATGATTTCGATTCTGAAACAGATGGTCAAGTTACTGTTCGTCACCGTGACTCAATGGAACAAGCAAGAATGCCTATCGCAGAAGTTCAATCGTATATTGAAAAACAACTACAATTTTAAATATTTAGCATTAATAAAAGCCCTACTCTTAAGTGGGGCCAGACTGTAGTCAAACTCAATTTTGGGTGCATAGAGTTGTATATCAAATTCTGCAAGGACCACCACTTCGCTTTCCGTGGGCTTGGCTTCAGCCTCCTTGGCCAACAGGATGTTGGTCATGCAATCGTTGCCGCAGGATGCGGCGAACTTAGATTGCCTTCCCACTCAACTGCGGGGTCTTCTGCTCAAGCTGTTCCCACAGGGGTCTTCGTGGTGGTCCTTGCCTTATAGACAATTCCTTATAGATATCTACTATCTTTACTTTTAATTGGATAAAGTAACTTCTTTAGGAAGATTTATTATTATTCATAACTGTTTACCGAAATACATTTGTAGTCAAGATTAAAGTACTATTTTTAAGTGGGGCTTTTAATGATTACTCCAAAGGTTTTTTTCTATAAATTAGAAAATCCAAGCGTGGAAGATATTTATTCTTCCTCACTTGGATCTTTTTTTGGTGTATAAAATTCAGGGGTCTTCTCCATCTGGTCCAAAAAGCTCTGTGACTTTAAACGGATACCCACCTGCTCACTATAAATAGTGCGTACAATTTTTTTAATAAATCCTTTTGTTTCTTTTTTCAGTGAAAGCTTCCCAACTTGGTCAATAGGTACAGTATAAAAAGTACGAATAAGTTTTACTTGTGAAGGTGTCAGCCTGATGATATAAGGATCTATGGAAAAGCAACGATGACATAGGAAACCTATTTGCTGAAATGAAAAGGAAAATTCTCCATCAGTCGCGCCACAATTTGTACATTGATGTAACACTGGATATACACCGGCTATCGGCAGCATCTTCCATTCCACAAATAAACTGATTGCTTCTGGATCATATTCATCCGAAATGGCATGTAATGCCTGCTGTAAAATATCAAAAAGACGCGGCTTAGGTGACTCATCATCGATCAATTTATCAACTAATTCCATTATAAAGCTAGCATAGGCAGTAGTAAAAATGTCTTCTCTTATAGATCTCATCGAATCGATAATTTCTCCTTGTTGAAGAGTCCCCATTCCCCTACCCTGCTGTACTAGAAAATAAGCATACGTAAAGGGTTGCGAAACGGACGCTAAACGACTAGTTGGCTTTTTAGCGCCACGAGCAAGTGCTGCTCTTTTTCCAAGCTCTCGAGAAAAAATCGTAACGATTTTATCAGATTCTCCATAAGAGGAAGATCGCAAGACAATCCCTTCAACTTTTTGGAGCAATTGTCTTCCCTTCCTTCTTTGCTAAGAGATTATTTTCAGCATATTAATACTCATCTTCTCTAAAACCATAGTCTCTTAAGTGAGTAGACTTATTACGCCAATCTTTCTGTACTTTTACCCAAAGTTCTAAGAATACTTTTGTCCCTAGTAGCATTTCAATATCGTGACGAGCTCTAGTTCCAACTTCTTTGAGTAAAGCACCTTTTTTCCCGATGACAATCCCTTTTTGGGAATCTCTTTCGACGATTATTGTTGCCATTACTCGAATCATGTCTTTCTCGGTATCTTCTTCTTTTTTAATTTTGTCGATTACAACTGCTATTGAATGTGGAATCTCTTCACGTGTTAAATGTAGTACCTTTTCTCGAATTAATTCAGAAATAATAAATCGTTCCGGATGATCCGTCACTTGGTCTGCCGGATAATATTGAGGACCTTCCGGTAAATATTTTTGAACAGTTTCAAGTAATCTTTCTACATTATTTCCTTGAAGGGCTGAGATTGGGATAATCTCTGCAAAGTTGTATTTATCTTTATATGACTCGATAATTTTAATCAATTCATCTGGATGAACTTGGTCGATTTTATTGATGACTAGAAAAACAGGTGTTTCATTATTTTCTAGCATTTCAATTATATATTCATCGCCTTTTCCTATTGGTTCCGTAGCGTTTACCATAAACATAATAACATCTACTTCACGTAGCGTATTTTTTGCGACTTTTAACATAAAGTCTCCAAGCTTATGCTTCGGTTTATGAATTCCTGGTGTATCAATAAAAATCATTTGGCTTGCATCCAAAGTTAATACACCTTGTACTTTATTTCGAGTAGTTTGGGGCTTATCACTCATAATGGCAATCTTTTGTCCAATTACTCGATTTAAAAAGGTTGATTTTCCTACGTTTGGTCTTCCAATAATAGAGATAAATCCTGATTTGTAGCCTTTATTGTTTTGCTCCATATTCCATGTCCTCCGTTGTAAATGCACCCGGTAAAAGTTCTTCAACCGTTGTTTCAAGCACATGTCCATTTAAATTTGTTAAATATACTGGCATATCTCTTTCACAGAATTCCACCAGTACTTGTCTGCAAGCACCACATGGTGACACAGGCCCTGCCGTATCCGCTACCACAGCTATTGCAGCAAATTTTTTCTTTCCTTCTGAAACTGCTTTGAATACAGCCGTTCTTTCTGCACAGTTTGTTAGCCCAAACGATGCATTTTCAATATTACAGCCATGAATCACTTCACCATCAACTGTTAAAAGTGCGGCTCCAACTGGAAACTTTGAATAGGGAACATACGCTTTTTCTCTTGCAGCTTTAGAAGCTTCCATTAACATTTCTTTATTCATCTTTTTCACCTCTAAAATAAGATTCCCCACCATTTAGGGATAAATATAATTAAACCGACAACTGCGCTACATATGGCGTATATTAAACATGCACCAGCAGCTAAATCCTTTGCTTGCAATGCAAGTTCATGATAGTCGGGTGACGCTAAATCGACAACTCGTTCAATTGAAGCGTTTAATAATTCTACCATGAACATGCCACAGATTAACATAATAATGATTATCCATTCAGTTTTAGATAACCCAGTAGTTATACTTGCTATAATTACTACGATTGCGGCAAGTAAATGAAAACGAAAATTCTGTTCACTTTTTATAACATGTAAAATCCCATGGGAAGCATATATAAATGATTTTATAAGTTTACGACTGTCCATGGCCTTCACGTTTCAATCCAAAAGCCTGTAGTATCGTTTCCTGTAAACCAAACATTTCTTGTTCTTCCTCTTTTGTTCCATGATCATATCCAAGTATATGCAAAAAGCCATGGACAGCTAAAAAGCAAAGCTCTCTTTCAAATGTATGACCATAGGATGCAGCTTGTTCACTTGCACGTTCGACTGAAATAATTATATCACCTAAAAGAGTAGGGATATCTGCATTTTTTATCTCGATCTCCCCTTCACCCATTTCCTCCATTGCAAAAGATATGACGTCAGTGGGAACGTCTTTATCCCTGTACGTACGATTAATCTCTTGAATAGCGTCGTTCGTTACAAATGTCACACTAACTTCACTTCCACTTTTTACTGCTTGCTGATCAGCAGCAAATTGCAATACCTTTTCCACTAGTTCGATTGTTTGTTCGGATAATGTGTTAGTCTCATCCATTAAATCTAGTTCTAACATATTTGTTCCACCTTAGTTTTTATTTTGGATATTCTATTCGTGAATGGAATATCCCATTCAACGTTGTACAAAAACTTTCTTCTATTTTCTTTATTTCACGTAAAGATAAATCACATTCATCAAATTGTCCATCTTGTAATTTATCTTTAACAATTGATTGTATCAATGCTTGTATTTTATCTGAATTTGGCTCTTTCATAGAACGAACTGCCGCTTCTACACTATCTGCAATGGAAATTATAGCATTTTCCTTTGTTTGCGGTTTAGGACCTGTATATCGGAAATCTTCTTCGAGTACCTTATCATTTTGTTCTTTTTCTTTGTAATAAAAGAATTTAAGAAGACTTGTCCCATGGTGCTGTTCCGCAACATCTATAATTTCTTTCGGCATTTTATGTTTACGTAAAATATTTGCCCCATCTGTAGCATGTGTAATAATAATATCACGACTTGCCTCAGGGGGTAAATTATCATGCGGATTATAGCCGTTTATTTGATTTTCTATAAAAAATCCAGGCCTTTTCGTCTTGCCAATATCATGATAATAACAACATACTCTTGCTAGTAACCCATTTGCTCCTATTGCTTCACATGCTGAATCTGCTAAATTGGCAACCATTACGCTATGATGATAGGTCCCTGGTGTTTCGGTTAAAATTTTCTTTAGTAGAGGATGATTCGGATTGGATAATTCAATTAACTTCATTGTAGATAGTATCCCAAATAGAGATTCAAAAAACGGTAAGATCCCTATAGTTAAAGCTCCGGACAATATACTTGATAGTATTGCCGCTCCAAAATAAAAAAGTAAATCCCCAACCCCATACGTCGTTTTAGTCATCAATAAATAAAAAAGTATAAATATTAAGTTAACCGACGCAACGATTAGACTTGAGCGCAAGATTTGTGAATTGGTGTTCATTTTTTGTAACGCGAATATACCTGCTATTCCTCCAAATAAAATATACAAGGATACTTCCATTTGAAATACATTTGTATATCCTTCTTGAAAAATGAATCCAGCATATGCTGCAATTATGATAGTAGATATAAAGGCCATACGCTCATTTACTAGCAAATATACAAGCATGGACACAATTGCTGTCGGAAAAATAAATGCAATGACAACATCAAAATTATATGCAATAAACTGTAATACTTTCATCAATAATACGGAAATAAGTAAACTAAACAGAACAACTAATAAGGATTTTGAATTTTCTTTAGTTTTAACTTTTCTATTAATTGTTTGAACATATACAACCCACATAGTCAAAACGACAAATAAAGCTACACCAATAATCGGTTTGTATGATGATTTATTTGTGAGCATTCCTAGTAGTTTTAGTTGTCTATAAACTTCTCTATCTATTATTTCTCCTTTTTGTACAAGAATCTGACCTTGTAAAATTCGAATTGGTTCTACACTAGCTTTTGCCTGCTCTATGCGAATTTCTGTTTGTTCTTCATTTTCAATTTCAGTTTCTACAACACTTGACCGAGCAATCGATGACAAAAGATTCATATAGTTATTTGAATATCTTAAAGACTTCCTTACTTGATCTTCTATTTCTTTTTTCTTATCAGAAACGTTTTCAAATCGAATCGGTTTATCCAACATATCCTTAACAAGGGTGGTAATGGTATCACTAGATTTTTCAAGTACTGCTGGACTTTGACCCAATAAAGTTATTAATGCCTCATCGTTTAACTGCACCATACTTGCATTATCAACAATTTTATCAATTTCCTTTTTCAATTTTTCTAGCTGGCTTGTTCTATTTTCTGCTTCTCCCTCAGGAATCACTTCTTTTTTGATTTCAATGACACTATCAAATATGGAACTGATGATGGCAGCTTGGTTATCTGCAGTCTCTTCTTGAAATTGATAGTATGGTTGAATCTCTGCTGCTACCCTTTCACGTTCCTCTTCTGTTTTAACGGTATCTTCTATGGTTTTAACTGCACGAATAGTATCTGGAGATAATTGAAACTCTTTAATATCATATGTATTTTCCTTCACATTGCCGATCAATAAAAAAAACATAATTATAGCCGTAATAAAAATAATAACTAGCGGGAGATGCTTATAATTACTCCATTCCTTCATTTTTAATAAAATTGAATTCATAACATATTCATCACCCTTCTAAATGGTACCTTCATTATACCTTATTTATTGTATGTTTTAAAAATAATTCCAAATTTAAGCATTTAGAAAAGTGAAAAGGAGAAAGATTCGGGTCCAACAACTTGTCAAATAGAGACGGATGTGCGCTTGCCGCACGCTACTCATTAGCCTCCACAGGATGAGTCGCTCCTTTGTCGCTCCCACATCCTTTACGGGGGTATCATTCTTCGCGCTCCTGCGGAGTGTAATTCGCACATCCTGAAGAAGCTTACTTCATATTGCTATCTCAAAGTAAGAGATAACGTATGCCTATATAAGAGTATGTTCTCAACAACATTTTTATATATAATCTGCTTCAGCAACTTATAAAGCAAAACACGGATGTGCGCTTGCCGCACGCTACGCATGAGCCTCCGCAGGATGAGTCGCGCCTTCGTCGCTCCCACATCCTTTACGGGTCTCATTCTTCGCGCTCCTGCGGCGTGTAAGGCGCACATCCTGAAGACTTACTTTATAAATTGTTATCTCAATGCAATAGGTAACGTATGCCTATATAAAAGTGCTTTCTCATCCACATTTTTATTATTTAGAATCTGCTTCAGCAACTTATAAAGCAAAACACGGATGTGCGCTGCCCGCACGCTACGCATGAGCCTCCGCAGGATGAGTCGCGCCTTGCAAGCCGCATGACGTGCCGTATGAGACAGTTGGATGCGCTTGCGCATATAGCGCCTCATTCGGACGTGCTGCCAGCTAGAATGCATATAATTGGTGATGTATCTGTTCAGTCTATGCATATAATTGGTACGCTACCCACTTCTTTAAGGTTCTAATTCTACGGGCTTATGAGGCGTATGAGACGCACATCCTGGAAACGCAAAAGTTAAGACAGTATCAAAAAATAAAAAGTTACTTAGAATCCGCAAAGCCTTACAATTCTTACAATAAATAGTAGACACCCACATTTGTACCTTACCAACCACATAGATAAAAAAAAGCAGCCCATTAAGGCTGCTGTTCTTCGTATGCTTGTATTATTTTTGCAACTAATGGATGACGTACTACATCCCCTTGTTCCAAATATTGAAAATGAATACCTGAAACATTACTCAAGATTTTCTCTGCAATGATTAATCCCGATTCTGCACCTCTAGGTAAATCTATTTGGGTTTTATCTCCTGTGATAACCATTTTGGATCCGAATCCTAGACGAGTTAAGAACATTTTCATTTGTGCTTTAGTTGTGTTTTGAGCTTCATCAAGAATAACGAATGCATCATCCAGGGTTCTTCCTCTCATATATGCAAGAGGAGCTATTTCAATCGTTCCTCGCTCGATTAAGCGCTCGGTTTGTTCCATTCCAAGAACATCATGTAGCGCATCGTATAACGGTCTTAAATAAGGGTCTACCTTCTCTTTTAAGTCTCCGGGTAGAAATCCTAAACTCTCGCCTGCTTCCACTGCTGGGCGTGTCAAAATGATTTTTTTAACGTGCGCATTCTTTAATGCCTGTGTAGCCATTACTACAGCTAAATAAGTTTTACCAGTACCAGCTGGTCCAATTCCAAATGCCAAGTCAAATTTTCGTATACCTTGTATATATTCTCGCTGACCAATTGTTTTTGCACGTATTGCTTTTCCTTTTGTATTTCTTGCGATTTCTTCGTCATACAAACCTGAAAAGTATTCTATTGTGCCATTCATACTCATTTCAATCGCAGAAGAAACGTCACGTGAGTTAATATTGATACCTTTATGAATGACAGATAATAATTGTTCCATTAACTTTTTTGCTTCATCTACATTTTTTTCTTCACCAACAATACGAATTGTTTCCCCTCTAGAAATCAATTGTACTTTTAGTTCTTCTTCGATAAGCTTTACATTTTTATCTGAAATACCTAGAAGCATTACAGCTTCAGTTGGGTCTTGTAAAATAAGATCTAATTGTGTAAGTTCACTCATGCTTCGTCTCCTTAGGGTATTACTTGTGGAATTGCAATATTTTCATTTATCAAAAATAATACTTTCCCTTTTACTTTATCATTTTGAATGGTCACCTGTAAAATTTTATCCTCCAGAATTTGAGTATCGGCTGGTAGCTCATTTATTATTTTTTGATAAAGTAATGGACGTATCAATTTTTCCATCGATTGTTCATCCAGTAAAAACTTATTTTCTTCCGATAGTTGAACATAGCCTGCTTCTAAATATTTTTGTAAAGGTTTAGGAAGAACAATTTCCTTCCAAAACGTAGTTTTTTTCTCACTCTTTTTTTGTATCACCAGCTTCCGTTCACTCGGCTTTACGATACTTACTTGTTTTGGTAATTCAAATTCAAGCTCAATCCAATAACTTGCAAATACCTTTCCTTCTGCACTCGTAATAATTCTTTTAGCTCCTTGGGTTACAAAGCCATTTACTAAAACGTCTCCTTTTTGAACGCTAACATTTTTTTCAATTGCCCTAACTCCTTTTATTAATTCAAAATCGGTTATGACACCACTTCTTTTTGCTATTAAATGTACAGGGGGAGCATCTTTAATGACACGTTCAGTCTGAATAGGTGCAAGCATCGGCGTTACTGTCAGTTTTGATCCTGACTTTGTAAAATGCACCCATGAGTATTCTTTATGTTTTAATAAAAGTTTTTGCCTAATCTCTTGCTCTGATGGCAATTTTGAAGCACGCATATTTTTTTTGATATTCATTTCTTTTAATTCTTCATAAATAAGCACATCATTTTCTGGCGATTCAGAATCAATTTTTATAGTCCAAATGAATTGCGCAAGTAAAACTGGAATCAATAAAAATATGATCACTCCTACTATAGAGATAGCATAAGGTTGAATGATTCCTTTTTTTCTTTCATCCACTAAGTGGACAGGAAGTTTTAATGACCTTCTTATTTTTCGAAATAATGGCAAGTCTTTTCTACGAACAGAAAAATAAAAGTACTTTTCTGTACTGTAGACTTGATACACAACAATATTAGCGGAAAATAATCGTTGAAATAATAGATGCTGATCCACTTTAATCGGCATCCTTACTTGGATTAGCTGTGGCATTACGTTTTTTCCTTCCTCGTAATTTTGAAATGACTAAGCTCTTCTACTTGCAAACAGAGTCGCTCCATTGATAATGATTTTATCTTTAAAGTATTGGCTTGAATTTCTAAAAGGAAATCATCGTATGCACAAACTAAATTATTTTCTTTTAAACGAAGGATGGTAAATTCATTATCTAACGTAATCTCACTAAAATCTTCCATCATAATACTCGCATGGAGTGGAAATAATTTTTTCAAAAAAACACCCCTTTACATGATTTTATGCATGTAAAGGAGTGTTCATGAGTTATCTTCTCGATTTTGGTGGTGCAAGAATTTCAGAGAATACAATTGCTTTAACTAAATCATCTTTGGAATTAGGAATAACATTAATATTCGGTTGTGATACTTTCTTTTCTTTTTTTTCCTGGTGAACAGAAAGTCTACCAGTAGAACGGGGTTTGCCCTGATCTCTCATGACTTCACGTTCTACTCTTTCAACGGGAATAGGCGCCTTCTTTACTTCTGGGGATTTCCTATTCAATTGCTTTTTTTGTTCATCCATAAAATCTTTTGCAAAATCGCCTAGATCTTTAAATGGATTATCTTTCACTGGTTTCATTTGTTGTTGAGTTTGTTTGACAGGCTTTTGGTCTGTTTTCTTTTTCTTGCCAACCAAACTACTAATGATCGCCATAATGATAATGACAATAATACTTTCCAAGGAGAAAACCTCCTATCTATTATTTCTTAGTCTTTCAACTCATCCGTAGAAGTTTTTTCTCCCCCGACTTTGCTTATTGAATCTCTCATCGTTGTATCTGCTTGAATATTTTTATAGTTCATATAATCCATAACACCTATATTACCTTCACGTAAAGCTTCAGCCATCGCAAGTGGTACTTCTGCTTCTGCTTCAACTACTTTAGAGCGCATTTCAACTACTTTAGCTTTCATTTCTTGCTCAGAAGCTACAGCCATTGCACGACGTTCTTCTGCTTTAGCCTGTGCAATTTTCTTATCAGCTTCAGCTTGCTCTGTTTGCAGTTCAGCGCCAATATTTTTACCTATATCAACGTCCGCAATGTCAATCGATAGAATTTCAAATGCTGTTCCAGAATCTAATCCTTTAGCTAATACAGTTTGAGAAATTAAATCTGGGTTTTCTAAAACTCGTTCATGACTAGTACTTGAACCGATGGTACTAATGATACCTTCACCAACACGAGCTACAATTGTTTCTTCTCCAGCTCCCCCGACTAAACGGTCAATGTTCGCACGTACTGTAATGCGGGCTTTAGCTTTTACTTCAATTCCGTTCATTGCAACCCCTGCAATGAATGGAGTTTCAATTACTTTTGGATTAACAGACATTTGTACTGCTTCCAATACATCACGACCTGCTAAATCAATTGCCGCTGCACGTTCAAATGTTAGCGAAATGTTCGCACGGTGAGCAGCGATTAACGCGTTAACGACACGGTCAACATTACCACCCGCTAAATAATGACTTTCTAACTGGTTTATAGCAACATTCAACCCAGCTTTATGTGCTTTTATAAGTGGGTTTACGATACGAGATGGTATAACTCGACGTAACCTCATACCAACTAATGTAAATATGCTGATCTTTACACCAGCTGCAAGTGCTGAAATCCATAATGCGATTGGAAAAAATGTAAAAAACACAGAAAGCACGATAAATGCTAACACGATTATTACTATTAAACCGATCATTCCTCCACTAAACATATTATTCCTCCTCTTCTCTAACTTCTCTCACAACTATACGAGAGCCTTCTACTTTGATAATCATAACATGCTTATTCTTATCAATATAACTTCCATCGGACACTGCGTCTATTCGCTCATCACTTATACGTATCGTTCCGGCAGGTCTAAGGGGTGTCATCGTTACTGCTACTTTACCAACTAACTCAAGTCTATTTACATTGGAAACATACCCTTGTTCTGTGGTTGTTGCATCCGATAGAATTACTTTATTTAATACTCTTAATTGTTTACCAAAAAATTTCATAATAATCACCATTCCCACTATAGCTACTGTTAAAGCAATTAAAACAGCAATACTCATTTGTACAATATTGCCTCCTGCTAGAATTATACTAAGAATAATAGCAGCTGCCCCTAATATACCACTAATTCCTCCGGGCAAAAAGAATTCAGCAATTAATAAGATTACTCCAATAACAAAAATGATAAGCGTTTCGTACCCTGCGAGCCCCGCAACTAAATGCCCAAAAAAGAAAAGTGCTAACGATAAGAGCCCCATTGTTCCAGCAACACCGAAACCAGGAGAATACAACTCTACTATTAGTCCCAAACTAGCAATCGATAAAAGTATTGGAACTATTATAGGATGAGTAATAAATCTAGCTATCGTTTCAGTAACCGTCTGCTCAGTTTCAATAATTTGTGCATCCGCTAAATTTGTCACTTCTAGTAGTTCTTGCATTGAACTTACTGTCCCATTAGAGTACTTTACCTTTAAAGCATCTGCAGAGGTAAGCGTTAACAATTCACCTTTTGGAGCATTAAAATTTGGTAAGTCAACACTTTCATCTGCCATTGCTTGTGCATAAATGGGATTTTTCCCAGTACGATTGGCTGCATTGATCATTTTAGCCTTCCACGCACTTCTTGCTTTTACTTCAGCAGCATTTCCACTTCCGTCAATTACCGCTGCTGCTCCAATCGTTCCATTTGGGGACATATATATTTCATCTGTATGAAGTGCTAAATATGCTCCTGCTGAAAGTGCTTGAGAATTAATATAGGCTATTTTTCGAATAGATGTTGAATCCAGTAAATTTACAATATCTTCAGCAGAATCTACAAATCCTCCTGGCGTATTAATCTCAAAAATTATAGCTTCTGCACCAGCTTCTTCTGCATCATTGATGGATCTTTTTAAAAAAGCATATAAACCTTTTTCGACTTCTTTATACACTGGAATTTTATAAACTTTCGGAGCGTCCGCAGTAATAGAAGGAACAATCATGAAAAATGATAAAACCAATAAGCTAATAGTAATAATATATCGGAACAATTTCATCCTTAAACCTCCCTTCTTCTATATGTATATAATACTTTACGGAGTAGAATGAAAAAAGTTTCAAAAAAAAAATAAACCGAGAAAATAAATTTTCTCGGTTTACATAGTTGTAAATGTTAATCATAATGTACGTGTTTTGAACGTAGGGATGGTTGGGATTAATTTACCACTTACGTTTACGTGCAGCTTCTGATTTCTTTTTACGTTTCACGCTTGGTTTTTCATAAAACTCGCGCTTTCTAACCTCTTGAATTGTACCACTTTTAGATACAGTACGTTTGAAGCGGCGAAGAGCATCTTCAAGCGATTCGTTTTTGCGAACGACAGTTTTTGACATCTCTCTTTCCCTCCCTCCGAACACACGTCAAGTACATAACCAAGTGTTATGTACTAAAAAATTATATCGTATTGTTTACAATCGGTCAATACTAACAACTAAATTAATAATCAGATTTACTTGTAAAACCTTGCATAATTTCTACACCAGAACTTGCACCAATTCTAGAAGCACCAGCATCCACCATTGCTTGTAAATCTTCTAGGCTGCGAACACCGCCAGAAGCCTTTACTCCAAGTTCTTGTCCAACAGTTTCTCTCATAAGTTTAACAGCTTCAACTGTTGCCCCTGAAGTTGAAAATCCAGTAGAAGTTTTAACAAAGTCTGCTCCTGCAGCTTTAGATATTTCACTTGCTTTAACAATTTCTTCATTTGTTAATAAACAAGTTTCTAAAATTACTTTCACAATAGCTTTTTCTTTTGCTGCTTCTACTACAGCAGCGATATCCTTTTGGATAAAATCATAGTCTGCATCTTTCAATGCACCCACATTAATAACCATATCTATTTCTTCCGCGCCATTCTCAATAGCATTTTTAGTTTCAAATGCTTTCACTTCTGTAGTGCTTGCGCCTAATGGAAACCCAATTACTGTACATACTTTTACAGGGCTATCTTGTAAAAGTTTTGCGCTTAGCTGAACCCAAGTAGGATTCACACATACCGAAGCAAATTTATAAGTTTTAGCTTCCTCACATAATTTTTCAATTTGATCTTTAGTAGCATTTTGTTTTAATAATGTATGATCAATTAATGCTGCAATATTTTGTGTCATTTGTATTCCCCTCTCGGCAGTTGTCCGTACCTCTTAATCATAATAGAAATTATAAAAAAAAGCCAGTGAGACTAGATTCACTGACTTTTTTATTAAACTAACTCTTCTATTTGGTCTAGCACCCGTACAAATTGTCCTTCGTTATAAGGATAGCCAGCCTTTGTAATTTTTACACGAACTAATTTCCCAATCAAATCATCCGAACCAGGAATAACAACTTTTAGATAATTGTCTGAATAACCCTCATACAAATTAGACTCTGAATCCACTTTATATTTTTCTTCTGGAATAATCTCTAATACTTCGCCTTCAAAACGAGATGCATATTCAACAGCAAGTTGATCATTTAAAGTGATTAAACGGTGCACACGTTCATTTTTCACTTCTTCGTCTACTTGATTTTCCATTCTTGCAGCAGGTGTACCTGTACGTTTAGAATATGGGAAAACATGAAGTTCAGAGAATTTTTGGTCACGAATGAAATCATACGTTTCCATGAATTCTTCTTCCGTTTCACCTGGAAAACCAACGATAACATCCGAAGTAATAGCTAAATCAGGCAAAGCCTCTCTTAATCGATCTAGTCTATTAGCGAAAAACTTCATTGTATATTTTCTACGCATTCTTTTTAACACGGTATCTGAGCCAGATTGAATAGGAATATGCAGGTGTCTCACAACAATTTTTGAATCTCTCAAAACATCAATTACTTCATCTGATAATTGACTTGCCTCGATTGAACTAATACGTAGACGCTTTAGTCCTTTTACATTATTTTCAATATCTCTTAAAAGCTGAGCCAAGTTATAATCTTTTAAATCTTCTCCATATCCACCTGTATGGATTCCAGTTAAGACTATTTCTAAATAACCTGCATCAACTAATTGTTGAGCTTGACGAACTACCTCTTCAGGATCACGTGATCTCATGAGGCCACGAGCCCAAGGGATAATACAAAAAGTACAAAAATTATTACAACCTTCTTGTATTTTAAGGGAAGCACGAGTACGATCTGTGAATGATGGAACATCCAATTCTTCATATACTCGATTCTTCATAATGTTTCCTACTGCATTAATAGGATTTCTTTCGGATTTATATTGTTCAATATAATCTAACATTTTTGTTCTTTCTTGTGTTCCCACAACAATATCTACACCTGGAATAGCCATTATCTCTGCCGGAGAAGTTTGTGCATAACAACCAGTTACACAAATAACAGCATCTGGGTTTTGACGAATTGCACGACGTATTACTTGACGACTTTTTTTATCACCTGTATTAGTTACCGTACAAGTATTGATAACGTATACATCTGATTGTTTTTCAAAATCACTACGTTCATAACCATTTTCTTTAAATAATTGCCAAATAGCCTCTGTTTCGTAGTGATTTACTTTACAGCCTAATGTATGGAATGCAACGGATGACATATCCTTACACCTCTTTCATTCATATTCATAGGAAATTGCAGCAAGCGCATATAATGGGGCAGTTTCGGTTCTTAAAATTCTTGGCCCTAGTGAAATTGGTTGAAAATCATTTTCTAGTAATACTTGTACTTCGGAGCGATCTAATCCACCTTCTGGACCAAATACAATAAGTATCGATTTTTTATCATACACCTTTTTTAATTGCTCGGCAAACTTTTTACGTTGCTCTTGTTTTGCATCTTCTTCATCTGCTACAAACTTCACATCATATCTTTTAGAAATTTCTAAAAGCTCATTTAAATTTATAGGACTATGTATAGTAGGTATCTTCGATCGATGAGATTGCTCTGCTGCTTCTTTTGCAATCTTTTGCAGACGAACAAGCTTCTTTTCGTTTTTTTCTTTATTCCATTTTACAATTGATCTTTTTGCTTCAAATGGATAAAGTGTATGCATTCCAAGTTCTGTTGCTTTTTGAGTAATCAATTCCAACTTATCGCCTTTAGGTAGGCCACATACAATGGATACTTCAATTGGCATTTCGTTTGAATTACTCTGTTGTTCAACAACTTTTAAGAGGACTTCCTTTGAAGTCCCTTCTATAATTTTCATCGTATATGTCATTTTTTCTACAACTACATATACTTGATCGTCAGGTGACATGCGCATCACTTGAATCATATGATGCGCATCCTCGCCTGTTATTGTAACCATATTATTTTCGTTTATTGGGACATCCGTAAAATAACGTTGCATAACAATCTCCTTATTGAAGTGGTTTTTTTGAAATGATTGTTACCCAGTCTTCCATCATCATCACTTCTTCAATTTCAAAGCCAGATTTTTGCAAAGCATTTTTCACATCTTCTTTTTTAGCAGAAATTATACCGGATGTAATAAACAAGCCTCCATCTTTGACAATAGAAAAGGCATCATCTGTAAATGTCATAATAATTTCAGCTAAAATATTCGCAATTACAATATCAGCTTGTTCATTTACATTGTCAAGTAAATTACCGTGTGTAACCTCTATCAAATGATCTACATTATTTATAATAATATTTTCTTTTGCAGAAGCCACAGCTACTTCGTCCAAATCAAGAGCTTGTATAGATGTTGCACCAAGTTTAGCTGCTCCAATAGAGAGCACTCCTGAACCAGTTCCTACATCAATTACTTTTGAATTCGGTTGGACAGTTTTCTCTAAAGCTTGAAGGCACATTACAGTTGTAGGATGAGTACCAGTTCCAAAAGCCATTCCTGGATCTAATTCTATAATTAGTTCATCTGTACTTACTCGTTCATAATCTTCCCATGTGGGCACGATTGTAAAAAGATTAGATATTTTCACAGGATGGTAGTATTTTTTCCAAGCAGTTGCCCAATCTTCCTCGTCCACTTCTTGTACTGTTACGATATTGTGTCCAATATCGATATTAAAATTTTGTAAGTTATTAATCGCGAGCTTGATCTCTTCTACCGTTTCTAATAGAAAGCTAGTTTCTGCTAAATAAGCTTTTACACGAACTCCATCAACAGGGAAATCGTCTGGATTTAAACTATAGATTTCACCGAATCGATCTTCTCTTTCTCTAACTAACTCATCAGAGTCTTCAATGACTACCCCACTCGCACCAGCTTCATGCAAAATATTACTTACAGCATCTACTGCTTCATTTGTTGTATGAATAGATAGTTCAGACCATTTCACCCTGCGCACAACTCCTTTACTCACCTTTTATCGTTCTTTTTATTTTATCAAATAATGAACTACCTTGCTCTTCAGGTATATCCCCGCTAATCTCAGCAAATTCACGAAGTAATTGTTTTTGTTTTTCTGTCAATTTTTTAGGAGTGATAACTTTGACAATAACGTGTTGATCTCCGACACCGTAACCATGAACGTTTTTCACGCCTTTTCCTTTTAAGCGGAATTTAGTTTGTGACTGTGTTCCTGCTGGTATCTTTAATTTCACTTTCCCTTGCACAGTAGGGACTTCGATTTCATCACCTAAAGCCGCTTGGGCATAAGTTAGTGGTAATTCATAATAAATATCATCGCCATCTCGTTCGAAACGTGGATCTGCTTTAACACGGAATACAATATATAAGTCTCCAGCAGGACCGCCATTTATACCTGGTTCCCCTTGACCACTTACACGAAGCTGTTGACCATCATCCACTCCAGCTGGAATTGACACTTTAATTTTTTTGCGTTGATTTACAGTACCTTTTCCGTGACATGTAGAACATTTATCTTTAATCATTTTACCAGTTCCATGACATTGATTACATGTGCGTTTTGTTTGAATACGGCCAAATGGTGTATCTTGTGTCACACTAACTTGACCTGCACCATTACAATGCGTACAGGTTTCAGGATGTGTACCTGGTTTTGCGCCAGTTCCTGAGCATGTATCACAATTTTCTTCTTTTGAAATTTCTATTTCTGTCTCTTTACCAAATACGGCCTCTTCAAACTCAATGGTCATAGAGTATTGAAGATCACTACCTTTTCTTGGCGCGTTTGGATCACGGCGGCGAGAGCCTCCCCCTCCAAAAAATGAGCTAAAAATATCTTCGAAGCCAAAACCATCTGCTCCACCACCAAAACCACCAAAGCCTTGGTTTGGACCAGCATGACCAAATTGATCATATTGGGCACGTTTTTGTTCATCACTTAACACTTCATAAGCTTCTGATATCTCTTTAAACTTTTCCTCTGCGTCAGCTTCTTTATTAATATCAGGGTGATATTGTTTGGAAAGCTTACGATATGCTTTTTTAATTTCATCTTGGGAAGCGCCTTTTGTTAAACCAAGCACTTCATAATAATCACGTTTATTCATAGTTCACTCTCCTGCTCTGTTAACCTGCACATAAAGATAATTGTAACATGGACAAAATCCGAATAGCAAAAAACTTATAGTCCCTTTTGGTGCTAAACAGTAAGAAAAGCCAAAGCCGAAATCGGTCTTTGACTTTTCTCACTTAACAAATTACTCGTCTTACTTGTTTTTGTCGTCGTCGTTTACTTCTTCAAATTCAGCATCTACAACACCGTCATCCGCTTGACCACCGTCTGCTTGACCTGCATTAGCAGCATCTGCTTGTGCTTGTTCGTAAAGTTTCATTGTAAGTTGTTGAACGATTTCGTTTAATTTATCTCTTTTTGCTTTAATGTCTTCTAAATTACCAGCTTCTAATGCAGCTTTTAACTCTTCTTTTGCTTCTTCAGCAGATTTTTTCTCTTCTTCGGATACTTTATCTTCTAAATCTTTTAGAGTTTTCTCTGTCATGAAGACTAATTGATCCGATTCATTTTTAACTTCCGCTTCTTCTTTACGAGCTTTATCCGCTTCTGCATTAGCTTCTGCTTCTTTTACCATACGTTCGATTTCTTCATCAGAAAGTGAAGAGTTCGATTGAATTGTAATGTTTTGCTCTTTTTGTGTCCCTAAATCTTTCGCTTTAACATTAACGATACCATTTTTGTCGATATCAAATGTAACTTCTATTTGTGGAACACCACGTGGTGCTGGTGGAATATCCGCAAGTTGGAAACGACCAAGTGTTTTGTTATCTGCTGACATAGGACGTTCACCTTGTAATACGTGAATATCTACTGCTGGTTGGTTGTCAGCTGCAGTTGAAAATGTTTGAGATTTTGATGTTGGGATAGTTGTATTACGTTCAATCAATTTAGTAAATACTCCACCCATTGTTTCAATACCTAAAGATAGTGGCGTAACGTCAAGAAGAACAACGTCTTTCACATCTCCAGTTAGTACTCCACCTTGAACAGCAGCACCCATTGCTACTACTTCATCTGGGTTAACACCTTTATGTGGTTCTTTACCAGTTTCTTTTTTAATAGCATCTTGAACTGCAGGAATACGAGTAGATCCACCTACAAGAATTACTTTATCAATTTGTGATGAGGTTAGACCAGCATCTTTTAGTGCCTGACGAGTTGGTACCATTGTACGCTCTACTAGATGTGCAGTTAAATCATCAAATTTAGCACGAGTCATTGTTACTTCTAAGTGAAGTGGACCTGCATCTCCTGCAGTAATGAAAGGAAGAGAAATTTGTGTTGATGTTACACCTGATAAATCTTTTTTCGCTTTTTCTGCAGCGTCTTTTAGACGTTGAACAGCCATTTTATCTTGAGATAAGTCAATACCATTATCTTTTTTAAATTCTTGTACTAAATAATCCATAATTACTTGGTCAAAGTCATCTCCACCAAGACGATTATCACCAGCTGTAGCCAATACTTCAAATACACCATCACCAAGTTCTAGAATAGATACGTCAAATGTACCTCCACCTAAATCGTAGACTAGAATTTTTTCATCATGATCCATTTTATCTAATCCGTAAGCTAATGCTGCAGCAGTTGGTTCGTTGATAATACGCTCAACTTCAAGACCTGCAATACGGCCAGCATCTTTTGTAGCTTGACGTTCAGCATCATTAAAGTATGCAGGAACTGTAATAACTGCTTTTGTTACTTTTTCACCTAAGTAATCTTCTGCAAATCCTTTTAAGTATTGAAGAATCATTGCAGATACTTCTTGTGGAGTATATTCTTTGTCTTCAGCAGTTACTTTTTCGTTCGTACCCATTAGGCGTTTAACAGATGCAATTGTATTTGGATTTGTAATAGATTGACGTTTAGCTACTTCCCCAACTTGTTTTTCTCCGTTTTTAAATGCTACAACAGATGGAGTTGTACGATTACCTTCTGGATTCGGAATTACTTTTGGTTCTCCGCCTTCTAATACAGATACACATGAGTTTGTTGTTCCTAAGTCAATACCAATAATTTTAGACATATATTATTCCTCCTAATTTATAACTGATATAAGTAAGTTAATATTACTATTCGTTTACCTTAACCATAGTAGGTCGAAGTATTCGATCCTTTAACTTATACCCTTTTTGTAATTCTTGAAGCACGATTCCTGACTCTTTTGAATCGTCCTTTTCTTGCATTACTGCCTGATGGAAGTTTGGATCGAAAGGAACGCCTTCTGCTTCAATAACTTCAAGGCCTTCTTTCGCTACTGCATCTAGTAAAGAACGGTAGACCATTTCTAATCCCTTAACTAAAGATACAGCCTCTTCCGATGTTACGTTAACTGCAAGTGCGCGTTCAAAATTGTCTAGAACTGGTAAGATATCATTTAACACAGATTGTGCACGATACTTATAATCCGCTTCTTTATCTAATTGAACCCTACGTTTATAGTTTTCAAAGTCTGCTCTCAAACGAATTGCTTTGTCTTGTTCTTCTTCAAGTTGTTGTTTAACAAGTGTAAGTTCGTCTACTTCTACTACTTCTTCCACACTTTCCTCGTTAACTTCTTCGTTATTTTCATTCGATGCTACTTCTTCTTCTACAATTTCATCTTTTTGTTTTGACATGTCCACAACTCTCCTTTACCCATGATGACCTCGCAATATTCTAGATAATTCTCTTGATAAATCAGTACTCATGACATCCAGTAAAGAAACAACACGCTTATAATCCATACGTGTAGGGCCAATAATTGCTATAGATCCCATTTGTTCATCTCCAATACCATAGGAAGCTGTAATAACGCTACAGTCCTCCATAGCGAGATGGTTATTTTCAGATCCAATTCTTATCTGAATTCCTTTTTTATCAAGAGCAAAAATACTAGGTATTTGGTTTACATGATCGATCATGTACATTATACTACGAGCTTTTTCTAGATCATTAAATTCTGGTTGATTTAGTAGTTGCATTTTTCCACCGTAGTATAGTTTATCCTTATGCTCTATCGTCATCGCTTTATTTAATGAACTAAGGAGGTTATTAAAATGCCCAACACGTTGTTTCAGTAACGTGCTTGTAACAGCCTCTAATTTCATAGGAACCTCATGTAGAGGTACTCCTATTAAGCTGTCATTTAACAAATTAACCATTCGTTCAATGTCCGATGAGTTATAGCTTTCAGGAATAGAAAATACTCGATTTTCAACATGTCCGCTATCTGTAACGATAATGGCAACAGCCGAATCCTCTGACAGTGGAACGATTGAAAAACGTTTTACTCGATGTTTAAGAACATCCAACCCTAATAATATGGAGGTGTAATTCGTCAATTCAGACAAGATATTTGCCGACTTGCGAATTATTTGCTCCGTCTCCACCATTCTTTCTTCAAAAACTGAACGAATTTGCTTTATCTCGTCTTTCGATATTCGTTGTGGAGTTAACATATTGTCTACATAGTAACGGTACCCTTTTTCTGACGGTACACGACCAGACGAAGTATGCGTTTTTTCTAAATATCCCATATCTTCTAGATCCGCCATTTCATTTCGAATAGTAGCAGGACTATATGGTACTTCCTCCTTTTTCGAAATCTGACGAGATCCAACTGGTTGAGCGGTATCAATAAAATCATCTACCGTTACTTGCAATATTAATAATTGCCGATTAGTTAGCATGATTATCACCTCTGTTAGCACTCGTTCTATGAGAGTGCTAATACTCATATAAAAGGTATCAAATCTATAGAAAACTGTCAATGAATATGATTTAGATTATTGAAGAAAATACTGAAATACTTCATTTCCAACAAATCGCCCACGTCTAGTTAGTTTCACATGATTATTTTCAATGATTATGAATCCTTTTTGTTGTAGTTCCTCTAATTCTTTTCCGTACACATTTTGGATCGTTTCACTATATCGATGATTAAATCTATCTATCGAAACTCCGACATTTTTACGTAGACCTAAAAACATTTCCTCTTCCATCATTTCGTTGGAAGTTACTACTTTATGCATCATGATAGGTTTTTCATTTTGATCGATCATATGCATGTATTTTTTTAAAGGACCATGGTTAGAGTATCGAATGGCATTTGCATATCCATGCGCTCCTGCTCCAAGACCAATGTATTCATCATTATCCCAATATATTAAATTATGACGGGATTCTTTCCCTTCCTTTGCGAAATTACTAATCTCATATTGGTTATATCCTTGCTTCTTCATTTCATCTAACAAGTACCCATACATATCTGCTTCCAAGTCTTCCCCTGGTAATGAAAGTTTCCCTTTGGACATTAAGTTGTAGAAAATCGTTTTAGGCTCTACCAATAAAGAATAGGCAGAAATATGTGGAATGTTTAGACTGTATGCCTGTTGAAGCGAATTTTGCCATTGCTCCATTGTTTGGTTTGGCAAACCATACATTAAATCAATACTAATAGACGGGAAGTCAATTTTCTTAGCATTTTCTATTACTCCATAGACATGTTCATTTGAATGAGTTCTACCAAGTACTTTCAATAAATCTTGATCAAACGTCTGAACACCCATACTTAATCTATTTACCCCATATTGTCGCATAAGTTGCATTTTCTCGAATGTTAATTCATCAGGATTAGCCTCTGAAGAAAATTCAACTACTCTTTCCATTGGAAGAAATTGATGGATTAAATTTAATAATCGCTCCAACTGAGATTCCGATAAAGAGGTCGGAGTTCCTCCGCCAATAAAAATAGTTTCAATTTGAGCTCCCTTTAATTGTTCTTCCCATAACTGCATTTCTTTTCCTAAAGATTCGATATATTCATCAACCGGTTGGTTATGAAAGAAAAATTTATTAAAATCGCAATAATTGCAAATCTGATGACAGAAAGGAATGTGGAGATAAACACCACGTACCATAGGATGCACCACTTTCTATAAAAGGAAAAAGGAGGCAATAGCCTCCCTACCTTTAATATTTATTAGGCTAGTCCATTTAAAAAAGCCATAAATGCTTCATAGACGAGCACTTTCCTATTGTATTGTATCGTATTTTCTTAAATCTAACAAACCTTTGAGAAACTTGGTTTGTGAAATAAGATATTTTAATTGGATAGAAATACTCTCCTGTATACAAGTAACACTTTACTAATTACCTTGTTTTTTTACTTTCCCCATTAAATCATGCAAAGTGGTTACAAATTCAAAACCTTTTATGCGACCTAATCCTCCATATGCACAATCAAGTTCATTATACTTATTGTTTCGGTCTATTCGTATTCCTGGGCCATAAATAAGAATTGGAACAGGTTCCCCCGTATGCTCTCCAACTTCGCAAGGCGTCGAATGATCAGCGGCGATTAAAATATATACATTTTCCGGTAACTGATCATGAATTAGTCCTACCATACGATCAAACAGTTCAATGGACTTTACTTTTTCAAATGGTTCATTATCATGTCCTTTAACATCTGGTGCTTTTACATGAACATAAACTATGTCATTATCCACAATCTCTTCTAAAGCTAATCTAGCTTTTAGATCAATATTTGTGTCTATGTTGCCAGTCATCTTATTATCGGTAATTGGACTAAAACCTGCTAATTTTCCAACCCCCAGCACCGTACTTTCCCCTGCAATACAACTACCTTTTATATTTAATAACTGAGTAATAGGTTTTAGTTGCACCATTTGTCCTGCTCCTCTAGTCAAGAAAAAATTAGCTGGTAGTTTACCTTTAGCAAAACGCTCCAATTTCACAGGATGTGATGATAATATTATGTTAGCCTTTTAAATATATTTAAAGCAGATGCCGTTCTTTTTGCTTCCTCAGTCCTCTAGTCAGTTGAAGCATATGTTAGAATCCAATAAAGTGGAATTTTTAGTACTCTCTGATCGGATACCAATTGACGAAAGTCGTTTTGAATATAAAACCTTTTATCAAGACGAGCTTGTCCTAATCGTCAATAACCAACATCCACTTGCTAGAAATGAAGAGTGCACTCTAGAAGATTTAGCCAATGAGACTTTCATTTTGAAGCCTAATAAATCAGGTACCCGTAGCTTTTTGCATATGGATTCAGTTCTCCAAATTATATGGAAATTAGCAGCCTAGAAGCAATCAAACATGGAGTAATTCATGGTCTAGGAGTGTCAATTGTTTCGAGTTTAGCCATTCAACAGGAACTAGCAAATGGACAATTAATAGAAATTCCGATACGAGGGGTTAAATTTCTAAGAGGGATAAGATATGCATTTCATCGAGGCTCACTCCTTTCCCCAGCTACTACCCAACTAATCTCTCTCCTTGATGAGGAAACTAGCTACTAAAACTAATAGATAGAGGAATACAATGAGGAACTTTCAATGTATTAGCCATGGCTCAGAAGAATATCATAGTTAATTTTTATAACAATGCTGTTGTATAATTTATCAAAATAAAAAAGGACCTGAATTAGGTCCTTTTTTAGTGCCTTATTAAACAAATCCATCTGCTAACAAAATTATATAGTCGCTTTAACTTTCTTACAACTATATTGAAATAGAACTTGCCACCGAAAAATACAAACGGTGGCAAATTCATTGAAAAATATATAAATTTCAAAAGGATTTTATTTTTATCACTTTAATCAATTATTTATTAGGCTCATCCATCTTAAGAACTGCCATAAAAGCTTCTTGAGGAACTTCTACAGAACCTACTTGTTTCATACGTTTTTTACCTTCTTTTTGTTTCTCAAGAAGTTTTCTTTTACGTGAAATATCTCCACCATAACATTTTGCTAAAACGTTTTTACCGATTGATTTAATCGTAGAACGAGCAACAATCTTTTGACCAATTGCGGCTTGCACAGGAACCTCAAACTGTTGTCTAGGAATAAGTGCTTTTAACTTTTCAACAATCACTTTTCCTCGTTCATAGGCAAAATCTTTATGAACAATAAAACTTAATGCGTCGACTTTCTCGCTATTTAAAAGAATGTCCATTTTAACTAGTTTAGATTCTTTGTATCCAATCAGTTCATAATCAAAAGATGCATAACCCTTAGTACTTGATTTTAACGCATCAAAGAAATCGTATACAATCTCAGATAAAGGAATTTCATAAATAATATTAACCCGAGCTTTAGATAAGAAATCCATCGTGATAAAATTCCCACGTTTTCGTTGACATAACTCCATTACAGATCCCACATAATCTTCAGGTACCATAATAGAAGCTTTAACGTATGGTTCTTCAATTGTATCTACTTTTTGTACATCTGGCATCATAGATGGGTTGTCTACTTTAATCGTTTCTCCATTAGTCAACTTAACATCGTAAATAACACTAGGTGCAGTCGTGATTAAATCTATTTTAAATTCTCGCTCAATACGTTCTTGTATTATTTCCATATGAAGCAGTCCTAAGAAACCACAACGATATCCAAATCCTAGTGCTTGTGAAGTTTCTGGTTCAAATTCTAAAGCTGAGTCATTAAGTTGTAATTTTTCAAGGGCATCCCTTAAATCTACATATTTTGAGTTATCAATTGGGTATAAACCACAGAAAACCATAGGGTTCATTTTTCGATATCCAGCAAGTGGTTCAGAAGCAGGGTTCGAAGCCAAAGTGATTGTATCCCCTACACTTGAATCTCCAACATGTTTCATGGATGCTGTTAAGAAACCTACGTCCCCAACAGTCAACTCTGAACGCATAGTAGATTTTGGTGTAAAAACCCCTGTTTCAACTACTTCGAATTCTTTACCAGAAGACATCATTTTTATCGTATCTCCTGGTTTTACAGTACCTTCCATGATACGAATATAAACAATTACACCGCGATAAGGGTCGAATAACGAGTCAAAAATAAGCGCTTTTAATGGGGCTGCAGGATCTCCGGATGGTGCTGGCACTTTTTCTACTATTTGCTCAAGTATATCTTCAATACCTATCCCTGCTTTAGCAGAAGCTAGAACTGCTTCGGATGCATCTAATCCTATAACTTCTTCAACTTCATTTCTAACACGCTCAGGATCGGCAGCAGGTAAATCGATTTTATTGATAACAGGTAGAATCTCTAAATCATTGTCTAATGCTAGATACACATTCGCAAGCGTTTGTGCTTCGATACCTTGAGCTGCGTCCACAACTAATATAGCTCCTTCACAAGCCGCTAAGCTTCTAGAAACCTCGTATGTGAAATCGACATGTCCTGGTGTATCAATTAGATGAAATATATATTCTTCTCCATCTTTTGCATTGTATGTTAATTGCACCGCATTCAACTTAATCGTTATTCCTCTTTCACGCTCCAAATCCATGGAATCAAGCAATTGGTCTTTCATTTCACGTGAAGTTAAGGTTTGTGTTTTTTCTAAAATTCGATCAGCCAACGTTGATTTTCCGTGGTCAATATGTGCAATGATCGAAAAGTTACGAATCTTTTTTTGTCGTTCCATTCTCTGTTCATGATTCATGCTTGTTCACTCCTAATTAAACTACTAAGAATTATAACAGACAAAGCCCCTTTTCGTAACGAATATTGAATATGTCTGTTAAATAATTATGTATTTCTTGTATATTAAAGTTTCCAAAGTAAAAATACTTTGGAAATGTTACCTTTTAAAATTATTTTTGCCAGAATATAATCTTATCAAAAAGCTGTCCGTAAAACAATCAAGTAAAAAAGAGATCAAGCAATACGCTCAATCTCCTTGTTTTTAAGATGCTATTGGTTGGAAAAACATATTTGAAATAGCTTTTGCTAATATAGCGATGGAACGATTAATTTCTTGTTCATTGTTATCAACGCCTCCAAGTTCAACTACTAGGAGGTTTTTAGCAAGATCTTGGTTGTATACACCGTCTACTCCTTTACCGGATTTAACCAAAACTCCTCGTGAGATCCCAGGTACTAATTTATTTAATTGATCAGAGAGATTGTTTGCAAGTTGCTCATTCCATCTGTAATTCTCATGCTCTCCACCAATAACAAAGATAAATTTCGCATAGCTTTCTTCGCCGACTTTGAGAGTCGTAACATCTGCTTTCATTGAATCTCTGTGAATATCAAGGATAATGTCATACTTATTATGGCCTAATGCATTGAGAACGAATGGGCGAATTGTATTATATTCTTTTATTTCTTGCTTATTATAGTTTTCCAGAAACTCAGTTTCTACTTGGTGGAACGCAAATTGAGCATTGATTTGTTCTTGAAAGGTAGTTATATTACTTTCAGGATGATAAACTGCAACCTTTTCACCTTTTGCTGCCAGTATTGGCTGGTATGCTTCTTGGTAATGAGTAAAATATACAAATGCTTTCTTGGGCTCTGTAATTTCCGTCGCAATTGGTGATGATTCCAATTGTGCCGCATAGACAATTGGTGTTTCCTCTTTTTTCTTTTCTTCAGGTAGTTGCGTTTGCGTAACAAGAGGTGTTTGGATTGTAGCGATCACAATTGGAGCTAAAAATAATAGTAATAAAATGCTTGTTAAATTCTTAAGGGAATTAGTCATAATTTCCACTCTCCTCAAACAATCGTATGTTGAGGAGAGGATTTTTAGAACTTGTATGATTCAGTAAAAAGATTCCTTAAGACTAGAAAGATACGGTATTTATCTGCTTGTAATCCAATTTTCAATTCCATTGGAAAGTAAATACGCATACTGCTCAACCCATGCGTCAGTTTCTTTCGGTGTAACAAATAAAGAAGAATTTTTTCCTACAAACACTTCTTCAAACAATTTTCTTTTTTCATCCGTTGACCATGTAACCCATTCTCCAAATATCGGTTGCAAAACCGTTCTATCAAGAGACGATTTTTTACTAGACACCATAGGGGTAACAGCAAGTGCGGAGGAAGGTCTACTCTTTTCTTCTACTTTAGAAGCAATATAGTGGATAACATTTTCCATCGCATCTGCATATAAGACTGGACCATCAACCACCATCGGAATCCCAATTGCAGTTACTGGAACACCGTAAACCTCCTCTGACACTTCTTTTCTTTGATTACCTACTCCCGAACCAGGATGAATACCTGTATTCGTCAGCTGAATAGTTTTACAAAGTCGTTCACTATTTCTTGCAGCAAGTGCATCTATCACAATTATCAAATCTGGCTGAAATGCCTTACTAATAGCTTCTATAAAGTCACTTGTCTCAAAACCCGTCTGACCAGTTACTCCAGGAGCATACATCACAACCTTTACATTTTCTGATTTTTGGGATAGCGAAGAACCTTGTAAGTATTCAATCGCTTTCGGCCCAATAGCGTCCGGAGTAATAGTTGAATTTCCTAACCCAATTATTAATACTTTTGAAGAATTTGATAAATTTAATCCTTGATGCATCTCGTCTAGCTTCTCTAAAAACATTTTTTCCAGAGCTTCAAAACTTTCCTCTACATCTGGATTGACCGTCAAATCTGTTAACGTAATATATTTCCCTTTTTTCTTGCCTATTTTTTTCTCACCTTGTTCATTAACTTCAATTGAAGTAATTAAGACTGCGCCGCTTCGACTTTCATCAAACTTGATACCTTCTGAATCACTTAATGTCTCTTTCTCACTTTTCGTTCTGTGTTGTACCATTTCTTCCGTTTCGTCTAATAGATCTGTTCTTCCCCACATATAAATCACCTCCTAAATAGTTTGTACTACGTGTCAAGTAAATATTCTTTGCATTTATATATTGCAATTTGTTTTTTCGTTTGTTAAAATAATGCTTGTTGTGTAAGACAGTTTTCAACACATAAATGTATCATCTCAGACCTTATTAGGAGGTGAAAGGTATGCCAAATATTAAATCTGCTATTAAACGTGTTAAGAAAAACGAGACGTTAAACGCTCAAAATGCAAAAGCAAAATCAGCTATGCGTACTGCTGTAAAAAAAGCTGACACTGCTGCACTTAATAACGAAGAAAACGCAAAAGAACTTATTAAAACTGCAATTCAACAAGTTGAAAAAGCAGCTTCTAAAGGTTTAATTCATAAAAACGCAGCTAATCGTAAGAAAGCTCAATTAATGAAAAAAGCGTAAGTAAAAAGACTGGAACCGAATCTTCGGCCAGTCTTTCTTTTTTTATTTCATCAAAAACATTTCTAAAATTCGATCTCGATTAATATTTAATGTTTTTAGTTGTAAGTCCACTGTTGCAAGATCATTTAGTGTTGAAAGCAATTTTTTTTCATTTTGTAGATTAGGATTATCAAATAAAAGCTTCACTCGATAAGGATGTACTTTCAATTGATTTGCAATTTGTTGTGCGTGATATCCTTTTTTCTTTAAGTGTCCTACCTGAATCATCAAACGTACCTGGGTCGCTATTAAGGCATTTAGCTTAAGTGGGTCTTCCTTCCGTTTTAACAAATCATGATATATTTCGATTGCTTCCCCTTTGTTTCCTGTTAAATATGCATTTCCTAAAGAAAAAACATCTTGTTCTAATGTTCTGACGAGAAGCATCTTAACCGTACTAATTTCAATTTCTTCCTGTTCCCCTAAATAAGTGGCAATTTTCATTAATTCTGTTTGTAAATGAACTAAATTAGTTCCACCAATCTCTATTAAACAATCTACTGCCTCATCGGAGATTATTTTCCCTAGATTGGAAACCTCGTGTAAAATCCAACCTTTTAAATCATGAGCTTGTAAGCTAGAAGCTTCTATCACATTAGCAAATTGCTTCATCGCTTTTGTTATTTTTTTTCTTTCATCTAGTTTTTCATAAGGTGCAATAAAAACTGTAACTGAAGTCGGAGATGGACTTTGAACCCATTTTTCCAACAATACAGTATCATGAACAATTTTCTCCTTCCCTTTTTCAGCTGCTTTTAAAAAGAAGGCATTTTTTGCTATTACTAATTTTCGTTCTGAGAAAAAAGGAATCGTATCTGCTTCGTATATAACTTCTTCTATATTATTTTCTTCCAGATCAAAATTTATTACTTCTACTTCACCATTTTCATTTAATTGTCTTTTAAGTTTTTTTAAAGTCTCTTCTATAAAATAAGCTTCCGTTCCATATAATAAATAAACTTCCGCTATATTATTATTTGCTATTTGCATCCATTTTTCTGAAATCATTTAGGAAATCTCCTTATTATCTTTATTAACTCTTATTATACAGTAGAATTAATGAATAATTTGTGACATTATAGTAGTGAAAAGAAAATAGACCGTTTCCGTGTAGATTTTTTTTATATAATCCATTATAATTAGGTGGAAATAGGAGGGGTATCAATGAATCAGTTTGAACAAAATGTACAGTCGAAACGTAACGACGCTATCGACTCAGGCGTAGGTTTCGTAGTCTCCTTTGGATTTTTTACAATAATGTTCGCAATTGCAGTAATTATTGAGTTTATCGCTCGATAAAAGCAAAAAAGGGTTTTGTCATTCGACAAAACCCTTTTTCTTTTATTGTGTAGATATCTCTATCTTCCCATTCTTTTTTATTTCTACTTGAATCGTCCCATCCTTTCCTGTTTGTAAATAAGGAAGATTTAACATATTTAATCTCTCTATTACTTCTAGATGTGGATGACCATAACGATTGTTATAACCCGCCGAAATAATTGAAACGTCAGGCTCAGTTAGGTCTAGGAAAGCTTTAATACTAGATGTTTTACTTCCATGATGTCCTAATTTTAATAATGTAATCTGTCTAATTGCATTTGAGTATTTTAAAATTAGCTCCTCTTCCCCTTCCTTCTCTAAATCACCAATAAACAAACCATGAAAATGGGCATTTTTCATAGATAATACGAGGGAATCATTGTTTCCTTCATAAACCATATCAAATGGATATATATATTGAAGTTGAAAAAATTTAGATTCAATTTGGTCACCTGCCATTTTTTCAACTATCGGTATATTTTGTTTCCTTGCTTCTTTCAACAAATCTGCCATCACTTCTTTCTCAGAAGAATTAGGAGTAATATGCACTTCTTTTATTTTGATTTCTTCTAATACTTCTTCAGCACCTTCCATATGATCAGCATCTGCATGGGTTATTACTAAGGTATCAATCTTTGTTATTCCCCTCCCTTTTAAAAAAGGTACAACAATTTGCCTTCCTACCTCATACATTTCATTCGTCTTTTTCCATGAATCCTGTTCGAAACGTAACAGTCCACCTGTGTCAATCATGACCACTTCTTTTCTGTAGGGCATTTCAATTATTATGCAATCGCCTTGACCTACGTTAAGAAAGGTTATCCAGGTGGATGTATTCAAGTATGGTTTAATCTGCATTAAGATTATCGGGAAAAGAACTATAACAGATACAATAAATAATCTTTTTCGCTTTTCCAAGTAGATAAAAAAGATAAACACACTTAAATATGCGAAAAACACCATTATTATAGATGGTTTCATCGGATTCCATATTTGAAAAGGTATATTACCAAGAAATAATATAAAATTTTCTAAAAATGCTCGAAGAGGCTCGTACAAAGAAAACATAAAATTGCTGATAGTAGTAGAGAAATAAGATAAAAATAAGAAGAATATATTTAGTGGTAGGATTAGGAAAGAAAATATAGGGACAAATAATAGATTTGCTACAAAGGATGAAATAGATACTTCGTAAAAATGATAGAGTAGAATAGGGTAAACGATTAATTGACACACCGAAGTTATCGTGAAAGATTGTTTTATATAAGATGAGCTACTATTTATTAGAACCGAAGAATAGATTAACGAGAAAGCAGCTAAGTAAGACAATTGGAAGCCAATTTGATAAACAATCCAAGGGCTAACTAGTACAAAACCGATAATACTTAGAGAAAAAGCATCTTCCATCGCAATTTTTTTCTTACACACCATACTTATTAATACTATTTCTGTAACGGAAACGGATCTCCATACGGAGGGTGCACCTCCAGCTAATAATGCATATAGTGGAAGTGCTAATATTAACATCCAATTAGCGGTTTCTCTTCGAATTCCAAAGCGAATCAATAATTCATACAATATTAGTGCTACTAATGCTATATGAAGCCCTGAAATAGCAAAAAGATGAGTAATTCCTAATGTTTGATAAGCATTTTTTAGATCCGATGGCATTTGTTCACGATTTCCGATTAATAAAGCTTCTGCTTCGGATTGTAATGAAGGTGGAAATGTCGACTGAATATGTTGTTTCATCTGAAATCTTTTTTCTGCCATAAAACTTGAAAAGCTTTGCTCTTCTCCAATAATCCGATAATTTTCTGCCTCTACTTGGCCCACTGCTCCATTACTTTTTATATAGGCTTCCATATCAAAAGCATACATATGAGTTAAAGATCGTTTTGAAATTTCTTGCGCATCTATAAGAAAAGTTTTGCCGGCAAGCGACTCATTTAAGAAAACGTATTTTTGTTGTTCAGATGTAATTTTTAATTGGACATACCACTTTTGCTGATCATCACCTATAGCAAATCCCCGTAAATAGCTGCCGTCGATACGATAGGTGTCCGTCCAAGTTATTCTGTTCACCGACAAATTTTCAGCAGGCAATGGAATGTTGTTAGAAAAGTACATATAGGAAGAGCTTCCTAGAACTACAACTAACATAATAACCAAAAGCTGTTTTCCTTTATATAGTAACCACAAAACTAGAATAACTAAGAGTAACAAAAGTCTTATCGATTCATAAGCTGCAATGGAAGCAACAATAACAGATAAGGCTATGTATATGACGTTTCCTTTTATTTTTATAGACCGAATAACTCTGCCACCTTCGTTTCATAAGGTACTAACTCTTCAGTACTTGCTCCTTTCTCACGAAGTTTTGTAAGAAGTTCCATATATAGCTCAACTTTTTCATTACTTAGAAAGTCGATTTTCCGCTCATCAAATGGAACATGGATAACTTGTACACCTGATTGTTTTAAAAGCTCTAAAGCGTATTTGTTGTTTTTATAATCCTGTGCATAATAAAGTCGTGAAACACCAGCCTGAATAATTGATTTCGTACAAGGCAGGCAAGGAAAATGAGTGACATATAAGTCTGCTCCACTAACCGAAATACCATACTTTGCACATTGAAGTAGAGCATTCATCTCTGCATGGATCGTACGCACACAATGATTATCAACTACATAACAACCGTGATCAATACAATGATCTCCCCCGGAAATTGAGCCATTATAACCTCCAGCCATAATTCGTCGGTCTCGAACAATTGTCGCTCCAACTGCTAATCGTGTACATGTACTTCGTAGAGCAAGTAAATGGCTTTGTGCCATGAAAAATTGGTCCCATGTAATGCGCTCCATATAACTACCTCCTAAATATTAATTCTTCTATTAGTTTAGTAGTTAGTCCAATCAAACGTCAACACCACAATTAATTACTTAATAGTAATCAATGACTCTAACTTTTCAAACGTTTTTGTACCGATACCTGTTACTTTCATTAGATCTGCGGTTTCTTTAAATATACCTTGTTCATTTCGATAAGTTATTATAGCTTCCGCTTTAGCAGGTCCTATACCTGGTAACGTAGAAAGCAAAGGTACATCTGCTGTATTAATGTTTACTAAGTTCGAGGACTCTTTTAGAGAGCTTTGGAGAGGATCTACTTCTTCTCCTTCTACAGGTACATAAATAACCATCTCATCTTCTACTTTTTGCGCATGATTAATGCCTTTAGTAACACTTGTTGGCAAATAACCGCCTGCAAGCTCAATCGCTTTTAGTACGCGATCTCCTGAGTCTAGTTCATAAACACCTGGCCTACTTACTGCTCCCTTTACTTCGACTACTATTCGATTGTCCTCTAAATATTCTATTGATGATTCTTGTTGCGCAATTGTTTCATTTATTGGGATAGGTTGAATAAAATCCTCCGCAGTGGGATTAGCGGAGTTAAAGTGGGATTGGATAATAAAAAAGAGTAAGGCAAAAGCAACTGTTGCTGGGAGTAACAGTTTTTTTTTGTATTTCTGAAAAAAAGAAAGAATCAGCAAAATCATCCTCTCATATAAAGAGGTAAATTATACGGAGTTAACCAAACTATACTAAATTTACCTCTTAAATGAAAGACTTATTTAATAGCATGTATAAAAAATCTTTCTATTTCGTCCTGTGATTTTTCTTCAAATATAGAAGAAGATACTGAGACCGAAGAAAAACCAATCTCTTTTAATAGATTAACATATGTTTCAACTGGAAATGTGCGTTGGTAATGGGATTCCTCAAAACGCTCATAATAACCAGCATTGTCACGAACGAAAAACGTAATATCATGATAAATAGAATGACTCTCTAGACCAATTTCAGTATTCCAAATGTATGCAACCTGGTCATCTTCATATGTAAATGGACCATCTGGATATATTTCATCCATTTTAAATAATGAATGGACATCGAAAAATAATTGCCCACCTTCTATTAAAAAGTGAAAAATATGTTGAATCGTTTGTTTCACTTCTTCCAGTGTTTCTAAATAATTTATTGAATCTATAGCAATCACAGCAACATCTATTTCTTCGAAACCATCCATTTCAGACATGGACTGACAAATAAACGATACTTGGACATTATTGTCTAAACTACGATTCTGAGCAATCGTCAGCATCGACTCAGATAAATCAACACCAATTACATCATAACCAGCTTTTGCAAATTGGACGCTTAATACTCCTGTACCGCATCCAATATCCACTAGTTTTTTCCCTGCAGAAAGGGGTGCTTTTGTTTGCACCCATTCCGCATACTTTGCATAAGGTATATCTGACATCAATCGATCATATATAAATGCAAACTGATCGTACATTGCCATTATGCATCTAGCCCAACTTCAATCAATGGCGCATCTCCCCAAAGACGCTCTAAATTGTAATAAGTACGCTCATCTTTATGGAATACATGGGCAACAACATCTCCCATATCAACTAAAATCCAACGTGCTTCATCAAAACCTTCTAAACGTTTTACGTTGTATCCAGCTATGCTTGCTTGTTCTGAAAGTTCTTTTGCAATTGCTTGAACTTGACGATCAGAGCTTGCATGACAAATTAAAAAATAATCTGCAAGAAGCGATATCCCTTGCATATTAAGTACGACAATATCGTCTGCACGTTTGTCGTCTGCTGCTTTATAAGCTATTTCGAGTAATTCTGAAGAATTCATTCCTTCACTTTTCCTTTCTTTTTAACAAATCATTGTAACAATGAAATGAATCCGGATAAACCGGTTGTTTTTTTTCTATTAAAAATTTAATACTATGCGTCACACAACTGATCATGGCATCTTCTAAATCTATTTCTGCCTTTTCACGTAAGACTTCAATGCCAGGAAAACTTCGACTTGGTTCAATCATATCCGATATATAAATAATTTTTTCCAAGTTGGACATATCGGCTCTTCCCGTTGTATGAAAGCGTATAGATTGAAGTATGTCTTCATCTTCAATAAAAAATTCTTTTTTTGCAACAATACTCCCAACAGGACCATGCCATAGCTCATGATGAAAAGTTAATAGCATCGGGTCTAGTTGTTCAGATAAGATATTTTGCTTCAACCACTCTCTATCAGCAAATTTCACTACGTCATGTAAGATTCCAGCTATTTCTGCTTTATCTTTATCTTCCCCGTATTTCTCTGCTAAATGTATCGCTGTTGTAGCTACACCTTTTGTATGTTCAAAACGCTTAGTTGGCATACGATCTCTAATTTTTTCTAGTAGATCATTGTGATTCATATAACTTCTCCCTTTGTATGAAATCTCTAACTGATTCAGGAAGGAGAAACTTTGTCGTTTTACCATTCTGTAGGCGATTTCTTACGATCGTTGAAGACAATTCAATTTGAGGGATATTCAATTTAATAATAGGATATGCAGTTTCAAATGTATTATTTGGTCTCGGTACTCCTACAATTTGCACTTTTTTCACAAGCTCATCTATCCGATGCCAATTCGGTAAATATTCAACTTGATCTCCACCGATAATGAAAAAGAAGGTGGTAGTAGGTTCTCTTTCTTGCAAAAGCTCCATTGTATCAAACGTATAGGAAGTTCCTCCACGTTCTAATTCAATTGATTCCACATTCATTTTCGGAATATCCCTTATAGCTAATTTAACCATTTTCAGTCGATTAGCTTCTGAAACATGTTCATCTTTCTTTTTATGAGGTGGGGTAGCATTTGGCATGAAACGTACTTCATCTAAATTCAACCCATGCAACACTTCATTCGCTATGATTAAATGGCCCATATGTGGAGGATTAAAGGTACCACCTAAAATACCTACTTTTTTACTCATGTACGACTCGCTTTTGGGAGCTCGATTCGCTTGTTATTCTTGGAAGGTTTGTATAATACGACTGTTAAGCCGATTAATTGCACTAATTCAGCATTTGTACCTTTTGCAAGTGCTTCTGCTACTTCATGCTTTTCGTCTTCACAGTTTTGTAAAATACTAATTTTAATCAATTCGCGAACTTCTAATGCTTCCCCGATTTGTTTTATCATTGCATCATTTACTCCACCTTTTCCTACTTGGAAAATAGGTGATAAATGGTGTGCTTCACTACGTAAAAATCTTTTTTGTTTACCTGTTAACATAATTTCCTCCTAAATGTTCTGTTAAACGAACTATCATATCATCCGAATTAGGATAGATACCATTCCAATAAGAAAAAGCGATGGCACCTTGGTGTACGAGCATACCTAACCCATTTATTGTTTGAACGTTATATTTTGTTGCTTCTTCTAAAAAAGGAGTAACTAAAGGATTATATACAATATCCGCCACAATTGCATGCTCTTTTATTTTATTTAGCTGTATTGGTAACGTATTTACTTGATTTTTCATCCCTTGAGGTGTTGTTTGCACAACTACATCAAACATATTCAATTGAGATTCCGCTTCTTTTAGGGGGATGAAAAGACCAATATTTAAATCGTTAATCATTTTTTCGGCATTCTCAGCTGTTCTGTTAGCTATTGTAATGTTAGTAAATCCAGCTTGTTTAAAAGCACTAACAATCCCTCTAGCAGCACCTCCAGCACCAATCATAAGAATATTGTCCTCTAAATTAATGGAACCAAGTGACTTGATAAAACCAAGTCCATCCGTGTTATAACCAATAAAACGATTGTCTTTAGTCTTTACTACAGTATTGACTGCACCGATTCCTTTTGCTGATTCATCAATATCATCTAGAAAGGGAATAATTGCTTCTTTGTAGGGAACTGTCACATTCCATCCACTGCAACCAAGAATTTTAAGCCCTCTGATAGCTTCTTCTAAGTTGTTTTCTTCAACATGAATAGGAATATAAGAAGCATCTATTTCAAGCTCTCTTAGCCATTTTTCATGCATAAATGGAGATAGAGAGTGAGAAATCGGATTCCCTATAACTGCAAACCATTTTTTCATTGTGTTTACACTCCTAAATAAGCGATGGACGGATTGAAACTTCTACACCAGCTGGAGCATGTGCCGCTACTATAGCACCTCCATGTTGCACTGTTATCCACCCTAGACCAGAAAAAACAATATCTGTTTTCGCATCCTTGATTTTAAATTCGTGTCTTACTAATGGAGGTAACTTGTCCGCAAATTGCTCAGAAGGTGGAGACAGTAACTTCCCTTTATGCTCTTTATATAGATTATCTGCATTTTCCAATTTTGTACGATGTATTGGAATATCATTTGCAATATGACATGTAAAAGCAGATCTATCTCCTTTTATAAAATCAAAACGAGATAAGCCACCTAAAAATAATGTTTGTTCGCTATTCAATTGGAATACTTTCGGTTTTATTTCTTTCTTTGGTGTAATAAACTTGAGTTCAGTCGGGTCTAAATAATGGGCCATCTGATGGTGATTAATAATTCCTGGAGTATCAAACAAGGCTTTTGTATCGTCTAAAGGAATTTCTATCATATCTAGTGTAGTCCCAGGAAAATGAGAAGTTGTAATAACTGCATCTTCACCTGTTGCATGTTTAATGATTCGGTTTATAAAAGTTGATTTACCAACATTTGTACAACCAACCACATATACATTTTCACCTTTTCGGTATTGTTCTATAGCGTCTATTGCTTCTGTCATTCCAGTCCCTTTATGCGCACTTACAAAAAGTACATCGATCGGAGAAAGACCTAATTTTTTCGATTCTTGCTTTATCCAATTTATTACTTTATTCTTCTTGACCGATTTTGGTAGTAAATCAGCTTTGTTTGCAATTAATAAAATAGGGTTATTACCTACAAAACGATGTAATCCGGGAAGCCAGCTACCATTAAAGTCAAATATATCGACAATTTTAACGATTAACCCCTTTTGTGTGCCTAAACCAGTTAATATTCTCAAAAAATCATCATCTGTTAAAGATACAGGCTGTAATTCATTGTAATTTTTCAGGCGAAAACAGCGCTGACAGATGATAAAATCTTTTTCTAATGAAGATTCTGGTGCATAACCAGGATCCCCAATGTTTTCTGTTTGAATTGTTGTACCACAACCGATACATTTTGGTGTTTCTGTCACTCTTCTTCCTCCCATGTAACTTGTCCTTTTTTATCCAAATAACGAAAAATTCTTCGTTCAACTAGACGGTTAAATTTAGTAAAGAAACCATCTGATTTTGCCACAGGAATAACTAAGATAGTATGTAGCTTTTGTCTATTTCCACCAAACACATCTGTTAATAGTTGATCGCCGATGACTACTACTTCCTCTTTTTTTACAGACATTATTTTCAATGCATGTTGAAACGCTTTTCCAAATGGTTTTCTTGCTTTATATATAAAAGGAATTCCAAGTGGATCAGCAAATGATTGTACTCGCATCTCATTATTATTAGATACGATTGTAACTTGAATTCCAGCAGCCTTCATGCTCGCAAACCATTCAATTAGTTTAGGTGTAGCATCTGGACGATCCCATTCTACTAATGTGTTATCTAAATCAGTAATTATGCCTCTAATACCCTTTTCCTTAAGCATTTCAGGTTTTATATGAAAGACACTTCTTACAAATTCACTCGGTATAAAGTTTTGATACAACGACGAACACTCCAATTCGATGCTTTTTCTTTAGAATAGAAAAGTATAATTTCACTTTTCTTCTTTAGTTTACGGGCCATTGCGCTTTTCTTTAACGATTATAGCATATTTGCTACTAACTCACCCATTCGTAAAAATTGACCTTCACGAATTGTTGCTGCAATTTCAATACTTTCTTCTGAAAAAAACATAACAACCGTGGAACCAAAAGAAAAATATCCCACTTCTTCTCCCTTTGACCATTCTACTGATTTATTTGTCAATTCAATCGAATTTACAAACATGGCCCCTACTTTTATAAAAAAACAGTTTTTGTTATTAGGCATTTCTAATTCAGTTAGTAATCGATAGTTTCCACTAATCGTATTTTTGCCATACATAAGTCCCCATTTGTTTACTGGGTAAGATTTCTTTCCAAGAACATACTGGCGTATTACCTTGCCATTCACAGGCGCATGGATTCGATGATATTCTGCGGGACTTAAATATAAGACAATATATTTTCCACGTACATACTGCTCTGCTATTTTTTCAGATCCTAACATATTGTGTAGAGTATAAGTTTTTCCTTTTACATGAAATATTCCCTCGGCTGTTATATCACCTATTTTTTCTACAGTAGCATCAACCGGACTAATTATCGCTTTTTCAGAGCCAATTATAGGTCTGGATTCATTCTTGACATGACGAATAAAAAAATCATGTAATGAGGAAAAATCGTCCATGTTACTAGTTATTTCTTGGAGTGATATATTAAAATATTTAATATAAGATGGTATGATTCTTTTACTTAGCTTTGATTGAACAAACCCTTTAAGAATGACTGAAGACCATCTACCATTTGTTAATTCTATCATTGATTGGTATATTTTCTCTTTCATTTTAGTCTCCCTTTTGAAAAACTCTTACAATTTTTTCTTATTCGAAGTATAATGAACAAATATATTATTTGTAAAGGAGTTATTTACAATGTATTTACAAGACGTAATGACAAATACAGTAAAAAAATTGAAATCACATGCAGCAAACATGATTACCATTGCTAATCTTGCTTTTGGTGGAGCAGCAATTATGGCGACAATGAATGAACTGTACACATTTAGTGTTTTATTTATATTTGTAGCCGGTTTATTGGACCGGTTTGATGGTATGGTAGCGAGAAAATTTCAACTCGAATCAGAGTTAGGTAAGCAGTTGGATTCCATGAGTGACATTATATCCTTTGGAGTCGCACCAGCTCTTCTCATTTATTCAATGGTTCTACATGAATTTAGTGTTGTTGGGATGATCATTACAGTTATTTATATTGCATGTGGTGCTTTTAGATTAGCACGTTTTAACATATCAGAGTCGAATGGTTATTTTACAGGGCTTCCGATCACAGTAGCAGGAGTAATTTTAACATTGTCCTTTTTCGCTATTAATTATATCCCATCTGTCTCTTATATGTTTTTATTCATTATTCTTGCCTTATTAATGATCAGTACTTTTACTTTACGAAAGGTCTGAGATTAGACGCCTGCATTTGCAGTCGTTTTTTTTTTTGCAATGTTTTAAAGATTTCAGTGAAATAGAATAAATTTTAGCAGATAAATAAGTAGAAACACGGATGTGCGCTGGCAGCACTACACATAAGCCTCCGCAGGATGAGTCGCTCCTTCGTCACTCCCACATCCTTTACGGGGTCTCTTTCTTAGCCCTCCTGCGGCATGTAAGCACCACATCCTGAAAACATCCCAATGAATCTGAAATAATTATCGAAAGAAGCAATCCTAAATCCTGTTGTCAGGATTATTGATTAAACAATACATTAATAGAAACTACTTTATTTCTTCAAAAGGATACACTGGCATTCGCGCCTTGCTAGCCGCATGACGTGCCGTATGAGACAGCGAAATGCGCTTGCGCATATAGCGGCTCATGCGGACGTGCGGCCAGCGCGAATGCATATAGTCGGTGATTTATCTTTTCAAATCTTATATCATTTTTATTTAGAAATAGGAAACACGGATGTGCGCTGGCCGCACGCTTCGCATGAGCCCCCGCAGGATGAGTCGCTCCTTCGTCGCTCCCACATCCTTTACGTGGTCTCATTCTTCGCGCTCCTGCGGCGTGAAAGGCGCACATCCTGAAATTTCCCATGATAAATAGATACAATTAATGAAAGAAGTAAGCCTAATCTCGGTTTTTATGTTTATTGATTAACATTTCATTTAATAGAATCTACTTATTTCCTTTTCAAGAGAATACACTGGCATTCGTGCCTTGCGAGACGCATGACGTGCCGTATGAGACAGCGAAATGCGCTTGCGTATACACCGGCTCATGCGGACGTGCGGCCAGCGCGAATGCCTATAGTCGGTGATGTATCTTTTCAAGTCTTATATCATTGATATATAGAAATAGGAAATACGGATGTGCGGAGGTCGCATTCTTCGGGCAATTACGACGTGTTAGTCGTACATCCTAAAATATCCATTTAGACAGTAAAAAGATAACGTTGGATCACTATCATGGAATTTTGATTAGCGAAAAAATTAACATCAGCAATGAGGCATGACCAAGCCTATTTATTAATGGAAATACATCAAAAGCCGCCTATTGCAAAGAAGACATGCAATGGCGCTTTTTTTCATATTTTGGCTTAATTCGACATATACTGAACTTATAAACTGATGGAGGTGAACACTATCTCTGGTCTTTTCACTGCTTTTATAAGCATGGTCGTAGAACTTCCTCTAGTTCTTGGTTACCTTAAAGGTCAGGCATTCCATCAACCTTTTACACCTGAAGAAGAAAAAGTAATGATAGAACGATTTTTAGCAGGAGATCTAACTGCTAGAGATGAACTAATAGAACGGAATATGCGATTAGTCGCACATGTTGTAAAAAAATTCCATCCAAAACATGAGCTTTTAGATGATTATATTTCCATTGGAACTATTGGGTTGATGAAAGCAGTAAATAGCTATACACCAACAAAAAAAACAAAGCTAGCCACTTATGCGGCTAGATGCATTGAAAATGAAATTCTTATGTATTTACGCTCATTAAAAAAAGTTCAAAAAGATGTCTCCTTGCACGAACCAATCGGCATGGATAAAGACGGACATTCTCTTGAAATCACCGATTTACTACAAGGAATAGAAAAAAGCACAGATGAACAACTCGTTGATCAAGAAGATTTGAATAGACTTTACAAACACCTAGGTAATTTAGAAAAAAGAGAGTTAGAAATAATTGTTCGTCGTTATGGTTTAATAGGTCATCTTCCTATGACACAAAAAGAAATTTCAAAGCAACTAAAAATTTCTAGGAGCTACGTTTCCAGAATAGAAAAACGCGCACTAGTCAAACTATATCAATCGTATATACATGAAAAAAACTCTCTTGATGCTACTAACACCAAAAGAGCTTAGAGATTAATCTTCGCTTGTCTCCGAAATCATAATAAAACTTAAAACTGCAGTAATCAAAATTGACATGGCCATCAGAAAAATCATATTATCTCCTCCTAATGCATAATGAAAGCGTTTATTATGCTTCCATCATATCATAAGAATAAGTAAATATTACTACTATTTTTATAAATAAGTTGACCATTTCATGAAGTTTTATAGTTTTTCAATAACATGCAATACGATTTCTGTTGAATGTTTTGCTGCCACGGGCAAAAACTCATCGAAACTCATTGAAGACTCTTTACCAGCAATATCTGATAAAGCACGAATTACCACAAATGGTACATTGAATTGGTGACATACTTGAGCAACAGCTGCAGCTTCCATCTCGCAAGCTTTCATTTGAGGGAAATTCTTACGTACCACCTCTACCTTTTCAGGATTGTGCATAAAAATATCTCCAGTTGCTATTAATCCAGTTGCTGCTTGATGTTCACCAATCTCTTTTACTGCTTCTTCCGCCAACTCCATCAAATGTGTATCAGCTTTAAATGCCGGCGGTAGCTGTGGAACCTGACCCATTTCATAACCAAATGCTGTCACATCTACATCATGGTGACGAACTTCATCTGAAATAACAATAGCTCCAACTTCTAAATTGGGATCATATCCTCCCGCAGAACCAGTATTAATCACATAATCTGGTTTAAATTGATTTAATAAAATTGTCGTTGTCATTGCTGCATTTACTTTCCCAATTCCACTTTTCAGTAATATTACTTCTCTTTCTTTATACGTGCCAACCGTAAACTCACTATTTGCAATAATTTCCGTTTGAGCATTTTTAATTTCATTTCTTAATAATTCTACTTCTTGTTCCATTGCACCTATAATTGCTATCTTCATTATATTTTCCACCTCTCTAAAAAAGCACTCACTTAAAAATAAGACAAAGACGCCTCTTACGTCAAGTGGCGTTTTAAGTCTGTTAAGAACGACATTTCGTTCGCATACTCGCTTTGGTCTGGGCTTCGCTGATTTCCGTTCCAGGCAGACCCTTTCCGCCGGCATGGCTTCAGCTGCTTTCCTCCCCTAAGCTCTACCCGGACTCTTCAGATCATGCCTCCTGAAAGGCGATGTAGAAATAGAAAAAAATAAGGCGCTCACTGTTCAAAATTGAACAGAAAGTGCCTTATTTATATTTTAAGTAGCTTCTACAGTCTCACCACCTCTTAAGAGGCGTTTTCTAGTGATTTAAGAATTTCTTTTTTAGTTGGTTTCCAGCCTTCCCCATCTATCCATTCCAAATAAATCCGATAGATCTCATTGCCATCTTTTGAAGTTACGGTACCGATGGATTTCTGAGGACTACCACCATTTCCTAAAAACTTTACAAACATATTGGAGGGGTCTAAACCTGCTCCATATGCTAAAGCTTGAACTTTCTCAGCCCAGTCAACAGATTTTTTATCATAGCTAGACGTGTGTTCACCCGATTGTGAAGTACCAATTGGTGCCCAGGTTGGATCAATAATTACATTTTCCACGTTCGGATCATTAGAAGACTCAGTAATAACCTCTGTATTCTCTTCTGATTTCGTTTCTTCATTTCCTTCTGTTGTTTCTTCATTGGATTCGGATTTATCTTCTGATTCCACGTTTTCTTCAGTACTGCTCAAGTCACTTTCTTCTTCAATTTCGGCTGTTTCCGTTAAATCAGTCTCGTCTTCTTCTTTAATAGTTTCTTCTGATACTGCAGTATTTTTTTCTTCCTTTGTGGTTTCTGTTTCATCACTTGTAATAATATTTACAACGACTACAATGATCAAAAGTAAGACGATACCAATTAAAATATTTAAGATTCTATTTGCTTTTTTCTTTCTATTTAATCTAGAGTTCGCTCTTCTATTATTCTCTAACATCCTATCTCACCTCTATAAATCATTATAGTTGTATTAGACGCTAAAAAACTCATTTAGTTTCGATTAAATTAAATAAGGGGTAAACAAGTATGTTTACCCCTCAATTATTGCTTTTAATCTAAACAAAATGAAAGCGTTTTATAACCTATTTAAGATCGAATAAATTATTTCGTTTTAAGAAATTGAAATAATTTCTACGTCCATTTCTCCACCTGGAGTTACAATTTTAACTTTATCTCCAGTTGATTTACCAAGTAATCCTTTTGCAATTGGAGAATCATTTGAAATAAGTCCTTCTAAAGGATCTGCTTCAGCTGAACCTACGATTGTATAAGTTTCCTCATCGCCATCAGGAATTTCCATAAATGTTACTGTTTTCCCTAGCGATACAACGTCATTATTTTGTTCTTCTTCAATAATTACTGCATTTCTAATCATTGATTCGATTGTTGAAATTCTTCCTTCAACAAATGCTTGATCTTCTTTTGCAGAATCATACTCAGAGTTCTCAGATAAATCACCAAAACTTCTGGCAATTTTGATACGCTCTACTACTTCTTTACGTTTAACCGTTTTTAATTGTTCTAGTTCATCTTCTAATTTCTTTTTACCAGCAACGGTCATTGGATATTGTTTCTCTGTTGACACTCCCATACACTCCTTTAAATACACACTTAAAACATGTTCATGTACCATTCATATGTAGAAATTTATAATGATATGAATTTCATGAAATAATTGTCAATCAATAATCATCATATTATACAATAACATCTGTTTCAAGAATAGTTTTTATTTTTGTAACCATTAAATCAATTGCAACTTCATTTTGCCCGCCTTCTGGAATAATTACATCCGCATATCGTTTTGTTGGTTCAATAAACTGATTATGCATAGGACGGACAACATTAATATATTGTTCCACTACAGAATCAACTGTACGTCCTCTTTCATTTATATCCCTTAATATTCGACGGATTATACGTAAATCTGAATCAGTATCTACAAACAATTTTATATCCATTAAATCGCGAAGTCGCTCATCTTCTAATACTAAAATTCCTTCTAATATTATTACATCCTTCGGTTCAATTGTAATTGTTTTTGTAGAACGAGTATGTTGTGCATAATCATACACTGGCTTTTCTATTGCTTTATTATTCAACAATTTATGCACATGTTCAATAAGTAAATCATTATCAAATGCCAAAGGATGATCATAATTTGTATTTAATCGCTCTTCAAACTTTAAATGGCTTTGATCTTTATAATAATAATCTTGCTCAATTACAACTACTGAATGATCTTTAAATACTTCACTAATTGCGTTTGTCACACTTGTTTTACCAGAACCTGATCCACCAGCTATCCCAATAATAAGAGGGGTTCTATTAGACATTATTTCATCCCTTTTCTCATCATATTATTTGGATATAACTTTACAGGACATGTAAAATGAACAACTTCTAATGGATGTCTTGCAACATCCAATACTTGTCCTTTACTATTTTTTATTTCACCTATAACTAAACGAACATTTTCTATTTCTGGTCCGAAAAACTCAACTTCATCGCCAGACTTGAAATAATTACGCTGCTGCAATGTTACCATTTGCGTTACATCGTTATAATCTAAAACTAGTCCTACAAAATCATATCCTAATTTTTTGTCATGTACCCCATACATCTGTTGCTCAAAACTAGGCTCACCTTCAAAGAATGCAGTATCTGTTTCCCGATTAGCACATTTTTCAAGTTCTTCTAACCATTCTTGCTTCATTTGAAAATTTTCGGGGTCAACACAATATGCATCAATCACTTTTCTATAAACACTAACGACTGTTGCTATATAATGTATCGATTTCATGCGTCCTTCAATTTTTAATGAATCAATACCCATTTCAATCATTCTAGGAATAGATTCAACAAGCTTTAAATCCTTTGGGCTCATCGCAAAAGGAACGTCATTTTCTTCAAATAAAGCCAATTCTTCACCATTCTCTTGCTCATATAAATCATAGTCCCAACGACAGGATTGGCAACACCCCCCACGATTTGAATCTCGTGCAGTCATATGATTAGAAAGGGTACATCTTCCGCTATAAGCAATACACATGGCTCCGTGAATAAATGTTTCAATCTCAATATCTACCTTTTCTTTCATTAACTGAATTTCATCACCACTTGTCTCACGGGCAAGAACTACACGATTTAAGCCTTCTTCTTTCCAATATTGGACAGATTTCCAGTTAGATAAAGATTGTTGTGTACTTAAATGTAGCTCTAATTTCGGAGCGATATTCCGACAAGTTTCAATAATAAGTGGATCTGCCACTATAATTCCAGTAACACCTGTCGCTTCAACTGCTTGTAAGTATTCTTCTAGACCGTCCATGTTCTCATTATGAGCAAAAATATTTGTTGTCACATAAACTTTAGCACCATAATGATTGGCAAATTCCACACCTTCCCGCATTTCTTCAATAGAAAAGTTCCCAGCATTTGAACGAAGACCAAACTCTTGCCCACCTATGAATACAGCATCTGCACCATAATGAACAGCTATTTTCAATTTTTCTAAGCTACCAGCAGGAGCTAATAATTCAGGTTTTTTTATAATTACCCGTTTACCGTCTATTAGTTCACTAATTTTATCTGTTTTCGTAATAGTCATTCGAAACCTTCCCTTTCTTAGTAAACTGTTTCTTTAAAGAAAAATCCAGTATCTAATGGTCTTAGTGGAGGTTGTATTTCCTTAATATTGTTAAAAAGAATTTTTTTAATATCCTTGTAGGTAGATTTTGAATCATAGTAAGCATCAATTGCTTGACGGTAGAAACTCGTAACAGCTGTAATATAAGATGGATCCTGTAATATGCCTTCAATTTTCAAACTATCGATTTCAGCATCCAAAAACTCTTCTAATTCATCAATCATACACATATCGTTTGGACTGAAAATATGGGTTCCATTTTGATCTTCAAAAATTGGATACTTGTTCGAACGTTCCTTGTCATGTAAAAACATGTTTTTGTTCTTCGAGCGATTTTCAATTTCCATTGCTTTCTCTTGAAACAAGAAATAATTGCCAAGCAATGGGCGTTTGGATTGGAAAATACAGGTCATACCATGTACTTGTACTTCAACCTGAACATCAGCATTATCTTTAATTTCAATAACTTCATCGATGCTAAGTTCTCTAGCTAGCACTGCTCTTGTAGCTCCTCGTTTACCCCAATAATTTGCTGTGAAATAATTAGTTGCCGTTTGTTCTGTATTCCAATGCAGTGGAATAGTTACACCTGCTTCTCTTCTAGCAATAATAACTGCGGGATCACCGAAAACAATTGCATCTACACCAATATGTTGTAATTTTTGCATGTAAGGTCCAAGTAAGTCCACTTTATCATTATGAAAAAGTCCATTCATCGCAACATATATTTTTTTATTATGCACTTTTGCCAATTTAGTTGCAACTTCAATACTCTCTATACTGAATTCTCCTGCTAAACGCAGACCAAATAATTGCTCACCAACTAAAAATGCATCCGCTCCCGCTACAATAAGATGTTCCATATGTTCGATACTTGTTGGAGTTACTAATAGTTCTGTCTTGCTCATAATTTCACCTCTTAATACTTACTAGCATTCCATCTCCTACTGGAAGAAATGCTGTATCATAGTCTGGATGATTCATTAACCATTCCGTGAAATGATGTTGATTTCGCACCATCGTTCTTTTTCTACGGGGCACTTCACTCATTGGAAGTTCAGACAAACCGTTCAACAATAAATTATCACAATAAATAACGCCACCATCATTTAACAATGGGGCATATTTTTCAAAAAACTTTTTATATTGGCCTTTAGCCGCATCAATAAAGATAGCATCAAACTTCTTGTCTTTGAAAATTTCATTCGAAATTTCTAATGCGTCACCGATAATTACTTCAATTCTATCTTGAAGCTTACCACGTTCAATATAATTTTTAGCTATATTTGCTTTATCAACATCTCTTTCGATAGTAACGATACTTATCGATGTTAACTTTGAAGCAATACGCATGGAGGAATAGCCAATAGCAGTACCAAGTTCTAAAAGTGTTTTTGGTTTTTGTAATGAAAGCAAATGAATCAAAGATTCCATACCGGCTAATTGCATGATGGGTACGTGATTTTCCTTCGCGTATTGCTCCATCTCTATAAAAATTTCTGCACGAGGTATAATTAGCTCTTTCAAAAATTCTTCATTTACGTCCATAAAGTGCTACCCCTTTAGTTTAAAAATAGTTAATATAAGTTATTATGTAAAAAACACAACTAATAATAACATAGCAGGAGAAGGAATGCGATATCGTTCCTTCTCCTGCTTAATATTTATTTTAAGTGTTCGTCTACTTTTTGAAGATGTTCTTCATAAGTTTTCGAAAAATGGTTTTGACCCGTTTTATCTGCTAAGAAATAGAAATAATCTGTTTTAGCTGGATCTAATACAGCATCAATAGAAGATTTCCCAGCATTTGCAATAGGTCCTGGTGGCAAACCTTGATTTTGATATGTATTGTAAGGATTATCCACTTCTAAATCTTCAAATAGAACTCTCTCTTTATGACTACCTAGCGCATATAAAACAGTTGGATCTGTTTGTAATGGCATTTCTGCATCCAAACGATTGTAGAAAACACTTGCAATTGTTTCACGATCAGTTTTAGCAGTTGCTTCTTCTTCTAACAATGAAGCGAATGTTAATAACCAGTGTATCGATTTCCCTTCTGCTTCTAGAAGTTCAGCGTAGTTTGAAACCGTTTTGTCCGTTGCAGTAATCATAGTTTCTACAATTTCTTCCAAGGTAGGCTTTTCAACATAAAAGGGGTATGTAGCAGGAAATAAATAGCCCTCAAGAGCATATCTCACATTCTCACCTTTAATTTCTTCTGTTAAAAGATTTGGATACTTGACCATCATTCTATCTACAAATTCTTCATTTGTAACCAATTTGACAAAGTCATCTGCTGGATGTCCTGTTCTCTTTTCTATTACAGCTCCTATTTGGTCTAAAGTTAATCCTTCTGGAACTGTTAAAGTAAATAATGGTTCACGATAAACTTTACCAGTTTTTAAACTTTGTATTATCTCATCTAATGTCATAGCTTTTGTTAAATTATAATCGCCTGCTTGGAAATTAGATTCATTATTAAATTTTGCATAGTATTTAAATATTTTCGCATTTTTAATAATGCCATTTTTCTCTAAAATAGAAGAGATTGAATCTAGACCAGAGCCAATTGGTATTTGAACAGCAATAGTCTCTTCGGAATTGGGATCTAAAGGCTCTAAAGCATTTTTTACATAATTATACGCAATAAAACCGCCTATTCCTCCGATTAAAAAAATGAATAGAGCGATGATGAATACGATTTTTCGAACAACTTTTACTTCTTTTTTCTTGTTTTTCATTCTTTCTAACATTACCTCTTTTTTTGATTCATTATCCACGGGTTCCCCCCCTTTATTTCCATTTTATTATACAAGATAACAAAAAAATCGCAAGGTTGACAAAGTAGATTAACCTCGGAAGGGATCGGAAAATGATATTTTTTAATAAATTGATATGCGATCTGACAAAAAGAAAAAGGTAGAATGAGAATTCCCCTTCCACCTTTTCATTAATTATTCCTGTTCTTCTTCTTCATCAAGGAAAGTATTTAACATTTCCTCAATCATATCCCACTCAGGTTCTGTTTCAATAGGGAGTAGATCTCCGTCCTCGCCATTTTCATTTGGAGTGAAAGAAGAAGCATGAATTTCAATTTCTTCATTTTCATCCTCTTCAGCACCTATTGGATAATACAGAACATAAGATTTGCCAAACTCTTCTGATTCAAAAGTAAATAATACGTTACAAAGCTGCTCATTTCCATTTTCATCTACAATAGTAATATTTTCTTGACCGTGGTCCATTTGCAGTCACCTCATTTATTTTTTCTATCAAGATAGCCTTGTAAAATCATTACTGCAGCCATCTTGTCAATCACTAGCTTACGTTTTTTACGACTAACATCTGCATCTATTAACATACGTTCTGCAGCCATTGTTGTCAATCTTTCATCCCACATGGTGACAGGAAAATTGTATTTTTCAGTCAACAACTTAGCATAATACTCTGATGCTTCTGCTCGTGGACCTATAGTGTTGTTCATGTTTTTTGGAAAACCTACAACAAATTCTGTTACAGTATGCTCTTTAACTAATTCATCTATCCGTTCTAGACCAAAATCTAGATTGTCTTCATTAATTTTTATTGTTTCAATTCCTTGAGCAGTCCAACCAAGTGCATCACTTATGGCTACTCCCACTGTTCTTGAACCAACGTCTAAACCCATTATCCGCATTCTTAAGCCTCATTATTTTTTTTAATATAGAACTTTACTAGTTCCTCAAGAATTTCGTCTCGTTCTAATTTACGTATCATATTTCGCGCGTCTTGATGGCGAGGAATATAAGCTGGATCACCAGATAAAAGATAGCCTACAATTTGATTGATTGAATTATACCCTTTTTCTTCTAGTGCAGAGTGTACTTGTAGCATCACATGTTTTACTTCCTGTTCCATCGATTCTTCAGGAAAGTTAAATTTCATCGTTTTGTCAAATGAACTCATGATCAGCACCTCGCTTTCAATTTTAATAGGCAATCTTACATATCTATCCATAGTATAACCGAAATTGGAAATAGTATCAAATACACTTCTTGCTTTAATAAAGTTTTGTATCTTGCTTGTTATAAACTTTTACCAAAATATGTGTGATTTTCGATTTCCAATTAGATATAGTTAGACAGATTTAATATAATCATAAACCGAAATTAGAGCAGATTCGAGTTTACTGCCATCTTTTGCACCAGCCATTGCAAAGTCCGGTCTACCTCCACCTTTTCCTCCACATTGTTCAGCTACTAATTTGACGATATTTCCTGCATGGTAGTTTCCTCCAACCAAATCTTTTGTTACTCCAGCAGAGATCATCACTTTATCACCGTCAATTGCACCTAGTACAATAACTGCCTTTTCAAGTTTTTGTTTTAAATCGTCCATCATTTGACGCAATTGATTATTATCTTTTGCATCTACTTTAACTGAAAGAACCGTTATGTCATTTATAGTCTGAGCAGACGATAAAACAGAAGAAGCTTGGCTATTTGCAATTTTTGCAGATAGTGATTCATTTTCTTTTTGTACGTTTTTCAACTCATTTAATGTTTGGGTTACTTTTGTTACTAAGTCTTTTGGTTGAGCTTTTAACAGATTAGCTGCCTCGACAAGTGTTTTTTCTTCCTCTTTCACAACTTCAAAAGCACCTTTTCCTGTCACTGCCTCTATACGTCTAGTACCTGCTCCAATACCGCTTTCGGATAGTATTTTGAAGAACCCTATTTCGGAAGTTGCATGAACATGAATCCCGCCGCATAATTCTAATGAGAATTCTCCCATTTGAACTACGCGTACAATCTCACCATATTTTTCTCCGAATAATGCCATTGCTCCCATATTCTTCGCTTCATCAATATTATGGTAACCTGTAACAACCTGAATATTTTCCCAAATTTTTTCGTTTACAATTTGTTCAACTTGTTCAAGCTCTTCTTTTGTAACTTGTCCAAAATGAGAAAAGTCAAAACGTAGACGATCTGGCCCTACATATGAACCTGCTTGGTTAACATGTGTTCCTAACACATCTTTTAATGCTTGGTGTAGTAAATGGGTAGCAGAATGGTTTTTCACCGTATGGCCACGTAATGAACGGTCTACTGTAGCTTTTACTTCTGCTCCAGTTGTCACCTCTCCTGATTCCACAATGACAGTGTGTAGATTTTGACCGTTTGGTGCTTTTTGAACGTCTTTTACAAAACCTCTAAAAGTATCATTTTCAATAAATCCATGGTCTGCAATTTGTCCACCACTCTCTGCATAGAAAGGCGTTTGAGAAAGGACTAATTGAATCTCATCCCCTTCACTAGCAGATTTAGCAAGTTCTTCTCCGTGGACAATTGTTGTGATATTTGTTGTTATCGATATAGTATCATATCCAACAAATTCACTGTCATCGTGAATATTGCCATAAACTTCAGATTGTACTTGCATAGAATCTACATTTTGACGTGCTGCACGTGCTCGACTGCGTTGTGCTTCCATTTCTGATTTGAATCCTTCATGGTCAACCGTCATATTAGCTTCCTCAGCATATTCTTCCGTTAACTCAATTGGAAAACCATACGTGTCATATAGAGTAAAAGTTGTAGACCCTGGAATAAAAGTTTCACCTTTTTCTAGTTGCTCTTCCATCACTTTTTCTAAAATGGAAAGCCCATCATGAAGGGTCTCATGGAAACGCTCTTCTTCGTTTTTAATTACACGCATAATAAAATCTTGTTTATTTGATACCTCTGGGTAGAAATCCTTCATTATTTCACCTACAACAGGTACTAACTCAAAAAGAAACGGCTTGTCTATACCTAACTGTTTCGCAAAGCGAACAGCTCGACGAAGTAATCTGCGCAATACATATCCTCTACCCTCATTAGAAGGAAGAGCTCCGTCCCCAATTGCAAATGCTACCGTACGAATATGGTCAGCTATTACTTTGAAAGCTGTATCATCTTCTTCATTTGTACGATAAGATTTTCCTGAAATTTCTTCCGTTTGACGAATAATCGGGATAAATAAATCTGTATCAAAGTTTGTTGGAACATTTTGTACCACGCTTGCCATACGTTCTAATCCCATGCCTGTATCAATGTTTTGTTTTGGTAGAGGAGTATAAGTATGATCTGGATTATGATTAAATTGTGAAAATACAAGGTTCCAGATTTCTAAGTATCGTTCATTTTCTCCACCTGGATATAATTCAGGGTCATTCAAATCATTTCCATATGGTTCTCCTCGATCATAGAAAATCTCAGAGTTTGGACCACTTGGACCTTCTCCGATATCCCAAAAATTTCCTTCCAGACGAATGATACGTTCTTCTGGAATACCAATTTCATCCTTCCAGATAGTATATGCTTCTTCATCTTCAGGATGAATAGTAATAGATAATTTCTCTGGTTCAAATGCCATCCATTTTTCACTTGTTAAAAACTCCCACGCGAAATGAATTGCTTCATTCTTAAAATAATCACCTATTGAGAAATTTCCAAGCATTTCAAAAAATGTATGGTGTCTTGCTGTCTTCCCTACGTTTTCAATATCATTTGTGCGTATGGATTTTTGTGCATTTGTTATACGCGGATTTTCAGGCACTACACGCCCATCAAAATATTTTTTTAATGTTGCAACACCACTATTAATCCATAGTAAAGAAGGATCATTATTTGGTACTAATGGAGCTGACGGCTCTTGTGCATGACCTTTTTCAATAAAAAAATCTAAATACATTTGTCTAATTTGTGCACCAGTTAATTGTTTCATACGTTTTTCCTCCTAATATTTATAATCGAAAACTACATGGCGTAATTTTTTTCAGATTTTTTATACATTCTTGATAAATATCTCTAATTAAATCTGAAGTAAATCGCCGGGGGCATTATTTTTATTCAGTATAGTTGAAAATCAAAATAGAATGGTTCCATTTTTTGCACTCACTTAACTCTGAATAAAATAAAAAAAGCCTTCATCCCTAAAAAAGGGACGAAAGCTATAATTTCGCGGTACCACCCTAGTTACACAAAATAATTTTTGTGTCTCTCAAGTAACCTTAACGCGGCTATACGGCAGGTTTTGACTGCACTCTAGAGTAGCTTTCCTACTTGTTAGTTTCTGAAGATTCTTTCAGCCCAGGAATCTTTCTCTTTACAGGTAACAAGAGTACTTTCTCTTTCATCGATTTGCTTATGCATTTGATTATAAAAAACTATCCCGCTAATGTCAATTATCACTTTCCATAAATTGATAAGGAGTGACACCATTCATTCCAATCAATGGATCAACGAGGTGATAATTGTCCGCCGACAAGTAGGTAGAATCAGTTTGAACTTTCTTGATTGCCTCATCAATAGGTTCTTCACTTGCATCTATTTTTTCCTCACCTACAGTTAAACGATCCTTTAATGTTGTCAATCGTTGAAGGTCATCTTTTCGCTGTACGCCAAACTTAAAAACCTCTGGGTCTCCACATAGTATTAAAAAGTTTTTTGCTCTTGTTATACCAGTGTATAATAGGTTTCTTCTAAGCATTTTCATATAACTTCTCGTTACTGGCATAATAACTGTTTGAAATTCACTGCCTTGAGATTTATGAACAGAACAACAGTAAGCTAGTGTAATTTGATTTAAATCATTTTTTTCATACGTTACTTCATTTCCATCAAATGAAATGACAAGCATTTCTTTTTTTTCAACCGTTTCAGCAGCTTTAAATATACTTACTACCTCACCCATATCACCATTAAATACATTACTTTCTGGCTGGTTAACTAGCTGAAGAACCTTATCTCCTATACGATAAATCGTTTCTCCAAATACCATTTCTTTTCTCTGACCATCCGTATTTGGATTCACCATTTCTTGAATCATTTTGTTTAAGGCATCTATTCCTGCGGGACCTCTATACATAGGCGCTAATACTTGAATGTCACGTATTGTTTGCCCTTTCGTAAGGGCACTTTTTAATACTTGTTCCACTACTTTTGGAATTTGCTCTGTCGATGCTTTAATGAAGGAACGATCCTTTGTTTTATCTAATAAAGTTTGAGGGACTAAGCCTTTTTTCATTTCATGCGCAAGTTCAATAATAGAAGATCCTTCTGATTGACGATAAATATCTTTTAATTCAACTGTAGGAATTCTTTCGGAAGCTAATAAATCTTTTAAGACTTGACCTGGACCAACAGGTGGCAATTGGTCTTGGTCACCTACAAAGATAACTTGAGCGTCTTTTGGAATCGCTTTTAATAATTGATGTCCAAGCCATGTGTCAAGCATAGATGTTTCATCAATTATAATTAACTTACCTTCTATTTCTTTTCCTTCTGATTCTGCATCTTCCTGACCATTAAAGCCTAATAATCTATGAATGGTCATAGCAGGGAGTTCAGTTGATTCACTTAAACGTTTTGCTGCACGACCAGTTGGCGCAGCTAGAACAACTGGAAAAGGCTTTTTATCTTTTGCCCATTCTTTTGGGTCAAGAGAGAGTCCATGTAGCTCAGCATAAAGCTCAACGATACCTCTAACAACTGTTGTTTTCCCTGTTCCAGGACCACCTGTAAGGAGTGTCATGCTCGAATTAAGCGCAGTTTCAATCGCTTGAACTTGTGTTTTAGCATATTGAACTCCAAGACTCTCTTCTATACTACCAAGATGCTTTTTCATTTCAGCAAGTGGAAACTTTTGATGTGAATCATTTTCGTTTAGTAATGTTTCAATTTTAGAACTAATGCCTACCTCAGAAAAATAGAGAGATGGAATATAAAATCTATTTACTTCTCCTACAATTCTATTTTCTTCGGAGAGTTCAATACAACACTTTGTGATTGCTTCATAAGTGATTTCCTCTCTCTGCGCGCTCTCCAATAAACTTTTGACAGATTCCAGTAATTGTTCAGCATATAAAAAAACGTGACCCTCACTTAAAGAAGCAGTCTGTAATAGGTGAAAAATGGCAGCTTTAATACGATCCGGGTGATTACCTTGAATGCCCAGTTTATATCCTAGCTCATCCGCTCGAACAAATCCTACTCCCTCAACTTCTTCTATTAAACGGTATGGATTTTTGGTTAATACATTAATTGTTTCTTCTCGATATGCCTGATAAATTTTCATCGCAACTTGTGGACCGAAACCCCATTCATTGAGTTGAATCATTACTTTTTCTAACCCTAAGTTTTGTTCCAAAACAGCTCTCAAAGTCTGTTTTTTATCTTCACCTAGTTTTGGAATAACATCTAGTGCAGTTGGATCATCTAAAATTCTATTAATAGCATTTTGACCAAGTATTTTCACTATTTGTTCAGCAGTTTTTCTACCAATACCGGGAAACATGTCACTAGATAAATAATGGACAATCCCTTGTTCTGTTGCAGGTACTTCTTTTTGAAAAGTTTCTATTTGAAATTGAACGCCATATTTAGGGTGATTTTTTATAAACCCTGTAAATTTATAGGCTTCTTCTAAAACTAATGGAGGAAAATAACCAGTAACAATTATTTCTTTTTCTTTGTATGTAGTGTTCGTAGATTTGATTTTTAGTTTGATGATGGAAAACAAGTTTTGGGGATTATGAAAAATAGAAACGATAGGACGACCAGTAATAAATTGTTTTTCATTATTTATTTCCATGGTCATACTACCGCCTCCGATTATAGTTAATTGCGTAGAGAAATCATATCATACACATAACGTGCTTGATCATAACTTGGTTGAATGGTATAAGCTTCTTTCAAATGGTGAAGTGCAGCTTCTGTATTTGTGGTAGACACTGCATAAAGCACTCCTAGATTATAATGTGCATCTGCATTTTCTGGATATACTTCTAAAATCTCTTTTAAAATTGGTTCAGCCTCTACAAACATCTCAAAGCTTGCAAGAGCAATGGCATAAGATAGTTTTATTTGTAAATCGTGTGGTTCTATTTCATATGCCCTTTGAAAGTATGGAAGAGATAATTTTGTTTGACCTATTTTTTCGAAGCTTTTTCCTAACATAAAATAGGCATCTGGACCTTCGATTTCATTAGAAATAGCTTTTTCATATAACTTTGCTGCCTCTTCAAATCTGTCAACTTCAAAATATAGATTAGCTAAACTATAATATGCTGTTGCAGCATGCTCATCTAAAGTAATAGCTTTTTGAAAAAATCTTTCTGCTCGTTCGTTTTCATTCATAGATGCTAATAGATTTCCAAAATTTATATAGCCTATTACTTCATCTGGATTTTCTTCAATTGCCTTTGTAAATAACTCTGCTGCTTTTTCATAATTTTCCTCTTGAATGGCTTGTATACCCAATTCATTAAAATTCATTATAAATCCCTCCCAATTAGCCGACGTAATCCAATTGCATACCATCTTTGAACACTTTATCAATCGTTGCTCCACCTAAGCATTCGTCTCCTTGATAGAAAACAACTGCTTGTCCTGGTGTTATGGCACGTACAGGCTTATCAAAAGTAACCAAAACTTCATCATTTGGAAGTAATTCTACGTGAACTCCAATATCTTCTTGTCGATATCTAAATTTAGCAGTGCAATCGAAACTTTTTGGCTTTTCTAGAGTAGTGGTAAAAGATAAATCGGTTGCTATTAGACTTGTAGAAAATAGTGCATCATTATTGATATTTTGACCAACTAATAATACATTTCTTTCTAGATCCTTTCCGATAACAAACCATGGATCACCTGAGCCACCAATACCTAAACCATGACGTTGGCCAATTGTATAATACATTAAACCATCATGTTTACCCATAGGTATTCCATCCATTGTTTCCATTACGCCTTGTTGGGCAGGTAAATACTGACCTAAAAACTCTTTAAAGTTACGTTCACCAATAAAACAAATACCTGTGGAGTCTTTTTTAGATGCTGTAGCTAGTCCTTGTTCAAGTGCAATTTCGCGCACTCGTTTCTTTTCCAAATGTCCAATTGGAAACATGACTTTTTCTAATTGTTCTTGGTTTAATTGATTTAAGAAATATGTTTGGTCTTTGTTAGCATCTTTTCCACGTAGCATATGTGTTTGACCATCACTTACTTCTACTTGGGCATAATGACCAGTAGCTAAATAATCTGCTCCTAGTGCAAGTGCATGCTCTAAAAACGCTTTGAATTTAATTTCTTTGTTACACATAACATCAGGATTTGGTGTTCTCCCCGCTTTATACTCCTCAAGGAAATACGTAAAAACTTTATCCCAATATTGCTTCTCAAAATTTACAGCATAATACGGAATACCGATTTGGTTACACACTTTAATCACATCATCATAGTCTTCCGTAGCTGTACATACGCCAAATTCATCGGTGTCATCCCAATTTTTCATAAAAATCCCGATTACATCATATCCCTGTTCCTTTAACAAATATGCTGCAACGGATGAATCCACGCCACCAGACATTCCAACTACTACACGTGTATCTTCTATTTTTTTCACTTTTACACACTCATTTCGAATTATTCGTTAAGATTTAAGAATAATTTTACTTATTTTATTTGCTGCTTCAATGACTTGAGGTTCTGTGTTATTAATTCCAAAACTAAAGCGTACAGAATTTCGAAGCTCCGGAGATTTCTCACCGAACATCGCCACTAAAACATGAGATGGATCTATGGAACCTGCAGTGCAAGCTGAACCGCTAGAGGCATCAATTCCCGCTAAATCAAGTTGAACTAAAAATGTTTCAACATCTGTTTTTGGAAAACTAACATTTAATACATGTGGAAGCACATTATTTTTCGGTCCATTTATAGTAAAATCTACACCATTGTCTTTCAATTGTTGGACAAAAACGTTTTTTAGACTTTTCAATTCGATTATATTTTCCTCTAAGTGTTGTTGCTTTAATTCCACAGCTTTCGCAAATCCAACAACTGCAGGAACATTTTCTGTACCAGCACGTTTCTTTCTTTCTTGTTGTCCACCATAAAATAATGGTTTTAAGTATATTCCTTTATGTTGATATAAAAAACCTATTCCTTTTGGACCGTTGATCTTATGACTAGAAACGCTAAGTAAATCGATATTCAGCTCGTGCACATTGATTGATATACTACCGTAAGCTTGAACTGCATCTGTATGGAAATAAGCTGGATGATCTTTTAACAGTTGTCCAATTTCACTAATTGGTTGAATAGAGCCTACCTCATTGTTTCCATACATAACAGAAACTAATATAGTATCGTCTCGAAGTGAATTTTTCAAGTCATTTACCTCAATAATTCCTTCTTTATTTACAGGTAAATAGGTAACTTCAAATCCTTCACGTTCTAATTGGTTACATGCATGAAGAACTGCGTGATGTTCAATTTGTGTCGTAATAATATGCTTTCCTTCTTGGACACGTGCGTAGGCAGTCCCAAAAATAGCATAATTATCAGCCTCTGTTCCACCACTAGTTATCGTAATTTCGTTTTCATTTGCTCCAATACTTGAAGCTAACATGGTTCTTGATTCGTCTAATTTCTTCCGTGCACTTCTACCTGTTTGGTGAATGCTCGAAGCATTACCGAATTCTTTATTCATTTCGTCTGTAAAGGTATTGATCACTTCTTCTGCCATTGGTGTTGTAGCAGCATGATCTAAATAAATTCTAGTCATTTCTAACTACTCCTTAAATATAAAACATATATCCATCATTATTATCTGGATCATCTTCTGTATGCTTTGCTAAATCCTCGATTGTAGCCGTTTCCAATACATTTTTTACTGCGTCTCGAATACGCATCCAAAGCTCTCGTTGTGGGGGTTCTTCCTCTTCGATACCTTCTACAATTTGAATTGGACCCTCTAGTACCCTAATAACATCACCTGCAGTAATTTCGTTAGGGGCTTTAGATAGCATATATCCACCATAAGCTCCTCTGACACTTTTAACTAGTCCAGCATTTCGAAGTGGAGAAACTATTTGCTCCAGATACGCCTCCGATAAACTGTGATCCGATGCAATTTGACGAAGTGCCAATGGCCCCTCTCCGTACTGTTTACCTAACGCTATCATTATGGTTAAACCATAACGTCCTTTTGTTGAAAACTTCAATATATTCCACCCCATTAAATGTCTAATTAGTCTCGGCATACTCGTCGCCAAGAATTTGAAAAATTCTTTCCCTAGTATAGCATAAATACACCATTTAACGACTTCTAAATGACTTTTATACTGAACTTCGATATAATTAAAGAACAGATGTTTGAATAAGGAGAGATCATTTTTGAATAATGAACCTTTAGCATATAGAATGAGACCCCAAACGATAGACGAAATAGCTGGACAACAACATGTTATCGGCAAAGATACAGCATTATATAAAATGATCATAAATGGTCATGTTCCTTCTATGCTTTTATATGGAGACCCTGGAGTTGGAAAGACATCACTAGCATTTGCTATTGCAGGTACAACTAAACTCCCATTTGTAGCATTAAATGCAACAAAAGCTGGCAAAAAAGATGTGGAGGAAGTCGTAGCAGATGCGAGACTAACTGGAAAGGTCATTTTATTTTTAGATGAAATTCATCGTTTTAATAAACTTCAACAAGATACATTATTACCTCACGTTGAAAATGGCTCTATTGTATTGATAGGTGCTACTACAGAAAATCCATTTCACGATGTAAACCCAGCAATACGATCCCGTTGTGGAGAAATCAAACAACTCAAACGACTCACATCGGAGGACGTGGATTTGCTTCTTGAAAGAGCATTAGAAGATCCCGTGAAAGGTCTTGGAAACATAGCAATTGATATGAGTATCGAACAAAGAAAAAAAATTGCGGATGCAGCAAATGGTGATGCAAGAAAAGCATTAACCTTATTAGAATCAACCATATTTGCTAGCTTTGAAGAAGATGGCGTAACAAAAGTTGAAGATTCAATATTGGATAGCCTTGTTGATAGGGTAGGCGTTTTTGGAGATAAAAAAGGCTCTCACTTTTATAACCTCTTATCTGCTTTGCAAAAGTCGGTACGTGGAAGTGACACAGATGCTGCACTATACTACTTAGCACATTTACTTGAAAATGGGGACTTGGTGGCTGTTTCAAGAAGATTACTCGTTATGAGCTATGAGGATATAGGTCTTGCCAATCCTTCCATTGGTCCACAAGTGTTAGCAGCGATACAGTCTGCGGAAAGATTGGGTCTTCCAGAAGCACGCATCCCATTAGCGAACGCTGTAGTCTTAATGTGTCTATCCGAAAAATCTAATTCAGCATATTCAGCTTTAGATACTGCAATAGCAAGTATTCATCAAGGTAAAACAGGAGACATTCCTAATCATTTAAAAGATACACATTACTCGGGAGCAAAAGACCTTGGACATGGAGGGTATATCTATCCCCATGATCATAAAATTGGTACATTCGGAGGTTGGGTCAATCAAACCTACTTACCTAATAACCTTATAGGAAGCAAATTTTATAACCCAATAGAAGCGGGAGAAGAAAAACGACTTTCCGCTATCTATAATCGATTAGAAAAGTTTAAAACAGAAAAGTGAAAAGTAAAAGGGGCTGCCCTAAAAGTCAAAAAAATGACTTTTAAGGGCAGCCTCTTTCTTCGTAGTTCTATTAAAAAGTGTGATAGATTTCCATTCCAGTCGGATGCTTTCCGCGGGCGAGCGCTGAGCCTTCTCGGGCAAACACGATGTTGGTCATGAAGGCGTCGAGGGCCACAGGATGTGGGCGATGCAATCAACATTATTAGATGGAAACACAAAAGCAGAAGGAGAAAAATGAGTCGTTTTTCTCCTTCTGCTTTATTTTAGGGACTTCTTGGACAGCACCTTTTCTTAAAGTTCGTAGCTTATAGACACATTTTTCTTCTAGTATTACTCACTTACTTGGTGGTGCTCCTGCGCAAAGCTAATAGCAGACCGATATAGATAACCAATCTAAATTGTTATCCTGTTAAACACCCATCTTCCGTCTAGTATTACTTACCTTTTTAGTTTGCTGGCTCTTCATTTTTTGGTTGGATGCTGGACCACTTCCTAATGATTTACCGCCGGAAGCTTGGTTTTTCTTTTCTTCAAGTTTTTGTTTCACTGCTTCTTGTAGTGTCATTTTCTTTTTAGGAGCATCTTGATTATTTAACTCTGTCATGTATATTTTCCCTCCTCATTTGTCCACTTATTATTTACTTTAATTCTAGTATAGGCTAAAAGGAAAAACTTTCAACAAATTATTGCACTCGATTTATATGAATATCCTTTGTTATATCATTAATGACCCAACTAGCACAAATTAAACCTACAGAGGATGGTACAAAAGCATTAGAAGATGGTGGCATTTTCGCTTTTCGAATCGTTGCTTCTGGTTTACCAACGGTTCCAACTACATCTTCTCGAACAATTATTGGGCTTTCATCTGAAAATACGACAGGTATTCCTTTTGTAATTCGGTCCTCTTTACGTAGTTTAGTTCTAATGATTTTTGCGATAGGATCTGTATGAGTTTTCGAAATATCCGCAATTTTAAATCGAGTTGGGTCCGTTTTGTTTGCAGCTCCCATACTTGAAATTATTTTAATATCCCGTTTTAAGCATTCTTTCATTAAATGTATTTTATAAATAATCGTATCTGATGCATCAATTACATAATCGATGCCTAAATCAAAAAACTGTTCATATGTTTCTTCTGTATAAAACATATGCATATCAATAACTTCACATTCAGGATTAATATCAGCAATTCTTTCTTTCATAACTTCTGATTTAGAACGTCCAATCGTAGACATATAAGCTACTAATTGTCGATTGATATTGGTAATATCCACATTGTCCTTATCTACTAATATTATACGGCCAACCCCGCTTCTAGCACATGCTTCAGCTGCAAATGACCCTACTCCACCAACACCTAATATGGCAACTGTTGTATTTTTTAATAATTCGATTCCTTCTTCTCCTATTGCAAGTTCATTTCTAGAAAATTGATGTAACATACTATAACACTCCATTAATATCAAATTAGTTAAGAATCATATTCAACTTGTCTCATTTGCGTCCAGATTTTATACTCACTTGTCAGGTAAACTCACTAAAAAATCTGTCACACAGGTATATTTTTATTCAGTAGGAGTTTGAATCCTTACTGAATACAGTTATAGCCATGAAAAACCCTCCAGCAAATCTTGCTAGAGGGGTTATAAGTAACTTAGGACGAATCCCAATCGTGCCGACAAATAAAGCGTATCGTTTTGAACCCGCAGTTAGCAGGTGGGTGTCCTCTTTATTAATCCTGGCGTCCCGATAAAGGGCATGTCATTTATAATAAAAGTTAGACTCCCGACGATATAGTTGTTCGGTCAAAACTGATTAGCACGTTGCGAACACATCAGGATTCGTATTACTTGTATAATAGCACATCATTTTTTAAACTTCAATTATTTTAGCGTGATATTTTTTCACTATTCTGAACAATCACATTTAGGCTTAATTCCTCAAGTTGGGCTGAAGCTACAGAACTAGGTGCCTGTGTTAACAAGCAACTTGCGCTTGCTGTTTTAGGGAATGCTATAGTGTCACGTAGATTTGTACTACCAGATAGCAACATAACTAAACGATCTAAACCAAAAGCAACCCCACCATGTGGCGGTGTTCCGTATTCAAATGCTTCCATTAAGAAACCAAATTGTGCTTTCGCTTCTTCATCGGAGAATCCTAGAATTTCAAACATTTTCTCTTGAACGTCTCTAGAATAAATACGTAATGACCCACCACCAAGCTCATATCCGTTTAACACTAAGTCATATGCTTGTGCACGTACTTTACTAGGATCTGAATCCATTAAAGTAAGGTCTTCGTCAAATGGTCTTGTGAAAGGATGATGTGCAGCATAGTATCGTCCTTCTTTTTCATCGTATTCAAATAATGGCCAATTCACTACCCATAAAAATTCAAATCTGCTTTCATCAATAAGTTGAAGATCTTTCCCTAATTTTAAACGAAGTGCTCCAAGTGCATCAGCAACTACTGATTTTTTATCAGCTACAAATAATAACAAGTCTCCGGAAGAAGCTTCTAATATTTCGATTAAGCTTGTTGCAGCGTCCCCTTCAAAGAACTTAGCGATAGGTCCTTTCAAACCTTCTTGGTCCACTTTTAACCAAGCAAGACCTTTTGCACCATAAACTGCTGCAAACTCACCTAGGGCATCAATATCTTTTCTTGAATAGTTATCCGCTGCTCCTTTAACGTTGATTGCTTTAACTTGCCCACCATTCTCAACTGCGGATGCAAATACTTTAAATGCACTATCTTTCACAACTTCAGATAGGTCTACTAATTCTAAACCAAAACGTACATCTGGTTTATCAGACCCAAAACGGTCCATTGCTTCATCGTAGTTCATACGATTAAAAGGAATTGTTACATCGATGCCTTTAACATCTTTCATGATTTTTTTCATCATGCGTTCATTCATTTCCAAAATATCATCCATCGATAAGAAACTCATTTCCATATCAATTTGTGTGAATTCTGGTTGGCGGTCCGCACGTAAATCTTCATCGCGGAAACATCTAGCTATTTGATAGTACTTTTCGAAGCCAGATACCATTAACATTTGTTTAAATAATTGTGGTGATTGAGGTAAAGCATAAAATTCTCCTGCGTGTACACGACTAGGAACTAAGTAATCACGAGCTCCTTCAGGGGTTGATTTTGTAAGAATCGGTGTTTCTACTTCTAAAAATCCTTCTTCATCTAAGAAACGTCTTACCGTTTTTGTTATATCTGAACGCATTTTAAATGTGTCATACATTACAGGTCTTCTTAAATCCAAATAGCGATACTTCAAGCGGATATCTTCCCCAGCATCCGTTTGATTTTCTATTGCAAATGGTGGAGTTTTTGCTTCGTTTATTATTATTACTTCTGTTGCGTGAACTTCAATAGATCCAGAAGGTATATTAGGATTAATTTGATTTTCAGCACGTTCGACTACTGTACCGTGAACTTCAATAATGTATTCATTGCGAAGTTTGTCCGCTACATCAATAGCAGTTTGTGAAAATTCAGGATTGAATACAACTTGTACTAGCCCGGAACGATCTCTAACATCAACAAATATTAATCCACCTAAGTCTCTTCTTTTTTGTACCCATCCGATTAACTGGACAGATTCTCCGATATGTTGTTCATTTAATTCACCACTAGTATGTGTTCTTTTCATTTTTTCTTCCTCCACTCAAGCTAAAATACTATTTTTCAGTTGCTCTACTAATTGATCCCATGGAACAAGCTGTTGCTCGCCATTTGATAAGTTTTTAAGCATGGCACTTTCTTTTTCAATTTCATCTTCACCAATTACAAGGACATATTTGGCTTTGAGACGATCAGCAGATTTCATTTGTGTTTTAATTTTACGATCTAAATAATCCATCTCGGAAGTAATATTATTTTGACGTAATTCATAAGTAAGCTCGACTGCTTTTTTCTTTGCAACTTCTCCCATACTAATTACATATACATCTAAAGTTGATTGTTCTGTCCATTCCTTATTCTCAGCCGCAATAGCAAGTAATAATCGTTCAATACTCATAGCAAATCCAATTCCCGGGGATGCTGGTCCACCTAGTTCTTCTACTAGTCCGTTATATCTTCCACCACCAGCAAGCGTAGTAATAGCCCCGAATCCTTCAGCAGCACTCATTATTTCAAATGCTGTGTGGTTGTAGTAATCTAAACCACGAACTAAATTTGGATCTACTTCAAACTCAATATTGAGTGCAGTTAAATATTCCTTTACTTTTTCAAAATAAGCAGCAGATTCTTCATTTAAAAAATCAGCTAAAGATGGAGCGGTGGCCATTAAAGGATTGTTACGATCCACTTTGCAATCTAATATTCGAAGTGGATTTTTTTGAAGTCGATTTTGACAATCTGAGCAAAACTCTTCAATATGTGGTTCAAAGTGATTGACTAATGCTTCTTTATGAGCAATCCGACTTTCTGTATCCCCAAGTGAATTAATAATAAGTTTTAATTTTTTTAATCCTGCTTTTTGATAAACAGACAGCGCCAATGAAATTACTTCTGCATCGATTGCAGGATCAGCACTTCCAATCGCTTCAATTCCAAATTGAACAAACTGACGATATCTACCTGCTTGTTGTCTTTCATATCGGAACATCGGCCCCATATAGAATAGCTTCACTGGTTGATCAGGATATCCAAACATTTTGTGCTCGACAAATGCCCTAACTGCAGAAGCAGTACCCTCTGGTCTTAATGTTAACGATCTGTTTCCTCGATCTTGGAATGTATACATTTCTTTTTGGACAATATCAGTTGTATCACCCACACTTCTAGTGAACAATTCAGTATGTTCGAATACAGGAGTCCTAATTTCTTTATATTGATATAGACGACACGTTTCTCTGATTAAGTCCTCTACTATTTGCCATTTGCCTGTTTCACTTGGCAAAATGTCTTGTGTTCCTCTTGGCACCTTAATATCCATGGCTATTGCCCCTTTCTTTGACAAATAAAAAAAGCCCCCATCCCTTGCTTAATAGCAAGGGACGAGAGCTAATATTAGCTTCCGCGGTTCCACCCTAGTTGGCCAAGTAATTGACCCTCTCATTTCTGGATAACGACCAGCACCGTTTTTGCCTACTAAAGGAATCTCTTTCGACAAAAAACCTCTCGAATGTTGTTCACTGAGTTCGTCTGTAGGAAAGATTTCAGCCACGTCTTCCCCTCTCTTGTCATACGTATAAAACAGCTACTTTTTCGGTCTTTGGTTTATTACTTGAATATAATTATACCTTATCTTAATAACAGAAAAGAAATAAGTCAACCTTTTTAAACAAAAGGTAGAAATTTTATGACAGAATATTTACAATAAGAATAGGGAGGGATACAATGATCGACAAACTAATGCAGAAAATGACAATTATCATTATTTCTTTTATTTTAGTTATACCTGTAATTCATGTTTATGCACAAGAAAACGATGTGACAGTAGATGTGGGATCACTAAAAGTTCGTTCTGGTCCTGGTCTTACATACAATGTTATCGGTTCAGTAGAGCAAAATGATAAGCTCACAGTTATTGGTAAAGAAAATGATTGGCTGCAAATCAATTACGGTGATAAAAATGGTTGGGTTGCTAGTTGGTATACAAAGAGTAAAGCAATTGAATTTACAAATAAACAAATTGTTTCAAAAGCAAATAAACTAAATGTACGAAAAGAAGCATCTTTATCGTCTGCAGTTATTGGTCAGCTACAAGAAGGGGATCAGTTTATCGCCTTAAAGTCAGAAGGTGAATGGATTGAAATAGCTTTTAATGATCAAAAAGGCTGGGTACATAGTGAATATGTTTCAATAGTAGAACAAACTAAAGAAGAACGTGAACCAGAAATTACTACCCAAGGTGATATGTTTGTCGTATCAGTTGATATATTAAATGTGCGAGCTAAGCCAGATCTATCCTCAAAGCAAATAGGACAAGTTGAAAAAAACCAAGCATTTGAAATTCTTGAGAAAAATCATAATTGGGTTCAAATTAAATTAAAAAATGGCAAAAAGGGATGGGTTTATAGCTTTTATGGTAATTTTACCGAACAGCCAAAATCAGCCGTTAAATCTGCCACTTCTAATGAAACGATTAAAATTCTATATAACGGAACAAATTTACGTTCAGAAAGTACAACTAGTAGTGAAGTGGTTGCTCGGGCAGATGCTGGTGAGGCATTCACTGTAATTGAAAAAGTAAATGATTGGTATAAAATTGAGCTAGCAAATAAAACGACTGCTTTCGTAGCTAGTTGGGTCGTTTCAACAAATGATACTAATCCAATTACTTCTGAAAAACCAAAAGAAAGTCGAAAAAAAGGAACTCTAGATGGATTAACTCTTGTAATTGATGCTGGACATGGAGGAAACGACCGTGGTACTACAGGGGCTCTTGGAACGGATGAAAAAGATATTACACTATTAACTGCCGAGTTATTATCTACTAAATTAAAAGCTGCTGGAGCAAATGTCATCATGACAAGAGAATCAGATGTTTACGTAGATCTACGTAAACGCGTATCTATAAGTCATCAAAATGCTGCTGATGCTTTTATCAGTCTACATTACGATGCTATAGAAAATAACTCTGTACGAGGCTTGACCACTTACTATATGTATGATTATCAAAAAGAATTAGCTACCTATGTTCATAAAGAACTGAACGATATGGTTTCACTGAAAGACCGTGGAACACAACCAGGAAATTATTTAATTCTTCGTGAAAATAAACAAAATGCTATTTTAATAGAGTTGGGTTATTTGAGTAACGCAAACGAAGAACGCCAAGTAACAACGGAAAAATATAGAGAACAAGCAACACACGGAATCTACAATGGAATCATTAAATATTTCGATTCACAATTAGAGAAATAGTGAAATGAAACATACTATTATTTATAAGGTGTAATTTTGAGGTGCGGTAAGTGACTATGTAACTTATCGCTCCTTTTTTTATTTTCAAGACTGTTTTCGTAAACATTGTTGCTTTTTTAGAAAAGATAAATTTAAAACATTATAATTTTCTGCAAAATAAAATATAATTTAATTAGAAAAATTGATTTAAGAATGCAACCACTATGATAAGTGATCGTATAAATAAAATTAGAAAGGTGTGATTAATCAATGGTTTTCCGTTCAAAAGTAGATATCTTTTTTAATACATTCATTTTTTTAGTAGTTTTAATAATGGGTGCTATATCACTGCTTTTCCCCCAATTCATTTATGAAGAAACATCATTATCAATTGTAATTATTATGTCTGCTATCTTTATTATTTCAGTAGGTTTTATGTTGTGGTATGTAATCTCAATTAAGTATGTTTTCTATGAAGATTATCTATTAATTAAAGGCGGACCATTCAGAAGTAAAATTCCATATCAAAACATAACAAAGGTTTCTCCAACAACAGATAGATTTACTGGTTATCGAATTTCATCGTCTGATAATGGCCTTGAATTATTTTACAAATCAGCAACCTTTGGAAGTATAAAGATTGTACCAAAGGATAGGAAGGAGTTCATAACCGAGTTAAGAAAACGATGCCCTAATACACAGATTCAAGAATTCGAGTAAATGATGCTATACAAATTTAACCCTAAGAAGGGTTTTTTTTATGCTCTTTCTTAACTTTTGAGCAGTCCTATAATTTGATTTTTGACACGCTGAAATAAGCATTTGTTCTACACGTTTGTCAGCTGCGATTTTTTCTTTGAAAAACAACAAAGATATTTAACAGAATAAAAAAAATAAGACAGTATACAACTCATAATTTGAGGTTGTTTACTGTCTGAACTATATTGTTTTTACCACTACAACTATTTATGCTTCTAACATTATCGTTACAGGTCCATCATTAGTAAAAGTAACGTCCATCTTGGCACCAAAAATACCCGTTTCTACAACAAACCCCTTCTCCCGCAGCTTATCATTAAATAACTCCCAAAGAGGCTTTGCTATTTCTGGTCGAGCTGCGTCAATGAAACTTGGTCTTCTTCCTTTTCGAGTATCTGCATATAACGTAAATTGAGAAACAGAAAGGATAGATCCACCAGCTTCTACAATTGAGTGATTCATCTTACCCTCTGCATCTTCAAATAAACGCAAACCAGCTAATTTGTCGGTTAAAGAGATTATTTCTTTTTCACTATCTGTTGAAGTAATGCCAACTAATAATAAATAACCATGACCAATGGAGCCCGTAATTTCACCATCGACTGTTACAGATGCATTTTTGCAACGTTGCAATAATACTTTCATGAGAAAAGAACCCCTTTAATTAATAATTCGTTGAACCGAATATACATCCGGCAATTGTTTAATACGATCAGCCACTTTATGTAAATGGGCGATATTTGTGATTTTTATAGTCATATTTATCGTCGCAATATCATTTTCTATCTTTCCACTAACAGCAGCAATGTTAGTTTTTGACTCATTTACTACTTGAAGTACTTCGTTTAATAAGCCAGCCCGATCAAAAGCAGATACTTCTATATCTACTTGATAATCTTTTTTCATTGGTGAATCTGTTTGCTCCCACTCCACTTCGATTATTCTTGAGTGGGATTCGTCACTTTGAACGTTTGGGCAATCTGCTCGGTGAACAGATACTCCTCTTCCTTTTGTAATAAAACCTACTATTTCATCTCCTGGTACAGGACTACAGCATCTAGAAAGTCGTATAAGCAAATTTTCTATACCTTTTACAATAACACCTGAATCAGTTGATTTTTTAGGGGCGGGAGCTTTCATTTCAGTTGTAATTTTTTCCAGAGCTTCTTCTTGATCGCGTATTTTTCGCATTTTTTCAGCTAAACGATTTACTACTTGCTGAGCTGTAATTCCATTAAATCCAATAGCAGCATACAAGTCTTCTTCCCCAGCAAATGCATACTTTTCGCAAACACGTTTAATGTTTTCTGGAGTTAATACTTCTTTTATATCAAATTCCTGTGCTTTAATTTCTTTTTCGACCTGTTCTTTTCCTTTAATAACGTTCTCATCACGAAGTTGCTTTTTAAAAAATTGCTTTATTTTGTTTTTTGCTTGTGAAGATTGAGCGATTTTCACCCAATCGCGACTTGGCCCAAAAGATTGTTTAGACGTTAATACCTCGATGATATCTCCTGTTTTTAACTTTGTATCTAAAGGAACCATCTTTCCGTTCACTTTTGCACCTATAGTTTTATTACCTACTTCAGAATGGACACGGTAAGCAAAATCAATTGGTACAGAGCCCGCAGGAAGTTCAATTACATCGCCTTTAGGGGTAAATACGTATACCATATCTGAAAACAAATCAAATTTTAATGATTCCATAAATTCTTCCGCATTGGAAGACTCTTGTTGAAACTCTAAAATTTCTCTAAACCATGTTAATTTAGAGTCGATTGTTTGTTTATTTGTTTCAATCTTTCTACCTTCTTTATATGCCCAGTGCGCTGCAACCCCATATTCTGCAATATTATGCATTTCTTCTGTGCGGATTTGCACCTCTAATGGATCACCATTTGGACCAATCACTGTCGTATGTAGTGATTGATAAAGATTTTGCTTCGGCATCGCGATATAGTCTTTAAATCGACCTGGCATTGGTTTCCATAGTGTATGAATAACACCTAATACTGCATAGCAATCTTTTATGCTTTTTACAATAATCCTCATAGCTAACAAATCATAAATTTCATTAAACTGCTTATTTTGGACAACCATTTTGCGATAAATACTATATATGTGTTTTGGTCTACCTGAAATATCCGCGTCTACTTCCATCTCATCTAACTGGTTACGAATATCATTCATTACATTCTTTAAGTACGCTTCTCGTTCTGTCCGTTTCTTTTTCATAAAATTAACGATACGGTAATATTGTTGTGGATTTAAATAGCGAAGGGCTGTATCTTCAAGCTCCCATTTCACTGCCGAAATTCCAAGTCGATGGGCAAGTGGAGCAAATATTTCTAAGGTTTCATTTGAAATACGTCGTTGTTTTTCTTCCGGTAAATGTTTTAACGTACGCATATTATGTAAACGGTCCGCAAGCTTAATTAGAATAATACGTATATCTTGTGCCATAGCTATGAACATTTTTCGATGATTTTCGGCTTGTTGCTCTTCTTTTGACATATATTTAATTTTACCGAGTTTAGTCACACCTTCGACTAATAGTGCAACTTCTTCATTGAATTCACGGACAATATCTTCTCTCGTATATTCTGTATCCTCTACAACATCATGTAAAAAGCCAGCAGCAACGGTTTCTGGATCCATTTGAAGATCAGCAAGAATTCCGGCTACTTGAATAGGATGTAAAATATATGGTTCACCAGAATTTCGAAATTGTTCTCTATGCGCATGCTCTGCTAGATTATATGCTTTTTGGACAAAGGAAACATGCTCTTCATTCATATAAGTAGAGAGTGTATAGAAAACATCTTCTGCTGTCTTCACTTGATCTTTTGCCATGCTAAGTCACCTGATTTCGTTATATTTCTAGAATAGTATATAAGTTATATTGTATAAAAAAAAAGATGGACTTGTAAAGTCCACCCCTTTGACTGCTTAGAAATGCTTCTATTAATACAAGCTCTCCGCAGTTTCAAAGTAAGTTTATTGAATAGTTATTAGTATTGCATCAACGTGCAAATATCATACTTATCTAGCTTATTTCTTCCTTCTAGATATGTTAACTCTATTAAGAATGCACAACCAACTACAATACCACCTAATTCTTCCACTAATTTAATGGTTGCTTCAATTGTACCACCAGTAGCAAGTAAATCATCTACAATAAGAACCTTTTGCCCAGGTTTTACAGCATCTTTATGCATAGTTAATACGTCTTTCCCATATTCCAAACCGTATTCTGCACGAATAACTTCACGAGGTAGTTTTCCTTCTTTACGAACTGGGGCAAATCCAACACCAAGAGCGTAAGCGACAGGACATCCTATTATAAATCCACGTGCTTCTGGTCCTACTATAATATCTGCTTGTACTTCTTTAGCATATTCGACAATTTGGTCAGTTGCATATTTATATGCTTCTCCATTATCCATAATTGTTGTTATATCTTTAAAACTTATACCTGGTTTTGGCCAGTCTTCAACTGTAGTCACATATTGCTTTAAATCCATAAATGCTCCTCCTCAGGAACGGTTTGTACTGCTTTCCGCTCTTCAAACCATTGTTTCAGCTCCATATACGGGGCGTATAATAGCTTTTGTTCTAGTTTTATTTGATTTTCTCGTTGTTTATACGCTGGTGCTTCCGATAAATCTGCTTTAGTTAGTTGATCATTTAACACTAACATCCCATTGTCTATTCTAACAAAATTAAGCTCAAAAAACACCTGTGACATAAAATTAATTGTATTTTGACTCCAACCGGTATGTTTAGAAAGTTCGTATATATGCTTTTTTAATGCAAATGTTTTTCTTTTAGATAAAAATGAAAAGTACCATTTAAATTGATCTCTAGAAGGAAGCCCTTCAAAATACACGGAATCACTACCATAAAAGTGTGCATAAATTCTAGACCAGTCATGGTATGTTAGCAGTTTTGTCATTGTGGATTCATCCATAGGTAAATCTAAAATAGTAACATAATCTGATTTTAAATGGTGTTTTGTTAAATCAGTATAGAGCCAAATTTTTTCTTTTATAAGTGAGTTGAAATGGGAAACTGTTTCTTCATTAAAAGCTACAAATACATTTTTTTCTACAGGAATGGTTGGTAACCAACGATTCACTTGACGAATCCCTCGGATATCGAAAAGTTGCCAATCATTCGACTTGGCATCTTCAATCATTAGTTGCGGTTTTTTTCGACCATTCCATTCATTAATTTGTAAATCACCAATAAATGAAAGTTTAGCTGTCGGTGAAATTTCATCCGCTAATTCACCTTTACCAAAGCCAATCGCATCTAAAGCGATACCGCCATACTTTAGCTCCATTTTCACATGGTTATTTGCAGATCCAATTTTCCTTACTGTTGCAACTTCAACGTTTTCTATACAATACACCGGCTTGGCAAAATCCATTCCAAACGGGGAAAGCTTTTGTAAGGATTCAATTGCTTCTGTTGTAATTTCATTCATTTCAAGTGGCACATCGATCGAAACAACAGGTATGAGTTGCTCATCTGTTAAACAAGCTTGCGCTTGAGCTATTAACCTATTTCTTAGTTCATCCACATTCTCCAGTGGCAAAGTCATTCCTGCCGCCATAGGATGACCTCCAAAATGAGGTAAAATATCACTGTTCTTAGCTAGCTCCTTATACATATGGAAGCCTTCGATACTTCTCGCTGACCCTTTAGCTATTTGTTTGTCTTCATCAAGTCCTAAAACTATTGCAGGACGATAATACTTTTCTACTAACTTGGAAGCGACAATACCTAAGACGCCAGGATTCCAATCTTTTTTGCCAACAACAATCACACTAGGTCCTTCTATGTTACCTTCCTGATCAATTAATTGTATAGCTTCATCAGAGATTTTTTTCACGATGGCTTGTCTTTCTTTGTTTTTCTCATTTAACATGTTTGCTATTGAGTGAGCATCACTTGAGTTTTCCGTTAAAAATAACTCAACTCCAGGAACAGCTTCTCCCAATCTTCCAACAGCGTTTATACGTGGTCCAAACATAAACCCTACCGTTTCCTCGTTAATGGAAGAAACTTCAATTCCGCTAATTTTTGCCAATGCTTCAATAGCTAACAGATTAGAGGTATTCATTTGTTTAATTCCTTGTTGAACAAAATAACGATTCTCACCTGTTAACGAAACTAAGTCTGCTATTGTGCCAATTGCAACTAAATAATATAACTCTTTTGGAATCTCACCTAATAGAGCATGTGCAACTTTAAATGCGACACCTACTCCAGCTAAGTTAGGAAAGGGATAAGAAGTATTCTTTAAGCCGGGGTGGATAATAATATCTGCTACAGGAAGTTCATCACCTGGTTCATGGTGATCCGTTACAATAACATCCATCCCAAGATCCTTTGCAAATTGAATTTGTTTAAGTCCAGAAATTCCATTATCTACTGTAATGATTAACTTAACACCCTCATCATAAGCTTCTTGGAATAATCGCTCACTAGGACCGTAGCCATCGATAAATCTATTTGGAATTTTAAAAATTACATCTGCACCCATTGATTGCAAGGTTTTCATCATTACTGAAGTACTAGTAATGCCATCTGCATCATAATCTCCATAAACCATTATCTTTTCCTGTTGATCAATTGCTTTGAAAACACGTGCTACAAGCTCGTCCATCCCATTAAGTAAGAATGGATTATGTATATGATCTTTCGTTAAATGTAAAAAATTATAAGCTTCTTCTACAGATTTAAATCCTCTTGAAACCATTACTTTTGCACATACGCTAGGTATTGCAAGTTCCTTTTCAAAAGTCGATACTAACTGTTCATCTGGTCTTGAAATTTTCCATCTTTTTTGCGATTGAATCATATTTTCACTTCCTTGTGCTCTATTATACTACAAGTAGAGACAGAGCTTATAAAAAATGCGCAAGAAGAACATAAAATGACTATCTACTTCTTTTTAGGAGTTGGAAGTGACTGAAGCATTTACTGGTGGTCGGCGTTTGTTCTCCACCCTCCTGGAATATTAAAGTAAAAATTCTCTCCTACGCATAAAAGAAATGTCCGAAGATACAATTTCGGACACTCTGCTTTATTATTAGTCTATTTTAAAAACCTTTTAACGTTCTCCAAGTGGTTTTATCAGTGTTTTGAAGAATTATCTAGTCGCCCCTCTTCTTGTGCAACTAAGTCATTTTGAAGTACACCTAGAGAATGATCTTTCTTTTCAAGCTCTCTTTCTAAATTTTTAACCTTACGAGATAGAACAAATGAACGATATATTGCAATAGAACCACTTAGGAGCGCACCGAGAAGTGCAGAACCTAAAATAACTAAAATGAGCGGCCATTGTGCTGTACCAATAACATAATTCACAGGTACTCTTTCTACATTATTAACAGCAAAAAGAGCAATAATTACGGCAAATATTAATCCAAATAAAAGTGACCATTGTAATTTCATCTATATTCCTCTTTTCAATAAAAAATAGAACAGAATATATAAAATATACCCTGTTCTACCTTTTACTAACCATTATACGACAGGTTCGTCTGAACCCCATTTTTTCTCTTCTTTTTGAACATCGATCCCACCAGTTTTTCGAAGTTCTTTCACTTTTAAATCAAACCAAACTTGAACTGCGATAAAAATGGATGAATATGTTCCCGCAAGTAATCCAATTAGCAATGCAATAGAGAAGTTTCGAATTCCATCTGCACCAAAGATTAATAATGCAACAACAACTAATACAACAGTTAGTACTGTATTTACGGAACGACCAAGTGTTTGTCTTAATGACTTATTAACAATTGTCGCAAGTTCCTCTTCTGTTGTAATCTTTTTATTGCGATGCAAGTTCTCTCGAATACGGTCAAATGTAACGATTGTGTCATTAATCGAATAACCTACAATCGTTAACACTGCGGCTATAAACGTTATATCAACTTCCAAACGTAACATACTAAAAATAGCTACCATTAAGAATGCATCATGTACAAGTGATACGATGGAGCCTACACCCATTCTCCATTCAAAACGGAATGCAACGTAAATTAAAATACCAAGTGCAGCGATAGAAAGTGCTTTTATTGCATTTTTCGCAAGCTCTTTCCCTACTGTCGGAGATACACTACTTACTGTTGGATCTATCCCAAACTCCTCGGTCATTTCAGTTTTAAGTGTTTTAACTTCTTCTTGTGAAAAGTCTTCTTTGTAGCGAACAACTGCGATTTCATTTTTATCACCTGAAATTACTATATCTTCTGATGAAAGACCAATGTTATCCAGTTTTTCTGCGACAACTTCCTGTGTTAACGGTTGAGTTGATTTGATATCTACACGTGTACCACTTGAGAAGTCTATTCCAAGATTTAGTTTTAATGTACTTAAAACAATAATCCCAGCAACCGTCAATACGATAGAAATAATATAGAATATTTTACGGTTGTGAACAAAATCGAAACGATCAAATTTTGTTGTCAAATCAAGTGTTTCCACATTTTCTTCCGGTGCGTGAATTCGTTTCTTAGGAATACCAAACCAACCTGGCTTATTATCCCAATACCCGCTGTTTACAAGTAAGCCTAATAGTAATCTTGATGCCCAAACCGCAGTTAGGAATACTACTAAAATGCTAATTATTAACAATGTAGCAAACCCTTTTACAGAACTTGTACCAAAGTAGAATAATACTATTGCTGCCAAAAGCGTCGTAAGGTTAGCATCTAATATTGCAGTAAATGCTTCTTTTGCTCCAGTATTAAACGCTTTTTTAACAGATTTACCAACACGTAATTCTTCCCTTATACGTTCATATGTCAAAATGTTAGCGTCTACCGCCATACCAACACCAAGAACTATTGCTGCGATACCAGGTAGCGTCAATACACCATTAATCCAATCGAATATGACAAGGATTAAGAAAATGTAAACGATTAGAGAAATAACAGCTATGAAACCTGGTAATCGATAATAGGCGATCATAAAAATAAAAATTAATGCAACCCCAATAATACTAGCTAAAATTGTGCTATTGAGTGCTGATTCTCCAAATTGAGCTCCTACAGAAGTTGAGAAAATTTCCTCTAAGTGAACAGGTAAAGCTCCTGCATTCAAAATACCTGATAAGTTTTTAGTTTCCTCCACAGTAAATGTACCGGAAATTTCAACACTATTTAAACTAATTCTTTGTGACACACGAGGAGCTGATGTAAATTTAGGTTCTGGTTTTAATGCCTCTTCCTTATAGGAATCTACACCTTCTTCGAAATCCAACCAAATAACTAATACATTATCTGGTGCTGGTTTAGCAGCAATCTCTTCCGTCACTTGTGCAAACTTATTAGCATCTTTTAATTCAAGTGTAACAATTGGTTGTCCATTTTGGTCAAAAGCAGCTTTTGCTCCGCCTTGTTTTAAATCTGTTCCATCCAGCATGATATTATCATCTGAATCACGGAAAGTTAAGTTTGCTTGTGTAGATAAGAGTTCTCTAGCAGAGTTTTGGTCTTCCACCCCAGCAAGCTGTACCCGAATCCGATTGCCACCTTCAATTTGAATACTAGGTTCACTTACTCCTAATACGTCAATACGGCTAGTTAACGCTGCTGCTGTATCCGCAACTACTTCTTCTGTAATTTTTTGTCCTTCTTTTAATTCTTCTACTTGATAAAGAACTTCAAATCCACCTTGTAAATCTAAGCCTAGTTTAATATTATTTAATACTCCACCAACTGTAGGACTAATTGTCCCTGCAAAGATGACAAGTAGTAATAAAAACGCAACTATGCGTCCTCTAGTTTTCATATGTATATTTCCTCCTAAAAAAGCTACCAACGTCGTCAGCTACGACAAGCAACAGGCGTCTGATGCTAAACAATTACTATATAGATATGTGTTCTACTTCAAAAATCGCAATATGTTTATTATGAAACACGATGCGCTCTCTGTCAAATAACGGAATGATTACTCATCATGCTTTTTATGATTTAACAGCAATTGAAGTTCTTCTTGATTTACTTCAGAAAACCAATTAGATGTCTTAAATTTCTCAATTTGTTCAAAGGTCATAAATTCTGCTGGTGATATTGAAAGAATATCATTTACAATTTGATAGAGCGCCATTTCTGGTACTACTTTTTTACGCCATTTCTTCGTGATACAAAAGTTCCAAATATCCTTTTCTGATACAGTCTTATATTGATAAACTTCAAATTCAGTTTTCTTACTTTCTAACGCAGGAAGTACATGTGAATATATTTCTTCGTATGTGATTTTCAAAATACCGCACCCCGTTTAAAGAATAATGTACCTACTAGCTTGCATATTGTAATTGTAAACGATGTTCCTGTATTTGAGAAGGAAGTGTTTACGTGTCTACATTTTTAAGAGGATCTCTTTTGTTAATGCTCGCCATCTTTATATCAAAGTTTTTAGGATTTATTTATCGCATGCAATTTGTTCGTTTAACCGGAGAAGAAGCATATGGAATATATATGACTGCTTATCCAGCTTTCATTTTCTTTCTATCTCTGATTCAGCTTGGTATACCTATTGCAATGTCGAAGATTATTGCTGAATTAAGAACAAGAAACGCTGTTTCTAGTTATTTCTCGGTCATGCGAACATCCGTTATTGTTACTGTTATATCTATTCTAGCCTTTACTCCTATTTTCCTTTATGTCACACCATTTATTTCAGAAAATTTATTAAAAAATGATGCTATCACAATGACACTCTATGTTACCATTGCTATTGTACCATTTGCTGCAGCTGGTGGAATCTTAAAAGGATTCTTTCAAGGAATAGCAAGAATAGAAGAGACAGCCGTTTCACAGTTGATGGAACAAATAATACGAATTCTGCTTATTAGCTTTTTATTGCCACTTCTACTAACATCAGCTTCCCCAAAAGAAGCAGCTGCTTATGCAATGGTAATGTCATTACTAGGAGAAGTTGCGGCATTACTTTACTTAAGATGGAAGTATGTAAAATGGAAAGCAAAGCAAACGATTAAAAATGCGTCCAAAGCTTATCCACTTTCGCCACTTTTTTCTATTGCTCTGCCTTCTTCAGGTAGCAAGCTATTTGGTTCTTTTACATGGTTTTTAGAGCCTATTATTTTCATCAAAGCTTTAGCTATTACTGGTATAACAAGTGTAGCCGCAACTACGTTGTATGGAGTTATCTCCGGTGTACTAATACCATTACTACTCTTTCCATCTTTTATTCCTTACGCATTGTCTGTTGTATTGATTCCTGCAGTTAGCGATGCTTTTGCAAGAAGGAACACTTCTCTCTTAAAAGAAAGAATTCATCTCTCTTTAAAATTCTCAACCTTAACAGGTTGTTATGCTGCGACCTTATTTTATTTACACGGCGGAGAACTCGTTTTCGAACTATTTCATGTTGAAAATGCTTCAACATATATGAAAATTTTATCACCAATTTTTTTCTTTTATTATATTCAAAGTCCTTTGTTTTCGATTTTACAAGCTTTAAACAACTCCAAGGCAGCTTTTTTAAATTCGTTATATGGCGGAGTTGGTAAATTATTATTATTATTTTTTCTTGCTTCCCAAGCAACCATTCAAGAAAAAGGAGCAATCGTTGCGATTGGTTTTGGTGTATTAATTACTTCCTTCTTACATATCGCTTCGCTAAAAGAGAAAAAAGAAGCGCAAATTGGCTTCTCGTTTTTCGCACTTCCATATGCTATTTTTTTACTTACGATAATTTCACGACCACTCATTTTCACTATTGGAGAAAGATCGTTAATCATTGACTGTATTATTACAATACTTTATCTTACCATTGGTTTAGTTCTTTTTAGACAAATAAAAAGAAAAGAAGTCAGTGTTATTATACAAATACTTCGAACCTCTAAAAAGAAGTTTTGAGTTGAATATACAAAGAATCATCTTCATAACTACAATAAAATATCTTTTTTACTTCCAATATTGATTTTTCTTCAAGTTCTGCTCTAAGCCATTTCTCGTCTTTCCCAAGTCTTTGTAAATGATCTATTTGAATCTCGCCATCGATAATTAGCGGAAAGACATATTGTTGGCTCTCTTTTTTAAAGACAGATAAATTGCCAGATGGTTCTAAAAAGGCATATGAAACGGATTGAATAGAACCTATTTGTTGTTCTCTTAATTGTTGCAATAAATCGTCAAGGTTATAACGCTGTTTTCTCATTTCTTTTTCATTGATGATACCATCTTTCATTATAATGGATGCCTTTCCTTCCATTGCGTCTCGAAAATACTTGCTTTTTAATGAAAAATAAGAAACCCCAACTTGAATTATTAATAATATAACCATAGGCACTACAGCATGAATAAACTTACTCTTAGGATCATCTAAGGCTAGAGCTCCAATTTCGGCAATTAATAAAAAAACAACTAAATCAAATATACTAAGCTCGCCGACTTCCCGTTTTCCCATTAACCGAAGAATACCTAAAATAATCCAATATAATAAAAAAGTACGCAAAATAATGATTAGAATATCGTTCATCCTATCACCTCATTAATACTCTGCCCAAAATAAAAGAACTTACTCACAAAAATGAGTAAGTTCTTTTTTTATTGTTCTGAGACAACTCGTCCTACTGCAACACGCTCAAACTGCAAACGAGTTCCATCTGCTACTACTACAAAAATAGTTGTATCATCTACTGCATCTATCTTCCCGTGTAAACCACCAACCGTAATAATTTGATCTCCACGTTTTAGATTATTTTGCATTTGTGACGTACTTTTTTGACGTTTTTGTGCTGGTCGAATGATAAAAAACCACATCACTGCGAACATAGCAATTATCGGCAATAAGCCTGCTAATGAATCCATATTAAATATCCCCTCCTTTTTCTCTCTATCTAGTATACAAGAATCAGAAATTTTTTGCATTTGGTTTATTATACCCATATTCTTCAAAAAACTCTTCTTTGAAATCTAACAAGCGATCTTCTCGAATTGCTTGTCGTACATCTTTCATAAGATTCATTAAAAAATGTAGATTATGATATGACGCTAATCGTAACCCAAAAGTTTCATCCGCTTTGAACAGATGACGAATATATGCTCGTGAGTAGTTTTGACAAGTGTAGCAATCACATTTCTCATCAATTGGTCCAAAATCACTTGCAAATGCTGCTCCTTTAATAACTAAGCGACCTTTTGATGTAAAAAATGTCCCGTTACGCGCTATGCGAGTAGGAAGTACGCAATCAAACATGTCGACACCACGAATAGAGCCATCAATTAATGAGTCTGGAGAGCCCACTCCCATTAAATAACGCGGTTTGTTTTCTGGCATCATTGGTGTAGTGAAATCTAACACACGATTCATGACATCTTTTGGTTCCCCAACTGATAATCCACCAATCGCGTAACCAGGAAAATCGAGTGACACTAAATCTTTTGCAGATTGACGACGTAATTCTTCATATTCTCCACCTTGAATAATACCAAATAAACCTTGCTTGTCTGTGTTAGTATGAGCAGTCAAACAACGCTCTGCCCAACGTGAAGTACGCTCTACCGAAGCTTTCATATATTCAAAAGTTGCAGGATATGGTGGACATTCATCAAATGCCATCATAATATCTGAGCCTAAAGCATTTTGAATTTCCATTGATTTCTCAGGACTTAAAAATAATTTATCCCCATTCAAATGATTGCGAAAATGAACTCCTTCTTCTTCAATTTTACGCATATCACTTAAGCTAAATACTTGAAATCCACCGGAATCTGTCAAAATTGCACGGTCCCAATTCATAAACTTATGTAGCCCACCTGCTTCCCGAATAATATCATGTCCAGGACGGAGCCATAGGTGATACGTATTACTTAAAATAATACCTGCTTCCATCTGTTTAATTTCTTCTGGAGCCATTGTCTTCACAGTAGCTTGGGTACCTACAGGCATAAATGTAGGTGTTTCAAACGATCCATGGGGCGTATGAACAATTCCTAGACGAGCCCCTGTTTGTTTATCTTTTTTTATTAACTCATACGTTATTGCAGCCATTTAATAGTTCCTTCCTTTTATAAACATAGCATCACCAAAGCTGAAAAATCGGTATTGTCGTTCAATTGCTTCTTGATATCCATTTAATATAAATTCTCTTGATGAGAGTGCGCTAACTAACATCACTAGCGTTGATTTCGGTAAGTGAAAATTAGTAATCATCCCATCAATACATTTAAACTCATAGCCAGGGTAAATGAAAATAGATGTCCAGCCACTATCTTCTTGTATTATGCCATCAAATTTTGTAGCGACAGTTTCCAACGTTCTTGTCGAAGTTGTTCCAACAGCAATAATTTTACCGCCAGCTTTTTTTGCCTCGTTGATTGTGTTAGCAGTATCACTAGAAACCCGATAAAATTCAGAATGCATTTCGTGATCATCTATTGAATCAACACTTACTGGACGAAAAGTTCCAAGACCAACATGGAGTGTTACAAATGCTATTTTAACACCTTTTGCACGAATTTCATCTAATAGCGCTTCAGTGAAATGAAGACCGGCAGTTGGTGCTGCTGCTGACCCTTGTTCTTTTGCGTAAACTGTTTGATAACGATCTTTATCTTCTAATTTTTCATGTATATACGGTGGTAGTGGCATTTCTCCAAGCTGATCAAGTACTTCAAAAAACACGCCTTTATATTCGAAGTTAAAAATTCTGCCGCCGTGGTCTTTTATTTCAGTACATACAGCTGTTAACAAGCCATCGCCAAATGATATTTTCGTTCCTACTTTTACTCGTTTAGCAGGCTTAACAAGCGTTTCCCAGTGGTTACCTTCTATTTGAGTTAATAATAATACTTCAACATGCGCACCTGTTTCTTCTTTTGTTCCCATTAAACGAGCAGGCATAACTTTAGTATCGTTTAGTACGAGGCAATCGCCTTCGTTTAACTCTTCAACAATCGAAGAAAAGGTTTCATGTTTAAATGTATTGGCTGGATAATCTGCTATCAGAAGCTTGCTACTTGTTCGTTCCAAAAGTGGGGTTTGTGCTATTAATTCCTCTGGTAATTCAAAATCGAAATCTTCTACTCTCATATTACTTACTTCCTTTATTTATTAGTTATCTCTTTCAATTGGTAATGGTATCCCTAAATGTTCATAAGCGAGGGGTGTAACAATTCTTCCTCTTGGAGATCGTTGAATAAATCCTATTTGCAATAAATAGGGCTCATATACATCTTCAATCGTTGTAGATTCTTCCCCAATGCTTGCAGCAATGGTGTCTAGACCAACAGGACCTCCTCTAAATCGCTCAATCATAGCTGTAATCAGTTTATGATCGATATGATCTAAACCTCTAGGATCAATTTGTAATAGTTCCAATGCTTCGCGGGCAAGTTCGATGGAAATATGTCCATTTCCTCGCACTTGAGCATAATCTCGAACTCGTTTTAATAAGCGATTTGCAATACGTGGGGTTCCTCTTGCACGTCTCGCGATTTCACCAGCAGACTCATGGTCAATCGACGCATTAAATAACTCTGCACTTCTGACAACAATGGATGTCAAAGCCTCTTCATCATAAAATTCAAGTCTTAATAACACGCCAAAGCGGTCTCGTAACGGCGCAGACAATGCCCCTGCTCGAGTCGTCGCACCTATTAAAGTAAATGGTGGTAAATCCAAACGAACACTTCGTGCAGTAGGACCTTTTCCAACGACGATGTCTAAACAGAAGTCTTCCATTGCAGGATATAAGACTTCTTCGATTGACCGATTTAAACGGTGAATTTCATCAATAAATAAGACATCCCCGGGTTCTAGTGAACTAACAATCGCAGCTAGATCTCCTGGTCGTTCAATTGCAGGACCGCTAGTCATACGAATTTGTACATCCATTTCATTTGCAATAACTGCTGCAAGAGTAGTCTTCCCAAGCCCAGGAGGTCCATACAGTAGACAATGATCTAAACTTTCATTTCTCATTCTAGCTGCTTCAATAAAGATTTCTAGATTATGTTTTATTTGATCTTGGCCAATATATTGTGATAATAATTGGGGGCGAAGTGATTGCTCAAACGGCTCATCATAATTAGAAATCTCACTTGAAATTACACGTTCCGTCATGCCTTGAACCTCCTTTCTTATTTACCTGAAAATAATAATTGAAGTGCTTTTTTCATAAAGTCATCTGTTTTTTGCAAGGATTCATTTCCTTTTAGGAGTGGGCGGATTTTTGATAGCTCACGTTCAGAATAGCCTAACGTAGCTAGAGCTAGCATTGCTTCTTCCAATTCATGATTAGCTTGTCCATCCTCAAACAAAGTTGGTTCGTCTTGTGTAAAATCAAAATGTTCAATATCAATTAGTTCATTTAATTTACCCTTTAAATCAAGAATCATTTGACGAGCAGTTTTTTTTCCTACTCCAGGAAATTTCACCAAATAGGACTCATCTTCACGTTCGATTGCTTGAATAACATGAGTTGGTTCTCCACTCGCTAAAATAGCAAGCGCTCCCTTTGGACCGATACCAGAAACGAGGATTAGTTTTCTAAATAACTCTCTTTGTGATAAATCCAAAAAACCCATCAGTTGCTGCGCATCTTCCCTAACATGTAAATACGTGTAAACTTGAATCATTTCTTCGCTTCTACGAAAAGAAAAAGGATTCGGGGTTAATAGTTGATACCCAATCCCTTGTTGTTCTATAACGACATACTCAGGTGTAACTCGTGTTACTTGACCTTTTATATAATCATACATAATTTATCCCTCACTATCGACAGTCCTATTATAGCATATTTAGAAATATGCACGTATACGAGAAAAGACATAAGTACTTTGAACACAAGAAAAAAGGTCGCTCTACTACAGAGCAACCTTCTCCAATTCTATTATAATCTGCTTAAATTATAGCATAGCTTTGGCCATTCTGTTAACGCTTTGTTAGTATACGGTATTAATTGGTCTATAAATTTCTGTTTTCTTTCCATTGGCAACGCGTACGCATAAAGCCATTCTCTATATAATTCATTTGGATACATCAAAGCTTCCTTATGCTTGGATGCAACCTTTTCTAACATAGGAAACTCACTGATCAATAAAAAAATGTCATAGTTAATTGCAGGAAGAACGCGGTGCATCCATAAAATTTCTTCCATTTCTTTTGGACCAATGACAGCAAGATCAAAATCAATAATCTTATATGCTTTTTCATTTGATAAAAAATTATGATGTACTACATCACCATGCAATATAGTATTATCTTGTTTGTTAAACAATTGCATATTTTTTAGAGCTATATCACCTAAGTGTAGTAGCATCCTTGTTTTTTTTTCACCCAAATAAAATTCCACAAAATAAGAGATCTCTTTCATTTTCAAAGAACGATTTTGCCATTTTGCGTATAAATCAAACGGCTGAAGCAGGTTCTGATTATCCCAATTAATACTTTTGTTTGTGTCATGTAACTGTTCTAACAGTGAAAAAACTTCCAAACGATCCATTTTAGTCCCATAATCAACTGGATGAGTTCCTTTGAACCAAGGCTGAATGATAAAGTCTTCCTGTGCGGATTCTAAAACTGGCAAAACAAAAGACTTATCAATTTGCTGTAATTTTTGATGAATTATTCGAATTTTTTCTGCATGTTCAACAGTCGGGTATTTTTTTACAGAAAAAAGTCCATTTTCATTTTCCCATTTCCATACATTCTTTTTTATTTGCCGAATGTAATTACTCACTTTTTAAAAGTGCTGATACGGATGAGGTGGACATGTACATACGGGTACGAAGCAAACATGAACGTATGGGTGACCACTCCATGGTTGCATATGTTGTTGCATTGGAGCCTGCATATATGGTTGCATTTGTTGGTCCATGTGTGGATGCATTTGCGGTTGCATGTATGGTTGCATTTGTTGATCCATACAGCCACAAGGATTCATTGGCTGATAGTGTTCAAAATGTTGCATTTGTGGGTACTCTTCAAATGGTTCCATCTCTTCGAATTCTGATGATACTTCTTCCATGGCTGGACTCACAAATTGTGGACTAGGTTCCATCGCTGGCATATGTTTTATTGGACTTTCTTCTTTTTCACTACTTTCATTGTGAATATTTATATGAATAGATGTAGACTCGATTAGTCTCCACCCCTGTGGTGATGGAGTCATATCTAAATCAGGAACTGGCATTATATGAAATGGCATTGAATAAGGTTGTGGCTGTTGTTGAACATGTTGAATTTGTTGAATATTTTGAACTGGTGGAGCTGGCGGTGCCATTGGAACTTGTTGTATATGTTGTACTGGTGGTGCCATTGGAACCATTTGAATTGGTTGAATCGGCATAGGCATAGGCATTGGAACAGGTTGCATCTGCTGTGCCTTTTTAACGGGTTGGACTTGTTGTGCCTTATGAACGGGTTGGACTTGTTGTGCCTTATGAACAGGTTGGACTTGTTGCTTTTTCATGTTGCTACCGGTTTGCGGCTTAATATGGACTTCCTCCTTTTTTAACATATCTTTTTTTACTGGTCGATCATCGGTAAATGGATGTCTCATAGACTCCTTTTTGCTCTTTTCAGGAATAAATATCTTCATTCCTGGCACAATGTATTCTGGGTTTGCAAGATGTGCATTTAATCTCTTTAACTCATCAAATGAAACGCCATATTTTCTTGATATTTTCCAAAGAGTATCCCCTTTTTGGACAATATGAGTTTGCACAGACTTCCTCCTTCCTTCCCTTTAAAATATGTACATCAATTTCAAATGGTCACATCTTTTTAAAACAATCTAACTACCCTTCATGTTAAACTTATGAAAAGACAGTAGACAGTTATGCAAGTTCGGAGGGTTTATTAATGAAAAAGTTAAAAGGGCCAGAGAGAAGAAATTGGATTTTTTCTTATTTAAAGGAGCAAAATCATCCAGTAACAGGTGGGGAGTTGTCAAAGCTAGCAAATGTGAGTAGACAAGTAATCGTAAATGACATCACCTTATTAAAAGCAACCAATATACCGATTGTATCGACTAGCCAAGGATATATTTTGTTGCCAGACAAAGAAATGAATGCATGCGTTTCTAAAAGAGTTGCATGCAATCACCAATCTAAAGATTCTGAGGATGAATTACAAACATTGGTAGATGCAGGTGTAACAGTTGAAAACGTTACTGTAGAACATCCCGTTTATGGAGAAATCACATCTTCCATTATGGTTTCCAATCGTCATGACGTTGAAATGTTTTTAAAGAAGGTACGAGAAACAGATGCTCCTTTCCTACTGGAGCTTACTTCGGGAGTACATCTACATCTATTATCTGCTCCTACAGAAGAAATATTGAATCGTGGAATTGATGCAATTCGAAAAAAGGGATATCTAATGGAGGAATAACTCATTAGGGATTATAAAAGCTAAATTTCTTATGGAATATACTTCTCTCCCAAATTTTGAAACAAGATATACGGATGTGCGCTTGCCGCACGTTACGTATGAGCCTCCGCAGGTTGAAATCGCTCCTTTACCGGATCCATACTCCGTGTATTGTGGCTTGTAAGGCGTACATCCTACATCCGTTGTTTTACATCAATAATCAGTTAACGCTGGATTGGCTAAAAGTAAGCATACAATAGTTGATTTCCGTTCCAGGCGGACGCTTTCCGCCGGCATGGCTTCAGCCGATTCCCTCGCTCCTGCGCAAGCTCGTCGCAAAAATTAATTTCGCTACGCTCAGTCCAGGGTCTTCAGCTCATGCACCTGCCGCTTCGCTTTCGGTGCAGAAAACATTTGCTATTCAGGCTGGAGTCGCCGCCTGAAACGAAAATCAACGGGGCCAGAGTATTTGAACGAAATGTCGTTAACATACTCGCTAAGAAATACCTTGAAGAGTTTTTCAGTGCCTCCTCCAAGCTTATAATTATCGAAGAATTTGCTAGCGCAAAAGATCGACTCATGGTGAGTAACCTTTCAATCCAGATATGTTCAATGAAGTTTTACATAGCCAATTAAAAAGAGCTGACCAAAAGGGTACCTTTCAGTAACCTTTTGTGTCAGCCTCTTCTTTTTTTTCTGTTTCATATGTATTGTAGGACCCAAGTGATTTTACATCACAACCTAAAGCTTTTAATTCTTCTATAGCACCAATCATCATTGGCATTTTTTCATCTTCTAACACATCCATAACGAAAAAATATTGTCCTAACCCAGTTTTTAGAGGACGGGACTCAATTTTACTTAAGTTGAGCTGTCTCCATGCAAAAACAGATAGCACTTGATGCAATGCTCCAGAACGATCATCTTTAGGTAAAGTAATCATAATGGTTGTTTTTATTTGGTCAATATGCCCTGACTTTTGAATACAATGATTTTTTTGGGAAAGTACAAAGAAACGTGTATGATTAAAATGGAAATCATGAATATTATGCTCTACAATTGCCAGGTTGTACTCACTCGCAGCCGAGGAATTCCCAATTGCTGCAATACATAGCTCCTCATTTTCCGAAACATACTTTGCTGCAGCTGCTGTAGAAGTCGATTGTTCCAGAGGAACTTTTCCAAATCGGTAATATAAATATTTATGACATTGCGCTAATGCGTGTGGATGAGAATAGATAGTTTTTATTTCTTCCCAATTTTTTTCATTATTTGGATGAACCATTAAATGCTGCTCAATTGGAACTTGAATTTCTGCAATCACATATAAGTTCGCCTCATGAAATAAATAATCTATCGTCAACGGAACAGTACCTTCTAATGCATTTTCAAGCGGCACGACAGCAATATCAACGCTCCCATTTGCTACTGCTTCTATGCATTCTGGAATAGTTCGAGTTGGAACAAGTAATTCATCTTGAAACAACGCTTTCGAAGCAAGGTGTGTAAAAGATGCTTCTGGCCCAAGGTAAGCCACTTTATTTGTACCCATTGTAAATCCTCCTTACAAAGCACCAGAGCTAATAACTTCAGCAGATTCCACAAAGTCTAGTCGCTTCATTTCATTTATAAATTCGTCTAATTGTTTGGTCATCGCCGTTACATCGAGAGACAAGGTAACGCTTGCCCTTCCTTGAATAGGAATCGTTTGATGAATTGTTAAAATGTTTATAGTCGAATCCGCAACAAGTTGCAAAAGTCTTGCAAGCGTGCCTTCTCTGTCCTCTAATTGCAAAAATATAGTTATTATTCTCTCCTGGACAATCGAATGGAAAGGAAATACCGCATCTCGATATTTATAAAAAGCACTTCTAGATAAATCTACCTCTTTAACTGCATCCCAAATGGAAGATACTTTACCAGATTGGAGAAGATGCTTTGCTTCCAAAGTTTTTTGCATTGCTTCGGTAAGCACATCCTCCCTTACTAAATAGAATCGCTGATGTGTAACATCTTTCATACGGTTTCCTCATTTCCCTATTCGATAAATTCAAACTCAAATTCTAATAGACGTACTGTATCTCCATCTTTTGCACCACGCTCGCGCAGTGCATCATCAATTCCCATTCCACGTAATTGTCTAGAAAATCTACGTATAGAATCTTCACGACTAAAGTCAGTCATTTTAAATAAGCGTTCCACTGTTCCTCCAGATAACACAAATGCACCATCATCGTCTCTTGAAATTGTGAAATCATCTTTTTTCGCTTCATGTTTATACATTACAGATGTTTCTGTTTCTTCTTCGGTTAAATCATGTAGAGGGAATTCAGGAGCCACTTCTAACATATCCGCAATTGCGAATAGTAAATCTTGTAACCCTTGACGTGAAATCGCAGATATTGGGAAGATTTTCACTTCTTTCCCTACTTTTTCTTGGAAGGTTTTTAAGTTTTCTTCAGATTCTGGCATATCCATTTTATTTGCTACAATGATTTGAGGTCTTTCAGTCAAACGAAGATTATATTGTTTTAACTCTTCATTAATCGTTACGTAATCTTCATAAGGATCTCGCCCTTCAAGTCCTGACATATCAATTACATGTACTATTACTCGTGTACGCTCAATATGACGTAGGAATTGATGTCCTAGACCTACACCTTCGTGTGCGCCTTCAATTAATCCTGGTAAATCTGCCATCGCAAAACTACGATGATCTTCCGTTTCCACCATTCCTAAATTAGGTACGATCGTTGTAAAATGATAAGGAGCAATTTTAGGCTTCGCAGACGATACTACGGATAATAAAGTCGATTTACCAACGCTTGGGAACCCAACTAATCCAACGTCCGCTAGGACTTTAAGCTCTAAAGTAACACTTAACTCCACGCCTGGCTCACCCTTCTCAGAAAGTTCTGGAGCTGGGTTTGCTGGAGTAGCGAAACGAGAATTACCTCTACCCCCACGTCCACCTTTAGCTATAATAGCTTTTTGGCCATGTTCTACTAAGTCAGCGATAACTTGTCCTGTTTCTTCATTCATTACAACCGTACCCGGTGGAACTTTAACCAACAAATCATCTGCATTAGCTCCGTGCATATTCTTGCTATGACCATGTTCTCCGCGAGTCGCTTTAAAATGTCGTTTGTAACGGAAATCCATTAGCGTACGTAATCCTTCGTCTACTACGAAAATTACATCTCCACCATTTCCTCCATCACCGCCTGCTGGACCTCCCATAGGCACATACTTTTCACGACGGAATCCTACCATTCCATCTCCGCCGTCTCCACCTTTAACATATATTTTCACGTGATCTACAAACATTTAATTCACTCCAACCTTTCCCTTGCAATTAATTTATATTTAATATGGGAATTTGTATTAATTTCTTGCTCCACTTCCATTAAACCATTAAACATTCCATCCACCCATGTATAAGATGACCATTCACCTTTTAATTCTACTTGTACTTCCAATACTTCCGCAGTTAGTATACAGACTTTAAGTATCTGTTCCTGATAGCCTTTAAGCAATGGATAAATTGTTTGTACAAACCGCTCTAAATAATCCTTTACTGGTTCATCGTATTTTTCTGCCCCTACTTGTTGAATAGAAGTTTCAAATTCCAATGTTATTTTATTGTAAGCTAAACTAAACGTTTGTAGCCACTCATTTGTATGAAGTAACCCAGCATTATTGACGTCGAAAAATTGAGTACACTTTAAAGAATACGTACGTATAAGATTTTTTGCTTCATCATATCTTTCCATATCTAAATTCATTTGAATCAGATGAAGATTATTTAAATAATCGTGCATCGTTTGACGCAATACTTCGTTTATTGTATTTTGTTTAGACTCCATATTTATATACACGCTCCGTATGTATGCTTTCCCTCTTTAGTATAACAGGTAAAACTCTTTTTATCTCAAAAGAAAACAAAAAGGACTGCAAAAATGCAGTCCTTTTATTTTTTGATTAAGCTTCTTGAGCTACAGGATATACACTTACTTTTTTCTTGTCACGACCGAAACGCTCAAAGCGTACTACACCGTCAACTTTTGCAAAAAGTGTGTCGTCTCCACCGCGTCCAACGTTTTCACCAGGGTGAATTTTAGTACCGCGTTGACGGTATAAAATAGATCCGCCTGATACGAATTGTCCGTCAGCGCGTTTAGCACCTAGACGTTTCGCTTGAGAGTCACGACCATTACGAGTCGAACCTACTCCTTTTTTGGATGCGAAAAACTGAAGATTCAATTTCAACATATGTTCCACCTCCTACTTTTTGAAGGTTATTTTTATATACTTACCATAGTCTTGTTCAATCGTTTGTAAAGATACAATCATCGCTTCAAGAATCAGCTGTATATTTGCAGCTTTTTCAAGGTTTGAAATACTTGGTACTTCGACGTATAAATAGCCTCCGTCACCTTTTTGCTTAATAATAGGTGTGATTTCTGTTAGTGATATGACAGCATTTACTGCACCAAATGATACAGCAGACGCACCTGCACAAACTAAATCTTTCCCATGTTCAGCAAAATCAGCATGTCCTTTCATTTCAAAAGAATGAATAAGACCTGATTGATCTCTTGTAACAGTCACTTTAATCATCTTATAAACTAATAGATTCTACTACTAATTTTGTGTATGGTTGACGGTGACCTTGTTTTTTACGATAATTCTTTTTCGCTTTGTATTTGAAAACGATGATTTTTTTAGCTTTGCCATTTTTTACAACTTTCGCTGTAACTTTAGCACCTTCCACGAATGGAGCACCAACTTTAACATCATCTCCACCTACGAATAAAACTTTGTCAAAAGTTACAACATCCTCAGCAGTTACATCTAATTTTTCAATGTAGATTTCTTGCCCTTGTTCAACTTTGATTTGTTTTCCACCTGTTTCAATAATTGCGTACATACCTGCACCTCCTCTTAGACTAAGACTCGCCTTCTTAAAGGTGATTCGATTACTCGAATGCTTAAACCTTTTCAGAGCGGTTGTAGCAACGGGTGCTGCTACAAACAATAACATTTAAATATTACTACATCTATAAAGCTACGTCAAGCACTTCTCGTGATATTATCAAATGCTAGCTTGTACTTTCGGAATCTCCAAAAAGAAATGTTTAGAATGAACAAGTATAAAAAGATTATACTGACTGATAGTAACCTAGGAAAGTAATACAAGCTCGCACAAAAGATCAAGAAGCTAAAAACTAAAGAGAATCCAACAAGATCATTATATCTAGTTGGATTAAATATATATAATACTCGTCCACCATCCAAAGGATAAATAGGAAGTAAATTTATACATAATATTAAAATTTGTGTTATTACAATGATATTTTTTTGAGGAATATCAATAATAGTAGTGAAAGCTAACAACAGCAATGTAAAGAAAGGACCAGAAATTACAATTAAAAATTGGTGTACTTTTTTAAATTTGGAAAACTGCTCTATTCTGATTTCCCCACCATAAGGCAATATAGTGCACGAAATAATTTTAACTCCAATTAGTTTTGCAGCCAATAAATGACCAAGCTCATGGAATAGTAATGATCCAAACACTATAGAATACACGGCAACTTCTCCAGATAAGTAAAAAAATATAAAAAAAGGTATCATAATTGGATGCACTCTATACATTTTACTATTCATCTTCAGGTGATAGCCATTCCACTAGTTCGGTTGTATCTAGTATCTCCCCATCTTTTTCTACTTTAACATACAGTAAGTTACTAGCAACAGACGCAAAAATATCTCCAGTATTGACCGTAGTATATGGTAATTGATTGAACTCTCCTAAAAACCCAAATGTCGCAGTTTCTCCAGTATCATACAAAATAGAAAGAGTCTTTCCTGTTCTTTTCGTATAACCCGTAAATATAATTAAGCCATTTTCTGCAGCAAAAAGCTCTTGTGCGTCATTAATAGATAAAATAGCTCCCTCTTCAAATGGTTGAATTGATTTATATTCAATTAATGGAGGAGTTGTAACAGGTGCACTTACACTTATTACGTCATCCGGTTGATTCACCCAAGCCATTATTTTATTATATACTTCACTTGGTTTTTGTGGTTCAAGTAGTGCAGTAGAGTAATTGGTTGATAGGACATCATTCTTTTCAAATTTAGACAGCGCAAAAAATAGTATGACAAATACAAATGCGAACATCCATTTTTTTCTCGATAGCATAACATTCCCCCTAGTAGGAATGTATGATGGCTAGGACAAATTCATGAACAAAATAAAGCCGACTTCCAAATTATTTGAAAGTCGGCTTAAAATTATTTAGAAAATATAGATTTAAGTATAGACATAACACCTTTTTTAGGCATGTCCATAGACATTAATGGTACAGACTCCCCTAGGATACGTCGGGCAATATTACGATACCCTAATGCCGCTCTATTCGACGGATCCATTACAACAGGTTCACCTTTGTTGGAAGATGTGATAACACTTTCATCATCTGCCACAATCCCTAATAAATCAATAGATAAATGCGTAGTAATCTCATTAATATCAAGTGCTTCACCTTTCGTCATTAAATGTTGACGAATACGGTTAATAATTAACTTCGGTGGATCAATTGATTCCTCTTGTTCTAATAAACCGATAATTCGGTCTGCATCACGGACTGCAGAAATTTCAGGTGTTGTGACAACTATTGCTTTGTCAGCACCAGCTATTGCATTTTTATACCCTTGCTCAATACCTGCAGGACAATCAATTAAAACATAATCATAATCACGTTTCAATTCGGTCACGAGCTCTTTCATCTGCTCCGGTGTAACTGCATTTTTATCTGTTGTTTGAGCTGCTGGCAACAAATATAATTTATCCTCAAAACGCTTATCTTTTACTAACGCTTGATGAACTTTACAACGACCTTCAACAACATCTACTAAATCATAAATGATTCTGTTTTCAAGTCCAAGTACAACATCTAAATTTCTTAAACCGATATCAGTATCCATTAAACAAACTTTTTTACCTTGAAGAGCCAATGCAGTTCCAAGGTTTGCAGTTGTAGTTGTTTTACCTACCCCACCTTTACCAGAAGTTATTACGATTGCTTCTCCCACATTAGCTTCCTCCTTTAAATGTCGATAGATTCGGTCTGATTAATCGAAGTTCTTGTAATCGATCTATTGCTATTGATCCATTTGTATGTAAATAAGCACATTCCATTTCTGGATGCTCCGATAAAACACTTAACTCGTCTGTCATCGTTTCTACTACATTATCAATTATTAAATGCGTGGCTTCTAACCAAGAGGCTGCAATAACAGCATCCCTTTTTCCATTAGATCCAGCATGTGCAATCCCTTTTAATCTACCTAGTACAAAGACATTCCCACCAGCGACTACTCTTCCGTTAGGATTAACATCACCAATTACCACTAAGTCACCTAAAGCAGTAATTACCTGACCAGACCTTACTATTCCTACATAAGTTTCTGACTGATTTTCAAGCAATTTTTTGTTGCATTCTTCTACAGTCATTACTTCACTTTGAATCTTCGATACTCGAAGATGTTCTGTTTGTTCTACACAGTTAATAATTTCTTTGGCCTGTTCATCGTTGCAATAACGATTTCCAAGTTGTAAAAGCACTTCAGCTTGACCTTCAAAACCTTCATCCGAAACCTTTTTGGCTAACTCTTCTAAAAGCTCTGCATATGAACACTGATCGTCTAGCCGTAATACAAGGCCCTCTTTCGTTCCTTTAATCGATATTAACTGCTTTTTTGTCAATCAAGCCACCTCAGATCCACTGTCTACCGAAAAGCTTTATTTTTGCATTAATAACGCCTTTTGATTAAACCGATTTAGAAGAATATATTTAAAACCCCACCCGAACATAGCTAAGAATACTAAATTTGCAATCATTGTCGGGAGAAGATTAAACTTATAAAAATCTACAAACGTCATACTTTTTATTCCAATAAAAGTATAAAAGAAAAATAATAATAACTCTACAACCGCTACTAAAACTAATGTTAATACTGTAGCCACTAGTAAATGCTGATGTACATATTTTACAACTAAACTAGCAACTAAACACATTAATGGATAAATAAAAGAATATAATCCAATAATATCAATGAAAAACACATCATACAAGAGTCCAAAAAACAATCCATATATCATTGCACGCTTTCGATCATAATAAATGGATACAAATATTAAATACATGATTAAAAAACGAGGAACTAAAACATAGAAATCCTCATTTATTTCAATAGGCGAGAAAAGTCCAAAAATCGGTTCCATATAAAATAATAGAACCGAAATGATAATAACTAAGAAACGAATCATGAGCCGTCCCCTGCGCCTTCTGTTAAATCTCTCTCGGTATTTTCTCCATCCGTTCCATCAATTGTAGACATAGAACGCTTAGAAATAATCACGTGGTCTAATATAGAAAAGTTTGCTGCTGGTTTAATATACGCTAGTTTTGTCAAACCATAATCATCCGTCGTTACTTCGGTCACTTCTCCGATTAATATACCCTTAGGAAAGATTCCACCTAATCCAGAAGTTGTCACCTTTTGACCTTTTTTCACATCAAAATCAGAGTCAATTCTCTTTAAAATAAGCTCTTTTCGCTTTTCATCATAGCCTTCTATTAATCCAAAAATCTCTTCTTTATCTGATATAACCGCGGACACTCGGTAGTTTGGATTTTGTGTAGATAAAAGCTCAATAGTAGAGGTGTATGGCGTAGTTAATATGACTTTCCCAATTAACCCTTGAGAAGTCATGACAGCCATGTTCACTTTTATTCCCTGTAATTCTCCTTTATCAATAATAAGCTTTTCTTCCCATTGGTCCGGATTTCTTGCGATAACTGTTGCTTGGACGGGATCATAAGCTCGAAGATTTTCTTCTTTATCAACAATATCTCGTAACTTCTGATTTTCATTTTCTAAATCATTGACATCTGCTTGTAACGAGGCATAATCCTCTAATCTTGCTTTCAATCGTTTATTTTCATCGTATGTATTAAGTAATGACTCTACATTATTAAAAACACCAGTAACATACTGAGTCGGCTTGGAGAAAAAGGATTGTCCAAGTCCGACCACATCTTTAATAAGTTGTTCTGGCATAGATGCATGATTCCGATCGCGCAATGAAAAGCTGATGAGTGCCACAAGAAATATCATCCCTACAAGCAGCAATATTAATCGCTTATTCGAAAAAAATTGTGGCATGGCTCACTTCCCCTTACTATTTCGTTCGTTGACGTTTTAATAATCCCATATGATCAAGTGCTTTACCAGTACCAATAGCCACACAATCTAAAGGATTTTCTGCAATAAATACAGGCATATTAGTCTGTTCACTTATTACTTTATCTAAATTTTTAAGCAGTGCTCCACCACCTGTAAGCATAATACCACGTTCCATTACATCTGCAGATAATTCTGGAGGTGTTTGTTCCAGTGTTTTCTTCACTCCATCAATAATGGATGTAATCGATTCACGAAGTGCGTTGGAAATTTCCTTAGAAGTGATGTCAATCGTTTTAGGTAAGCCAGTTACAAGGTCTCGTCCACGTATATCCATCGTGTCTTCCTCTGTCGTAACTCTTGCAGAACCAATTTCGATTTTAATCGCTTCCGCAGTACGCTCACCAATTGTTAGGTTATACGTTTTACGTACATAACTTGTAATAGCTTGGTCCATTGCATCGCCACCTACTCTAACCGACTCGCTAGTCACGATACCACCAAGTGAAATTACAGCTACTTCCGTCGTCCCCCCACCTATATCAACGACCATACTTCCAGTAGGTTCCCATACAGGTAAATTGGATCCTATCGCCGCTGCAAAAGGTTCTTCAATCGTTAACGCATCACGAGCTCCTGCTTGTTTCGCTGCATCGATTACTGCACGCTGTTCCACAGAAGTAATACCATAAGGTACACAAATCATTACATTTGGTTTGCTCCAAGACATGCCAGAAGCTTTCATAGCATTTTTCAAATAATATTCTATCATCGCAGATGTAGTATCAAAATCGGCGATTACCCCATCTTTCATTGGACGAATAGCTACGATTGAGCCTGGTGTACGCCCTATCATATTTTTTGCATCATTTCCAACTGCAACAATATCTCCATTTTGTACATTTTTAGCAACTACGGAAGGCTCTCTCAACACAATACCCTTCCCTTTAATAAAAACAAGCGTATTCGCTGTTCCTAAATCAATACCTACATCTCTTGATCCAAATCCAAACACTATTTTTTACTCCCTTTCCATTTAACGCAAGTTTCATTTAATTGATACAAAGTCATAACTCCCATTATAACGGAAAGAATGGAAAATGCACAGTGTCACATGTACCCCTTTTCTTTTAAACTAATAAATTGATGATCTCCAATGATAACATGATCGAGTAATTCGATTCCCATAATCTGTCCAGCCTCTAGTAGTCGTTTAGTCACGTCAATATCTTCTGATGATGGGGATGGATTACCGGAAGGGTGATTATGTGCACATATAATAGATGCTGCTGATCTTTTTACAGCTTCGCGGAAAATCTCTCGAGGATGAACAATCGACGCATTAAGCGAGCCGATGAAGATTGTCTGTTTATGGAGAATTTGATTCTTTACATTAAGGAATAATACAACAAAATGCTCTTGAGTTAAAGAAGTCATATCAGTCATTAAATATGCTGCTGCATCTTTTGGAGAGCGAATCGTAAACTTTTCATCTGTTTTTTGCTGTGATAATCTTCTACCTAGCTCAACCGCCGCAAGTAGCTGGACAGCTTTTGCTTGACCTATGCCTTTTACCGACATAATTTCTTCTAACGTGGCATTTTTTAATTCTTGGATTTGTTCTATAAAATTGAGAACACGATTTGCTAAGTGAAGCACAGACTCTTGCTTCGTACCAGTACGAAGCAAGATGGCTATCAATTCTTGGTTTGACAAACTTTGAGCACCCTGCCTTATCAATCTCTCCCGAGGGCGATCAGCTATATGGACATCACGAATCATTAGCGCTGGAGTTAAATCTACAGTCATTTTGTAGTCTCCTTAGCAAATTCTATTACGCCAAGTCTTAATAGCGTTTGATATAATCGACTTATAGGAAGGCCTACAACATTGTTATAATCACCTTGAATCTTTTCAACAAAAAGTCCTCCCATCGTTTGAATACCATACCCACCTGCTTTATCTAATGGATCACCAGATTCTACATAAGCATTCACTTCTTCATCTGAAAGCTCATAAAATTTAACTGAAGTAGTTTCAGAAAATGCAAGATTGATATCTGGTCCTATAATAGAAACTCCAGTAATCACATGATGAACATTCCCAGATAAGAGTTTGATAAACTTTTTCGCCTGAGCATTATTAGTAGGCTTAGTTAATAATGCTTGTCCTATTCGAACAGTTGTATCAGCAGCAATGACGATTGCTCCTGGATTACTCTGCGCAATCTCATTCGCTTTTAAATCCGCAATTGCTATAGCAAATTCCTCTGGCCCATAAATACTATCTAACTTTTCATCAACCCCAGCAGGCTGGATCTCAAATGGTACGCCTAATTTACTAAAAAGTTCTTTTCTTCTCGGAGACTCACTAGCTAAAATTATTTTATCTTTTGTAATAAGATTCATTCTTATTCCCCCTTTTTAATAGGATACAAAAGTTTAGAAGAAAGGGAAATTGTGTATAAATCCATTACAATTCCATTTTGGTCAGATTTTCATATCAAAAATTCAATTTTACGCAATCATTCAGCTCCAAATAATGCGTCAAAACATGTAATCTTATAACAGATGAAATGTCTGAAAACGTTGATACAGCAGTCACTATATTCATCATATCCTCTGGATAATCTTCTTTTTTGGCAATAGAGTCAAAATAATTTTTTGATAGTTTTTCTTCCTGTAATATATTAATGATATTTTTCACCTTAGGATCCGCACAAGCATTTGCGGAAATATTGATTGTTTTAAGAAACGTAGGAAGAACTTCACCTTCGCTTGTACTTACCTCATTTACAAAAAGCTCACTCCACACATAAAATTCGTTTCCCACTCGGACAATACTTGCTTTTTCAAGACTAGGTTGAGTGCTAATAAAGGACATTGCGCTGTCCTTTGAAGTAAACATACCATATTGCTTTGCTTTAAATGGTAGAGCAGCCTCCCCAGTTACTTCAATTTTCTCTTCTTGTTCTTCCTCGATTGCAGGGCTTGAAACTTGTTCTTGCTCTTCCACTTTCTTTTCATTCGACATGTTTAATATGAAACCAAATAACAATACTCCTACGACTCCAATAACTAATCCTTGTATACCCGCTAAAATTACTTTTTTTCTCGGGTTTCGCCTTCTAATCGGCATTTGCTCACCCCTTTTACCCACAACCTTATCACTAAGTACATAAAAAAAGACGAGACCTATGTCGGCTCGCCCAAAAAACTTATCGAGTTAAAAAAACATATTCATATACCAATCGACAAGGGAATTGCCGAAAAAGTAAGCAATAATAGCAGCAATTGCAATAGAAGGTCCAAAAGGTATTGGTGTTTTACGACCTTTTTTAGCTATTCTCAAAGTTATAACACCCACAATCGCTCCTATAAGAGAAGCTAAAAAGAGCGTCAATAGCGTATGCGTAGTACCTAAAACAAGTCCAATCACAAAAAATAATTTAATATCCCCGCCGCCCATACCACCTTTCGACAATACGGCGATTAGAAACAATATCCCAAACCCAATAATAGCTCCTAAAATACTATCCCACCAGGGAGTTAAAGGGGAGAAGATTCTAAAAACTATTAAAGGAATTAAAAAGAATAGAAGAATTTTATCAGGAATGAGCATATACGCTATATCAGAAATGGTAATAATGACAAGCAAAGAAATGAACAAGATTGCCACAGCCAACTCTAAAGTAAAACCAAGTTGAAAATAAGCAAAAGCAAATAAGAGTCCGGTGACAAGTTCCATCACTGGATACATCCAATGAATCTTCGTCCCGCAGCCACGACATTTTCCTCTTAAAAACAAATAGGAAAAGACAGGCACCAAATCACGAGTAGTGAGGTTCCGATCACAGACAGTACAATGGGAAGGTGGACGTACAATTGACTCCCCTTTTGGAATGCGTAATCCAACCACATTGAAAAAAGAGCCAAAAATTAGGCCGTATATGAAAAATAATATAGTTATTACTATTTCCATGTAGTAAACACCTTACTTCTCTCCATCGTGATAAAACGTGGTTACTTGAATTTCAGCATATGCAGTCTTCTTTGAATCTATGTCGTAATTTTGTTCTTCACCTGGCATATTAAATTCTATTCGATCAACACGGACTATTCTTTCTAATTTCTCTAGTTCCTTTATAAAAACTATTAACTGGTCATAATCTTTTGTTAACAGCGTTATATTAAATGTTATTAACTTAAGCTGAGGAGGTAATGAAATATTAGCCATTGGCGATACGGGAGTTACTATTTCAGATTCAGTTAAAGTTCCATCCTCCAAAATTTCTGTTTCTGTTGAAGTATCACCTTCTAAATTCCCTGTAACTGTCTCTTCGTCATTTTGTGTGTGAGCTAGATTAGATTCAGCGACAACCTCGTCATAGTTATTAAAACTAATAGATTCTATTTTTGATTCACTAATAAGATCAACTTTTTCTATGGAACGAATTAACCTGTCTAATTCTCGAGTAAGTGGAACTTTTTTCTCTAAAGAAAACGTATTTACTTCACTTTCTTCTACTTCAGGAGAAGCTAATTCTGATTGCAACACAGCAACCTCTGTTCGCACATTATTGACAGCTACTTCTTTTAATTGCTTTTCTTCATTGAGAGGATATATTAGAAAATAATAGATTGCACCAATAACGACAAACACTAAAGCAACAACTATGAGGAAACCCGTCTTCTTATCACTAAATAATTCATTCACTAGCGGGCACCTCACTTAAATATGTTTGATCAATAGTTAGTTTTATTTTGGCAGAGTAACGAGATTGAATATCAAAATCTATAATTGCACTTTCTTCTGTACTTCCTGGAGGGACAAAATTATTAATCTCTTGTACTTGCACATCTGTAAAGTATTCACTGTTTAATAACTTTTCCACATATATAGAAATATCATTCATTGTTTCAAAATCCACGTCGAAGATAATCTCTGATTCCCCAAACTCATAATTACGCAAGTATGTATTTAAAAGCAAAAGCGAATGAATTTCCTCTATTAATGGACTAACAGGATAGGAAACACTTTCTACAAAAGAAACAGAATCAGAAAGACTCCCTTGGTATCCTGTATTTGCTGATGAGACTTGAGCAACTAAAACATCACGTTCAGCAACAATTTTAGTTTCTTCAGTAGTTAAAGTGCTTATATCTTTCTTTAAAGATAAAAATTGAATGCTTAAAAATAAAATAAGAGCTCCTACCAAAATAATACTCAGTATGATTATAAGGTTATTGGACTTTTTACTTTCCATCTTGGGAAGTAAATTTATTTCAGGAACCATTACAATACCTCCTTCAAAGCAAGTCCAATAAGTGGTACATGTTTAGCTTTAAAATTCGGATAAATAGATTGTACAGTACTATCATCAATAAGCTTAATCGGGGTTACATAATTCGAACGCAATTCAGTTACTATAAAGTCCATTTCAGTAGAATCACCTAAAACAATTATTTCGTCTACTCCCTTTTCTCCCTTATTCAATGAAAATAGGTAAAAGTTTAAGATTCTTTCAATCTCAGCAATTTGATCGATCAATAGCACACGGTAGTCTTCTGTTTCTCCTTCATAAACAGATTGAACCTCTTGCTCACTAACTTGTCGACTCTGCCATTTTTGCATAGGAGTATCAATTGTTTGATATCGAAGAAATTCAAGATTACCCGGTGTATAAATACTGATGGACACACCTGTAATGGACCAATCTGTGATCAGGTAACTTTTTTTCTCAATAAACATGTTCATTCGTTCCAATAATCGAATCGTTGATAATGAGCGTACATCCGCTACTGTTGGGGTTAAAAACAAATCATCAAATAAACCAGACATTTTAATAACTTCCTCAGAAGGAGCGGCAAATAGAGTCGCCTCCCCGTCATTTGGTTTGTCATCATACACATCAATCAGTGGATAGGAAAAAGGCAAATGAATGGTCTGTCCTAATTCCATCTCCACAAAAGCTTTTAATTTATCAGAAGTCACATCTTTTGGATGTTCAAATGTCTTCATCATCACAGAACTATCAGGTACAAAAAAACGCACCTCATTTCGTTTAATCCCCCAAGTATTTACAAGCTGTTTCAACTCATCATACAAAGCCATTTCATCACGAATTGTATCATCTTCAATAATTCCTAATCTTAACTGGTGCTCATAAACTTTTGCTTGATTGGGATCTTGGCTATTCATCACGAACGCTCTTATTACGTATTCATTTATTTCTAAAGCAATAAAACGCTTCTTTTTTTTACTTTTGAACATAGCTAGTAACCCCCATTTATTCCTTTAATCCGTTGGTGTTATTTTCACGTTTCAGAAAACGATTGTTCGTTTGCTCAAGGGTGAAAATAAGGGAGAATACAGCAGACTGGGTCTGCTGTATATATTATTAATTGTTTAAATTTGTGTTTAATTCTGTTTCAGACATTGTTGTATCACTTGTTCCTAAACCTGTTTTATAATCAGTACCTTTAATATCATCAAACTTCGAATATGTTACACTCCAAGCATCTGAGGTTTTGGCAGCTGAATAAGTAATACCTGAGCCAGTAATTCCTTCAACATAATCTTCCAAAACGGTTTGATCACAAGAAATAGTACCTGCGGTTGTAGTATCATCACATTTATTATCGATTACAGCGAGTTTAGCACCAGCTAAAATATTTGAAGCATCAGCTAATATAGCTTTATCTCTAGAATTGCTTATAATATTTCCAATCGCAGGCACAGCAATTGCTGCAACAATAGCTAAAATTACGATAACTGCAAGAAGCTCGATAAGGGTTAAACCTTTTTGATTTTTAAGTATTTTATTAAATTTTTTCATTTTCATATTCCTCCTCGTGTTGATTTCATTCAATTCATATGGTGGTTCAAGACACTTTAATTTTACAGCTTATCACCCCTTCCAATGGAAATTAATTATTAAATTTGCTCATACATACTAAACATCGGTACCATAATAGCCATCACAATCGTTCCAACAACCGCCGCTAAAAAGACAATCATGAGTGGTTCGATTAGTGATTTGAGGGTATCCACTGTTCGATCAACATCATCCTCATAAAAATCTGCAATTTTTTCGAGCATATAATCTAATGAACCAGTCTGTTCACCAATTGCCGTCATTTGAGTCACAAGTGGTGGGAAAATCCAACTTTTTGCAAGTGGTGCAGAAAGTGTACTTCCTTGTTCAAGGCTTGTCCGTGATTCTCTAACTACTTTCCCTATCACTGGATTACCAATTACATTTTCTACAATTGTTAATGCATGTAAAATTGGAACAGAACTACTAAATAAAGAAGAAAGAGTTCGAGTCATTCTTGCAAGCGCTGATTTCTGAAGCAATTTACCAAATACAGGAATCTTCAATAATATCAAGTGAATGGTATAATTAAATGAATCATTCTTTTTATACAAATAGTTAAAAACGATTAATATGATTAGAATAAACCCCAAAAAGATATACCAGGATGATTGTAGGTATTCACTTAAATTCATCACTATTTTTGTTATTAAAGGGAGTTCCGCACCCATATCGTTAAACATCGATACAAACTGCGGTACGATTGTTAACATTAAAAATACTGTGACGATCATTGTGAGAAATAATAAAATAACTGGATAAGCCATCGTAGATTGTACTTTTTTCTTTAATTTAAATTGTTTTTCATATGAAAAAGCTAAGCGCTCTAACGATTCATCCAAATTCCCTGTTGCTTCTCCAGCCCTAATCATATTTACAAACAATGTAGGGAAAACTTTTGGATTTTTGGATGCTGCATCTGAAAATGATACCCCTGAACGAACATCCTCTTCTATTGCCTGTAGTCCCTTTTTTAATGTCTTACTAGAAGTCTGTTCGGCTAATATTTTAGTAGATTCTAATATGGAAACACCCGCACGTATCAAAGTTGCAAATTGACGACTATAAATAACAAAATCCTCATTTTTTACTCTGCTTCCAAACGAAAGTTCTTTGTGCAATATACTCTTTGACTCTTCTATTTCCCTTGGATTTATTCCTTGTGCTCGTAATTTAGATATAGCTAATTGTTTACTGGAAGCATCAACTACACCTTTTTTTACAATTCCTCTGGACGTTCTTCCACTGTACTTAAAGACAACCATCAATAGTCACCTACCATATAAGGCTGAGCTGATTCCAGTGAAATTTTACCTTTTAGAACCAATTGCTGAATAGATGATTCAAGTGTATGCATACCAAGTGCTCTACTAGTTTGCATAACATTTTGAATCTGATGTACTTTTTCATTACGAATAAGATTTGCTACGGAAGGAGTTTGAACCAAAATTTCTGTAGCTACAATTCGGCCTTCCATATCTTTTCGAATAAAAAGTCTCTGTGAAATAATTCCTTGTAGAACATTTGCTAATTGTATTCGAATTTGTCCTTGTTGATGTGGTGGAAATACATCAATTATACGGTCGATGGTAGTAGGCGCACTGCTTGTATGCAATGTAGCCATGACTAAGTGTCCTGTTTCAGCTGCAGTAATTGCAGTTGAAATTGTTTCTAAGTCACGCATTTCTCCAACTAAGATAACATCTGGATCTTGTCGTAAAGCCGCGCGTAACCCATTGGCGAAGCTCTTCGTATCAGCACCAACTTCTCTTTGATTAATAATCGATTTTTTATGTGAATGCACATACTCGATTGGATCTTCAAGTGTGATAATATGTTTAGATTTTGTCGAGTTAATATAATCCAGCATAGAAGCGAGTGTCGTTGATTTCCCTGAACCTGTTGGGCCAGTCACTAAAATAAGACCCTGGGGTTTATCCGCGAGTGTATAAAGAAGGTTCGGCATTCCAAGATCTTCAATCGAAGGTATCTTGGATTCAATCATACGTATAGCTATAGCAACATTACTTTGTTGGTGATACGCATTTATACGAAATCGACATAATCCTGGCAATTCAAAACTAAAGTCCAATTCTCCTTTTTCATTAAACTCCTCTAGCTTGTCCATAGGTAGTAATTCTTGCAACATTGTTTTTGTATCATTTTCCAAAAGATTAGTATCACCATAGTTTCTTAATTGCCCGTGAACCCGAAAAATTGGTGGTAAACCAACTGTTAAATGAAGATCAGAAGCTTTATGTTGATAAGTCGCTTCTAGCAATTCTAAAATTGTTTTTTCCATATTTATTCACCTCAATTAACAGTAGCAACCCGAAGTACTTCTTCTGTAGTTGTTAATCCATCTCTAACTTTTAATAATCCATCATCTAATAAACTGTAATAGCCAGTTTCTTTCATATAGTCATTTAAAAGTAAGGGACTTTTACCTGTAAGGATAATATCTTTTACAAAGTCATCCACTTTTAACACTTCATGAATGGCAATTCTGCCTCTATATCCTGATTGATTACAAGCAGGGCAGCCTCTGCCACGCCTTACTTTCTCAACCGATATTTCTCGACTCTCAAATATTTCCTTTTCCCGAGCATTCGGTAATACATATTCTCCACAATCTCTACACACTTTCCGAACTAATCGCTGAGCAACAATTCCAACTAAAGAGGAAGAAAGTAAGAACGGTTCAATACCCATGTCTCTAAGTCTAGTGACAGATTCAACTGCACTATTCGTATGAAGCGTACTTAAAACTAAGTGACCTGTTAAGGATGCACGAACGGCTATTTGTGCAGTATCCAAATCACGTATTTCTCCAACCATTACGAAATCAGGATCTTGACGTAATATAGATCGAAGTCCTGCAGAAAAAGTAAGACCAACCTCTTCACGAACTTGTATTTGGTTTATGCCTTCAAGTTGATATTCAACTGGATCTTCTACCGTAATGATATTAACATTCTCATCGTTTAGCTTATTTAGAGCTGCATATAATGTAGAAGATTTTCCTGACCCAGTAGGACCGGTAAGTAAAACAATTCCGTTTGAATAATTAATCATTTCATTGAAAGCTTTAAGATTTTTTTCATTAAAACCAAGTTTGTTCAAATTATTTAATGCATTACTTAGATCTAAAATACGCATTACTACTTTTTCGCCATAGATTGTAGGCAATGTTGATAGTCGAATATCTATGTCCTTCATATTAACGGTCAACTTTATTCTTCCATCCTGAGGAATTCTGTTTTCTGTAATGTTTAAATTCCCCATAATTTTAATCCGAGCAATAATTATATTTTGCATATACTTTGGAATTGAACGTTCCGTCTTTAGCATTCCATCTACGCGATACCTTACCCGCAATTCATTTTCTTGAGGATCAAAATGTATGTCACTCGATCTCTGAGCAACCGCACTTGCAATAATTTGATTTACTAACCTAACAATTGGAGAATCATCATCTGTGATTTGCGTATCATTCTCTAATTCAGTTGGTGTCATATCTATTAATGCTTGGTCCATAGACTCTTGCAAGTCATAGTACTTTGTAATGGTTCGATACAAATCATCTTTTGTTGCGATACTTGTCTCTATTTGACATCCCGTTGCCATTCTAACCTCTTCTATCGCGAAGTAATCCATCGGATCTGCCATGGCGATCAAGAGTTTATTTCTCTCTTTTCTAATTGGCATAATATTAGCTCGTTTTGCTAACTCTTTAGGAACTAATTGTATAAGTTCAGGATTAATCGAAAATTGGTTTAAACTAACATGTGGAATCCCTAATTGAAACTCTAGCACCTCAATCAATTGTTGCTCAGTTAACAAATTCTCTCTAATTAAAAAGTCTCCTAATTTTTCTTCACGACTTTTATGGGACAGTGCATAATCTAACTGTTCATTGTTTATCACATGGGACTCAACAAGTAAATCGCCTAATCGTTTACGTGCATTGTTTTTCATTATACGACCCCCACATGGTATTATTTTGATTCTGGATGGATAATATTACCGGCTTTATCATAATAACTACCCTCTGGCAATTCCTCAGAAACATTTTCATTTGGTGATTCTTCTGAGATATTCGCGTTATTTGAATTAGAAGATGGGGAGGTATTAATATCTGATAACCCATCTCCATTCATATCAATGTCCAAGTCAGAATCAGTTATAGATGTGCTTTCAGGAATTACAGAAGATGTTAGTACTATCCTATTTACTGGTGGATAAAAATCTTGACTGATTAAATCTTCTTTTTCAAATGGACCCGACTTTTCAGAAATTGTACGATTCAAAGAAACACGAAGTCCGGCCACTCCTTCTTGAACAAGTTCCTCTTGACCTGGATTCAGATCAGAAGAATAACGATAAATTGTTCTTGGCTTAACTTCTAAACGATCTCTAACTTGGTAACTAGCAGTCGTCTCAGAAGGGATAGAATATATTTCGATTAATAAGCTTGAATCTTTTAAAGTTAATTTTAGCGTTGCTTGGGTATTATTTTGATTAATAAACTTCAAATCTTCATTAGAGCTTTTGCTAATTTTAGCTTCCACTCCAGGTTCTAAATAAGGAGGGATTACACCTTGTGAATACCGCTCCACTATTTCAAAGTTCGTTTGAAGTAAAACGCTGTATAAAATAGAAGCAACAAAATCAGCACTTTCATTATTATTCCCAAAGTTAACTTCCTCTAAGTGTTCTAACAAAGAAAATACCTCTCCACTTTCAATAACCTGATCATTTAACTTAGAAATAATATCGTTTAATCCACTCGAATTAATCGAAATTTTTTCTATATCAAAAGCAATACGTTCCGATTGAAATACTGAAGAATCCAAAGCAGCCGTTTCTATGGGTTTAGTTGATAAAATCCCTACTTGGTTTTTAATGTTAGCCATTGTTTCTTCTACATTTAAATGCCCCTGTTTTTCAATTAAACTAGTTAACTCTGAATCTATAGAAAATTGAAGTGGTATATGTACTGTTGGTGGAGATTTCCAAAAAACATACCAAGGTGTATCAACTTGATTAAAATATTCATTTACCGACGCTTCGACATCGAATGAAAACCACTCAGGGAGTAAACTTAATTCAATACTATTTCCAATTAATAAAATAGGTTTTTCTTTCCACTCGTTTATTTGAGTATTTAACAATGAAATAACTTCTTCTTTATTTAGAGACTCTACTTCTAGACCACCTATTGTTGAACTAGATAGGTTGTTTTCTGCTTTGACATTTTGATTAAAAATTACGTAATTACTTGTCCATATATATAATAGAAAAACTGTTAATGTAGTGAGGATCATAGTTTTCCAAATAATTTTCATTAGCCAGTCTCCATTTCAAGAAAATGTTAATTTCTAAATCCAAACATCACGCAAACATAATAGGTAAAAATACTTATAAAAAATAAATCTTAAACGAAAATTTCGTGATGGCATCAATTAAATAGAACTAATTTTATTAAAAAAATTGAATCTATTTCCTTATTTATATATGATTATATTATAAAACTCAGTAGAAATAAATGGGTTAAAACTAAAAATCTAGTCTAAAAGGAAGTAACTATATGAAAAAAAAGCTATCTAATCAAGAAGCTGGATTTACACTAATTGAAATAATTGCATCTGTTTTACTTCTTACAGTTGTAATAACCCTATTTATAACACTAATCCCTCAAATGTTTAATATGAACATTCGCACAGAAGAAAATTTGTCTGCAGTGTCTATAGGTAAAAAAGTATTAGCTGATATAAAAGAAAACAAATATGATTCAGAGATAACTCAATTAAAAAACTCTTCTGCCATTGATACAAATTTAACTATAACTTCATACAATCCTTATAAGGTAGTTGTGACTTTTTCACCTACCCCTGATGTAGAAGGTTCTATCCAAACCCTTTATCCCTTAAAAATTAGTATAGAAGATAGTTCAGGCAAACAACTAACTACTACTTATGGATATTCCGATTGATTAGGAGGAAGAAAATATGGCTAGTAAACAAAACCAAAATGGTTTGACGCTTGTTGAATTGTTAGCTGCTATCGTAATATTCAGTGTTATTTCTCTTATACTTTGGCGTTTCTTTTTCCAAACAATTGAATTTAGCGATGATGCTATGTCTAAGAATCAATTACAAAAAGAAGCTAACATTATACTTAATACGATACAACAAATGCATACCCAATCAGATTTGAAATCGATTAAAATTAATAATGATTCAACCTCTCTTACTTTAGAGAGTAATTTAGATACTGTTGTTTTTAATAACCCTGGGATCATCTATCAAACTTCTCAGTATACTTTTAATGAAAATCCTGTTTCCTTTAAATTTGAAATCTTACTTTCTTCTTCAAAGAATCCATCAATTACTTATAAAACTAATACTACTTTTCGTAAACTAACAGCAAAATAGAAATGGAGGATTCAATTTGCAAGTAATAAAGAACAATAAGGGATATACGTTATTACTGACTCTTATAATAATCGTCGTACTAATAATTTTATTTTCTAGTTTTACGTTAAGTGCATTGAGTCAACAAAAACAAGTTGAAAACACCGATGATTCTTTTGAAGCGACGGCACTTGCTGAGATGGGAGTTGAATACTATCGTGCCAAAATTATTAATATGACCCATGATCAAGGAATCCTTCTAGCACTCGAATTACAAAATAATCAGAAAAAACTTCCTAAAGATAGAGAATCAGAAGAAACTATAAAAATTAGACATATGAATTTATTGATCAATAATATTAAAAGCTTAATAACTTCAGATTCTACACATACAGTAGACAGTATAAATAATTCTACAAAATCTTTTAAATTGCTTAAAACACCTAATTACATGGGAAATAATTCTATTGAAATTGAGGTACAAGGGGCATTGTTAAATAAAAAGAAAGATATTACTGCTGAATTCAAAATACCTGATGATTTAGTAGTACCCAAAGCCTCTGATTCAAACAACGAGAACCCTATGGACGGGAGAAAAAATTTAATAATCCTGCCTCCAAAGCCAACCAACTTATGTAACGGTATGAAAGTAAATCCTTGCTACACTTCTGAAACACCTGATACTAAATCAATTAGTAATATTAAAATGTGGATTGAAAATACGTCTATAAATTTTAATAATGACACAGGTAAATATCAGAACTTTAATTCAACTCTTTATCTATTTGGACAAACAACTTTTAATCATATTAACGGTTCTAATTTAAATCTTTATTCAAATCAAAATATAACTTTCGATAAACATGTTTCTTTAGTAAACTCTAAAATTGAATTGGCAGGACAATTAAAACTAAATTTCAATTCATCGGGTAATAACAATAAAACGTCATTTTCTGCTAGCACAATTTTAGCAGATGGTATCTATATAAATACACAGAACAAAAACTATTATTTAAACCTTACAAATGGATCTAAGCTGTGTTTAAGAAACAAGAGTTTTAGTGCTGATCACAATAAAATTAAAAAAGATAATTCTAGTTTTGTTTATATCCTTGATCCATCAATTACTGGAAAACCAGTTAATGTAGGCACTGAAACAAATACAAAATATGTGTCTGAAGTAGATTTTAAAAACTTATGTGGTCTAACAGATACTTCTTCTACGGAATATATAATTAATAGCCCAACACTAGATAATTTCACCAAGAAAATAATATATAAATAAAAAAATCGAGAGAAGCTTTAACATAAAGCCTTCTCTCGATTTTTCATCTCACATATTCCGCAACCCTATTCCTACCAGCCTGCTTTGCCCCAATATATAGCGCTCGATCGGCGTTTCGAAGAAGTGACATACCTTCATCACTATCTTCAGGTGCTGTAGAAACTCCAATGCTAGCGGTGATGAAAATAATTTCTTCCTGTGAAACTTCATCTAGGTCCAATTCGACCATAAATGGTGTTTGTTCAATTTTTCGTCGTAATCTTTCGGCAATATTTGTGGCTTCCACTTTCGTGTAGTTTGGAAGTAAGATTACAAATTCTTCTCCCCCATACCTTGCTACAGTTCCATTCGACCCAATTTCATCCTTTATCACTCTTGCAAACTCTTTTAAAATAATATTTCCGCTATGATGCCCATATGTATCATTGACTGATTTAAAATGGTCGATGTCCATCATTATTAATGATACTGTTTTATATTCACCTAGGGATAATTTTTCCATAAAAAATTCCAATCGCTTGTCTAGGTAACGATAATTATATAAATTAGTTAATTCACAGCGTTCACTTCTTGCCAATGCGTTTCTCACATACTTTGCTTTCTCCACGGAAACAGCGAAATATGAACATAATAAATGCACCATTTTTAGTTGGTATGCCTCGAAAGCATATTTTTTACGTGAAGCGAGTACTAGAATACTCTCTATTTTTTGATTTCGATAGATCGGTACGCACATGACACTTTGCATATCCGATGCAAGAAATGGAGGTTTCATATTAATCCATTCGCTTTGTTTATCAAATAAAGTTGGTATCCCTTTTTTATATATGACACCAGCAAGACTATTATCCAAATCCTCCGGAGCAAAAAAGAGTTCTACATTTTCTCCGTCTTCTCTGGCGCGTAATATTTGAAATTTACCATATAAATCATCGACTATATATGCCGAATCTATAGGGAACATCTTCGTAATACGCTCCATGAACATATCGATTATCTCTTTACCAGTCATACGCTCAGCAAGTTCATGCCCAAATTGACTTGCCTCATTAAGATCCGCATTTACTTTCTCCGAATTACTATATAGACGAACTAATAAAGTAATCATTAAAAAGGGTAAGCCTAATAATACAAATGCTATGGTTCCTATGTAGCTTTCTAAAAAATATAAGCTTATCCCAAAAGGCAATGTAATCGTTAATCCAATTACATCCCAAATGGTAGACTGGTCTACTAATTTTGGACTATTTCCTGTCGAAGAATCTCTCAAATAAATGAGCGCATGGTTTAAAATTACATCACAAAGAGCATAAATTGTACCAAAGAGAAGTAAATCTTTCACTTCTAGCGAGCCTAGATTGTAACCAAGTAAGTGAACAACAACACCACAAACAACTGAAATAATGAAGAACATCAATGAGCTAAAAGCGATTCGATAGAAATTATCTTTGTTAACTTTTATATGATAGGCTATCGGTAATATACTCAATTGCATAAGAATCATTTCTGCAAATATCCCATAATTCAGAAAAGCTGCAAGCGATACCCATTGACTAAGAAACATAGTATTTCCAGAGATAAAAAACGGAAAACTTGATGTTAATAGCATTAATAACAAGAGTATTAAATAAGCATCCCATTCAACATGCCTGCTAGGTGCATATTGATAAACTAGAATAGACCCTAAGGGTACGACTAATAACCACAGTATGAAAATATTTCTTTTGGCTTTTACTGATATATTCATAGGACTATTTTTCTCCCCTTAATATTGCTTTCTATTACTATTAGCTTATTACTCGATTATTTAAATTATATCACTTAAATCTCTGAAAATTTCAACTACTATTTACCTGTTTTTAATCTTAGTTCCGATATAAAATATAATGAACCCGTGACAATAGTAATATCATTATTATGTGATTTTTTAAACTGAAAATCTTCTATATCTTTAGTAATACTTTTTTCATCGTGTAAACAGTGTTTATACAATACATTAGGTGGTAATGCCCTTTCATGATGAAATTCTACAAATTCAAAAGATGTACCTACTTCCTCCAATTTTCTTAGCATATATACATAATCTTTGTCTTTTAGAATTCCTACAATAAAATGAATATTATTATGTGGGAAATTAAGCTTTATTGTGTCGACTAATGCATCAACGCTCGCTTTGTTATGAGCACCATCAAAATACAGATCTTCCCCTACTCTTTCCATTCTGCCCGGTATACAAGCATGTCTAACAGCCTGTTGCACTTTATTTTCATCTAACAGAAAATTACTCTCCAATAAAGCGGTTATTGCCAAAGCCATATTGGATTGCTGATGTTTCCCTAGCATAATCGGGTTTAACCCTTCAATATGAGTCTTGTCATAAGTATATGAGTTATTATGTAGGAAAAAATCATTTCCATATTCAATTATGATACCGTTCTTTTCTAAAGTTTCTCGGAGAAAAACAGTTTTTGCTTGTTGATCCAATTGACCTATAATTAATTTGCTATCTTCTTTCAATATTCCTGCTTTATGCCAACTAATTTTTTCTATTGTATCACCTAAAAATTTTGTATGATCAATAGAGATGCTTGGTATAACAGCAATCGATTTTTGTAATACATTTGTACTATCAAATCTACCACCCATTCCAGCCTCTATAAACACAATATCTAATTTTTCGGATTCAAAAACTAAAAATGCTGCTACAGTTAATAATTCAAAATCAGTAAGCATACCACTTAGATTAGCTCGTTGAATCTTTTCGAATGCCATATCCATTTGTTCTGTCTTAACATTTACACCGTTTAATTGGATTTGGTCATGCACATCAATAATACTTGGTGAAGTAAAGGATCCGTATCTTAAACCGTGTTCCTTTGCGATTGCTCTCATAAATGCAATGGTTGAACCTTTCCCATTCGTACCTGCGACATGAATGGTTCTGTGTTTATTTTGAGGATTACCAAGCTTCTCTAGTGCTTTCTGTATGGAATCTAATCCAGGTTTAATAACAGATTCACTTTTTACATTCCATTTATTTTTATATAAATTAAAATTATTTATTTCCACGCCGTTCACCCTATTCCTTCTGTTATAATTTCATGCTAAACTTCTTTATAAACAGTATTATATCACGCACTAGCGGAGGTCAATCATTATGCAAACATGTTGGATTGTATACAACGGAAGTCTTACAGATGAAAAATTTATCGACCAGGCTCTTCTTCTTCAAGAAGCAGCAATTAAACAAGGCATACAAGCAACATTAATAAGGAATTATGAATTATTAATGGACGTCCAGCTAGGATTAAACACTAGACCTGATTTTGTCATCTTTTTAGATAAAGACATATTATTAGCGAAGTTCTTAAAAAATGAAGGTATTCCTGTCTTCAATGATCCCGATATAATTGAAATATGTGATAACAAAGCACGCCAGTATATGTTACTTGCAAAAGCACAAGTTCCATTGCCTCGAACAATCATTGCGCCAAAAGTGTACACAGACTTTACAATTCAGCATACTGGTTATTACGAACAGGTATTAGAAACAATTAAATTACCTATGATTATAAAAGAAGCACATGGCTCTTTTGGTTTTAAAGTTTATTTAATAGAAACTAAAGAACAATTTTTTGAAAAAGTAGAAGAACTTAATGGAAAAGAATACGTTTTTCAAGAGTTTATTGAAAATAGTAGAGGTCGTGACATTCGAGTAAATGTTGTAGGCGGTCAGGTAATAGCTTGTATGCATCGCCATTCTGAAACAGATTTTCGTGCAAATATAACAAACGGTGGAACTGCCTCACAAATAGAGCTTACAGAAAGACAAAAAGAAGTGGCTATTCTTGCTGCTCATGCGCTTAATGCAGAGTTTGCAGGAGTAGATTTATTATTTGGAGAAGATGAAGAACCACTTGTATGCGAAGTAAATGGTGTAGCTCATATTCGTAATATTTACAATGTGACTGGTATTAATGTTGGTGACGCTATGATTAGCTATGCCCTTTCAAAAGTAGGTCATGTTCTTATATGAAAGGCTTACTAATTTACGAGTTAAATGAAATTGAAAGAAATAGAAGCTTTATAGATCGGCTTATAAAAGCTGGCGAAAATTATAGTCTTTCCATTACAGTGATAGATGATCAAAGTTCCTCTATTCCTGATGCAGATTTCATCTTTTTCAGAGCAAGAAACCCTCAACTTTCAAAACAATTAGAACAACGGAATATTCCAATGTTTAATCGTGCGGAAGTAAATGTAGTTGCGAATGATAAATTGAAAGCAATACAGCTAGTACAGCTACTCGGAATTCAAACAGTGCCTACTAGAAAAATAAAATCAGTATCAGATATTCCTCACTATCCGATTGTAGTAAAAACAATCGATGGTCATGGTGGATCACAGGTAGAATTATGCCATACTGAAGAGCAAGCCAATGTTTTTATTAGTGAGCATGATTCTAAAACGATTATTGCTCAAAAGTATATCGAAACAAATGCAACAGATGTCCGAGTATTTATGCTTGGAACGGAAGTAGTCGGAGCGGTAAAGCGAATTGGTGCAGAAAACAGTTTTAAATCAAATTATACTCTTGGCGGTACCGTAGAAAAATACGATTTAAATAGTAGCCAGATTAAAGATGTGGAAAAAATAGCTAGGTCATTAAAAAGTGATTACATTGGCATCGACTTTCTTTTGCTACCTGATGGTAGTTGGTTGTTTAATGAATTAGAAGATCCCGTAGGTGCAAGATCTTACTTTGCAACAACGAATAAAGACATTGCCATCCCGATCATGGAATATATTAATAAGAAATTAACTGAAAAAGAGTGAGCTGAATTTTTCATTAGCTCACTCTTTTGTGTTTTCCAACTAAACTCATTAATATTCCAACTAAAGCGTCAATTTTTCCAACTAAATGCTCAATTATTCCAACTAAAGGTCATTACTTCAAACTAAAAGAGTGCGCGATTAATAATCGACACACTCTTCTTTAAATTACATGTTTTTAAGTTCTTCTAATCGTTTTAATACCGTAGCTTGTTTTTCTAGGTAATCTTGTTCTTTTGCACGTTCTTCTGCAACAACAGCTTCTGGTGCTTTGGAAACGAAGCGTTCGTTCGATAATTTTCCTTGAACTAATTTCACTTCTTTTGTCCATTTTTCAAGTTCTTTTTCTAAACGAGCTTTTTCTGCATCGATATCGATTAGTCCTTGTAATGGTAAGAATAATTCTGCACCTGTTACTACTGCAGACATTGATTGGCCTGGTGCTTCAATACCTTGCCCGATTACTAATGGCTCTGGATTACAGAAACGCTCTAAATATTTCGCATTTGCTTCTAACACTTCTAAAGTGTCAGCATCTTTTGCTGAAATGTATAACGGCACTTTTTTACTCATTGGCGTTTGTACTTCCGCACGGATATTACGAACAGAACGGATAATTTCAGCTAGTAATTTCATGCTGGCAGCTTCTTCTTTATTAGATAAAACTTCGTTAACAGTTGGCCAAGCTGCTAATGTAATTGACTCCCCTTCATGAGGAAGGTTTTGCCAAATCTCTTCTGTTATGAATGGCATAAATGGATGTAATAATCGCATAGTATTATCTAAAACATATGCTAGTACTGAGCGAGTCATCTTCTTCGCTTCTTCATCGTCACCATTTAAAGGAAGTTTCGACATTTCAATATACCAGTCACAGAAATCATCCCAAATGAAGTTATATAGTGCGCGTCCTACTTCACCAAATTCATATTTATCGGAAAGTCTCGTTACTTGTTCAATTGTTTCATTCAAACGAGTTAAGATCCATGCATCTGCAACAGATTTTTTACCGTCTAGATTAATCTCTTCAAATTTTAATCCATCCATATTCATTAGTGCAAAGCGTGATGCATTCCATATTTTATTGGCAAAATTCCAAACAGCTTCTACTTTTTCTGTAGAGAAACGTAAATCTTGGCCTGGAGATGATCCTGTACTTAAGAAATAACGAAGAGAATCTGCGCCATACTGAGCAATAATATCCATCGGATCTACACCGTTGCCAAGTGATTTTGACATTTTTCGTCCATCTTCTGCACGAACAAGTCCATGGATTAAAACATCTTCAAATGGACGAGTACCTGTAAATTCAATTCCTTGGAAAATCATGCGTGATACCCAGAAGAAAATAATATCATATCCAGTTACTAGTGTATTTGTTGGATAATATTTTTTAAATTCTTCGTTTTGTGCATTCGGCCAACCTAAAGTTGAAAATGGCCAAAGAGCAGATGAGAACCATGTATCTAAAACATCTTCATCTTGTTTCCAGTTTTCCGCATCAGCAGGAGCTTCATGCCCAACATATACTTCCCCTGTTTCATTATGGTACCAGGCAGGAATTCGATGTCCCCACCATAATTGACGAGAAATACACCAATCATGAATGTTTTCCATCCATTGTAAATAAGTTTTTTCGAAACGGTCTGGAACGAAGTTTACTTTACCCTCAGTTTGTTGTAATTTAATCGCCTCATCTGCTAGCGGTTGCATTTTTACAAACCATTGAGTTGATAAATATGGTTCTACAACTGCTCCACTACGCTCCGAATGCCCTACTGAATGTAAGTGCTCTTCAATTTTGAATAAAACTCCTGCATCTTGTAAGTCCTTAACGATTTGTTTACGGCATGCAAAGCGGTCCATTCCATCGTACTGAGCGGCATTATTATTCATCGTACCATCTTCATTCATTACCAAAATGCGTTGTAAATTATGTCGATTACCTATTTCAAAGTCATTAGGATCATGTGCAGGTGTAATTTTAACTGCCCCACTACCAAATTCCATATCAACGTAATCGTCCCCTACAATTGGGATTTCACGATTTGTAATAGGTAGGATAACAGTTTTGCCTATTAAATGTTTATATCGTACATCTTCTGGGTGAACTGCAACTGCACTATCCCCTAACATTGTTTCCGGTCTAGTTGTAGCTACATCGATTGTTCCAGTACCATCTGCAAGTGGGTAATGCATATGATAGAATGCACCCTGTACATCTTTATGAATTACTTCGATGTCAGAAAGAGCCGTTTTTGTCGCCGGATCCCAGTTAATAATATATTCGCCACGGTAGATTAACCCTTTGTTATATAACTTTACGAATACTTCTTTAACTGCATTCGAAAGGCCTTCGTCTAATGTGAAACGTTCACGTGAGTAGTCTAATCCTAATCCTAGTTTTGACCACTGCTCGCGAATATGACCAGCGTATTCTTCTTTCCATTTCCATGTTTCTTCTACAAATTTTTCGCGACCTAAATCATACCTCGAGATATTTTGTGATCGAAGCTTCTCTTCTACTTTTGCCTGTGTTGCAATTCCTGCATGGTCCATACCAGGTAACCAAAGAGCATCGTATCCTTGCATACGTTTCATGCGTATTAAAATATCTTGTAATGTTGTATCCCATGCATGACCTAAGTGTAATTTACCTGTTACGTTTGGTGGTGGAATTACAATCGTATAAGGTTCTTTTTCACTTTCTGGATGTGCTTCAAAGAACTTTCCTTTTAGCCACCATTCATACCGACCTTTTTCAATTGATTGCGGATCATACTTAGTTGACATCGTTGTCTCATTTGTCATATTTGTTCCTCCTAAAAAAGAATATAAAAAAACTCCTGTCGTCATTAAAGGACGAAGGAGTTTGTTCGCGGTACCACCTTTATTCGCAGATGCAAAAAATAGCATCACGCTCTCAATTAGATAACGGCTTCAAACCGGCAATTGCTACTGTTAGTTCACAAAAGCTGCTCTTGGGCTACCTTCAAATGGCCGTTAACAGAAACATTTCAGCAAATTGTTTCCTTTCTTTCGATAACATACTCATTTTACTCTTCCCATTCATAGCATCCATATTTTAATCGTATTCACATTTAAGAATAAGAATAATGCCTTTAGCGGATGCCACAGATTTAAAATCTGTGCAAAAATACGCCAAGGCGAATTTGATTATTTGTTCATATTGTACCTAATCTTATGATATGGCGTCAAGTCTAGTCTCGTGAAAGGAGAATTTCTAATGAGAAAAGGATATAACCCGTATTTATTACCCGATTGGCTTAGAAGAACACGTTTTTATTGCAAAGGAATTATTATTCCTATTTGTGGTTTTCAGCTTATCCGTGTATTAATCGTTCCAACTACATGGGATTTTATTTTACTTGTCTTTTTGTTATTCCTCTGCTTCTTGCTTTACAAAGACATAATTTGATGGAAACGTAAGTTTTGACATTCCATCATCCAAATCAAAAATAAATTGAAGCTCCGATTCCACACTATTTGGACTTTCTACCATCTCTACTTCATTCGATGCTTCTTCTCTATTTACCTCTTTCTCAACTACCTTTGGAGCTTCATATTCACAATAAACAGACCAACCAATTTCAACAGCTGCATGATCTGTTGTCTTTGAATTTACGCGGCGAACATCTAAAGAAGGGGTATATCCTTCTTGTATTTTATCTTTAGATATTTCTACACTCATTGGTACAGCATATTCAAAATAACCTACTTCTCCTTGAACGTCTAAATCCTCTATTTGAGTAAATTCACTTGTGGCATGATGCTCATGCTCTCCTTCTTCAAATTCCACATGACATGTTATGTGATAGATCCCATTTATTTGAATCGTGTCCTCTGTTTCACTTTGCTCATATTGTGGAGTAACTTCCACTGTTTTTATCTCTTTTGGAATTCCAAAACTTGCAGGAAAAAGAAACTGTTCTTTTACATCCCATACTTTCACTTCCATTTTTTCATCCTCCTTCATATAGGACAAATTATGATAGAAACTCATGAAATATGAAAAATGCTCGCAAAATAATTACGAGGACAGATTGTCTACAAAAGGTATCAAAGATGTCCATTCGGTACCAATTGTCATTATATTAATAATAAATGAAGAGGTTATGCTCTCTACAAGGTATACTCTTAGAGTATTTTTCACCATCATCTCGAAAGTAATGTTCATTTTATAGATTTTATTTTTATGGAGCATTCAGTAGACTGGACGGAGGGTACTGAAAAACCTACGTTTTATATGAGATAATTTTTTTTTGAACAGAAATTGACTAATTTCTTTATCTATTTGTAAATCACCATGTATGTACTTAAATTGAGGGTTTCTTGGATTGAGGTCATTGGGAGCACCTAACTGCATTTTCCTTAATTTATTTTTCCGAAAAACGTTTTTTTTAATAGAAGAAAGGTTTAATTGTAAGCATACAATAGTTGATTTTCGTTTCAGGCGGCGACTCCAGCCGGAATAGTATGAGCTGAAGACCCTAGACTGAGCATAGCGAGGGAAGCGGCTGAAGCCATGCCGGCGGAAAGCGTCCGCCTGGAACGGAAATCAACGAGGCCAGACAAAAAGCGTCCTCCTGGAGTGTAATCAATGATATTATTAATCAAATATTAAAAGCCTCGCAAATAATTGCGAGGCTCATCTTTATTTATTTTGTAGATAATTTTTCAAACACAGTATGGAATGCTGCAATTGTTTTTTCTATATGTTCTTCCGTATGAGCGCTAGATAAGAACAATCCTTCAAATTGGGAAGGTGGTAAATAAATGCCCTCTTCAGCCATTAGTCGGAAGTATTTAGCAAACAACTCTAAATCGGAAGTTTTAGCCGTATCAAAATTAATAACATCCTCATTCGTTAAGAAAAATCCTATCATTGATCCTGCACGATTCACCGTATGTGGGATATTATATTTTGTTGCAGCTTCACGGAAACCTTTTTCGAGTAAATCACCAAGTTTAATAAAATACTCATAAGACTTCTCATCTAAACGAGATAATGTCTCATATCCTGCTGTCATAGCAAGTGGGTTACCAGAAAGAGTCCCAGCCTGATAAACAGGGCCGCTAGGGGCAATTAGTTCCATTATTTCACGTTTCCCGCCAAAAGCTCCTACTGGAAGACCCCCACCAATTACTTTTCCTAAGCATGTTAAATCAGGTGTAATTCCAAAGTAACCTTGCGCACAATTATAACCTACACGGAAACCGGTCATTACTTCGTCAAAAATCAATACCGTACCATGTTTTTCTGTTAATTCGCGAAGACCTTCTAAGAATCCTTCGACTGGTGGTACAACACCCATATTTCCTGCAACTGGTTCTACGATAACAGCAGCTAAGTCGTCTCCGAAGTTTTCGAACACATGACGTACGCTTTCTAAGTCATTATAAGGTACAGCAATCGTGTTTTTTGCGATTGACTCGGGTACACCAGGACTGTCAGGTAAACCAAGTGTAGCAACTCCAGAACCCGCTTTAATTAGTAAGCTATCACCATGCCCATGGTAACTACCTTCAAATTTTAATATTTTATTTCTTCCTGTGTACCCTCTCGCTAAACGAAGTGCACTCATTGTCGCTTCAGTACCTGATGAGACCATACGCACCATTTCGATAGATGGAACACGTTCCATTACGAGTTTTGCAAGTTGGTTTTCAATTAACGTAGAAGCACCAAAACTAGTGCCTGATTCAGCAACTTGTTGAATTGCTTTAACAACGTTTGGTTCTGCATGTCCTAAAATTAGAGGTCCCCATGATAAAACATAATCGATATATTCGTTTCCATCGATATCTTTTAAAATAGCTCCTTTTCCACTTTCCATGAAAATAGGATCCATATCTACAGATTTAAATGCACGAACTGGGCTATTTACTCCCCCTGGCATTAATTCTTTTGCTTCTGTGAATGCTTGTTTAGATAAGTCATAAGTTTTTTTCATTACTTCTCCTCCAACCAACGCGCAACATCTTTTGCATGATACGTTAAAATAATATCTGCACCTGCACGTTTCATCCCTGTTAAAGTTTCTAGTACAGTTTCTTTTTCATTGATCCAGCCATTAATTGCAGCTGCTTTTACCATTGCATATTCTCCACTTACGTTATATGCGACAATTGGAACATCAAAGTTATTTCTCACGTCACGAATAATATCTAAGTAGGAAAGTGCTGGTTTTACAATTAGCATATCTGCTCCTTCTTCAATGTCAGATGTTGCTTCACGAATTGCTTCCATACGATTGGAATAATCCATTTGGTATGTTTTACGATCACCAAATTTAGGGGCACCATCTGCCGCTTCTCGGAATGGACCATAATATGCTGAAGCATATTTAACTGCATAAGACATGATTGGCACATCAGCAAAGCCTGCCTCGTCTAAACCTTGACGAATAGCAGTAACGAACCCGTCCATCATATTAGACGGTGCAATAATATCTGCGCCTGCTTTTGCTTGACTAATCGCTGTTTTTGCTAATAAATCAAGGGATGGATCATTAAGAATTTGCTCATTTGCATCTACTACACCACAATGTCCATGATCGGTATACTCACATAAACATGTATCTGCAATGACAACAAGTTCTGGGTGACGATTTTTGATAAAACGAATTCCTTCTTGCACAATTCCGTGGTCATGGAACGCTTGTGAACCTATTTCATCTTTTTCAAGAGGAAGACCAAACAAAATAACCGAAGGAATTCCTAGTTCTACTACTTCATCCACTTCTTCTGCTAAACGGTCTATTGAAAATTGAAATACACCTGGCATTGATTTTACTTCATTTCTAATATTTTCTCCCTCAGCAACAAAAATTGGATAAATTAAATCCTCTTTATGTAAATAAGTTTCTTTCACCATTGCTCGTATTCCTGCTGTTTTTCTTAAACGACGATGACGTTGAAATTCTGTCATAACTCTCTCCCTTTCCACTCCAATAATGCATGGATCACATCTGTTAATGTATAGGTTTCTGGCATTACTTGAACTATTGCTCCTAAAGATTCTAAATATTCTTTTGTAATATGACCAATTGCGCAAACTGTAAGTTTTTTGTACCCCGTTTGAACCCCAATGGTTTCATGAAATACTTTTACTGTAGATGGACTTGTAAAGATAATGGAGCAGCTCGGTTCATTTTCAATTAAATAGTGAATATGCTCCTTATTCTCTTCCACTTTTATAGTCTCGTAGATAACCCACTCATCTACATTATTCCTTAAACCTTTTGTAATGGTGTCTTTCGCAAGACTGCCTTTAAAAAACAAACAGGTTTCAGTAGATGAAGAAAATGCAGGAAATTCTTTCACAAAAACATCTGCACTATATATAGTAGGGGTAAAATCTACCCGTAATCCGATTGACTCAATCGCGCATGCAGTTTTCGAACCGACTACTGCAATTTTTGCTTTTATCTCAGAAGGATTTAACCCGAATTTTTTCATTTTCGAATGAAAAGCATGCACACTACTTTGACTTGTGAATATAAACCAGTCATAATCTTTGCAATTTTGTAGCTTATATTCGTCATCTTCAAAAACTATCTCCTGGGTTGCAATAAGTGGGGCAATAACTGGGTTTCCTCCATACATCAAGGTAAGATCAATAGCTTCTGATGATCTCAAAATCCCAGTAAATATGACATTCTCTCCTAGTAAAGGCATCTCCTTAGACATTTAAATCGGTCTTTACTTTTTGTATAAGATCATATGCTCCTTGCTCTGTAACTAAACGCGCTACTTCTTTACCTGCTTCTTCTGGATCTTTACTTTTTACTACTTCTTTATAAACAACCGAACCATCCGGTGCAGCAACTAAACCTGTCATTGTAATTTCATTGCCATTGATTACTGCATGTCCGGCAATCGGTACTTGACAGCCACCATCCATCGCAGCTAAAAATGCACGCTCTGCATGAACTGCATTCCATGTATCTTCATCAGATAATTTTCTAAGCTCAGCTAGTAATTCAGCATCATCTTCTCGACATTCAATTGCTAGTGCTCCTTGGCCAACTGCTGGAACACAGTCCTCTGTGGATATGTATTCCGTTACTACTTCGTCACTCCACCCAAGACGCTTTAATCCTGCAGCCGCTAAAATAATTGCATCATATTCACCGTCTTTAAGCTTTTGGAGTCTCGTATCTACATTTCCGCGTATCCACTTAATTTCGATATCAGGACGCAACAGTAATAATTGAGCACTTCTTCTTAAACTACTTGTCCCTACAATTGCACCTTTTGGAAGATCGGCAAATTTTACATGTCCTGTAGAAATAAATGCATCTCGTTCATCCACTCGCTTAGGTGTACATCCCATCACTAGGCCTGGTGGTAAAACAGAAGGCATATCTTTCATACTGTGCACTGCAAAATCAATCTCTTTATCATATAATGCTTGTTCAATTTCTTTAACAAATAAACCTTTTCCACCAACTTTTGATAAGGTTACATCTAATATTTGATCACCCTTTGTCACGATTTCTTTCACTTCGAACTCAAAGGGTGCTCCCATATCTTTCATTTGCTGAATAAACCAATTCGTTTGGGTTAATGCTAATTTACTTCTTCTCGAACCTACTATAATTTTACGCATTGCTTCGCTACCTTTCTTTAATACCAGAAATGGAATTGTGATAATTGACTACCTAATAAAAAATTTATCAAAACAAATAGAAATGCATATATATGGATCCATGCATAGTTTGTTCCTTTAAATTTCGCTTTATTTCTTAATAGAAGCACAACTATATAGATTAACAATAAAATAACAGAACTAACAATTTTAAAATCAAAAACGGTAAATATATCTAATGATACATATGCCCATTCTAACCCAAGAACTAAACTTACAAACAATAAAGGAATACCTGTCATAATAGACAAAGTCATTCCAGTTTCCGCTTGCTTTAATGATGGCAATCGAGAAAACTGCTTCGTCCATTTTTTCTTTTTAAGCACACGATATAATATTAAATATAAGGACGAAAATACAAACGATAAGGAAAATGCTGCATAAGCTAGCATTGCAAATGTAATATGAATAAATAATAATTCAGAGAGTAGAGCTTCTCCAACAGCTGATTGATCCATTTGATTTGGTGCGAAAGTATGTATCGTCATAAAAATGAATCCAATAATATTTAAAAAGAATGCCGGCAAATCTAGTTTGAATACCACCTGTAATACAATCGATAGAGTAATAATTAGCCAGGCATAAAAATATATCCCTTCAAATAGCGAAAGAATCGGGAATCTTTTGGTTTCTATGATATACATAACTAAAAACACCGTTTGCAGAAATGACACGATGGAAAGTAGCCATACTGCTATACGATGTGCCCGACGATCTTTATTCAAATAATCGATAAAATAAAAAACAAGGCTAACGGATTGTAGAATGACCATTATCTCGTGTAGCCTTGTCATTCCAAGATCAGTCATAATAAGCTCCTTTATAAATTAAAAGCGTAAGCGCCTAAGTTTGATAAAACAAGCAAGTACATTAAAAAAAGACGTCTCCATATCTATTATGACACATACAGATACAAAAACGCCTCCTTTTTACTTACTCCATCAAAATGACATTTCTTCCTTTAAGTTTTGGGATGCCACTTTAGTTTGTTTTAAATTTATTTTTGATTTTTCTACCTGAGCAGTGAATTCATTTTTTACTTCTTCCTCAATACCAAAAATCTGTTGGAATAATTGAAGTTGTTCTGCTGAATCTTTTGCAGTAGATAATTCTTTTACTTGCAAAATTGGATCTTTTAATAATTGATTAATAATTGATTTTGTGTGTTTATTTAAAATTTTGCGTTCACGATCCGACAGATTCGGCATTTTATTTTCAATAGAAACCATTGTTTCCTCTTGAATTCGATTAGCTTTTTGTCTAAGCGCAGAAATAATCGGCACAACTCCTAATGTTGTAACCCACTCATTGAACTGCTCAATTTCAGTATGAATCATTGCTTTAATTTGATCAGCAGCTCGTTCGCGTTCTGCTAAATTTGCTTCTACAATACCTTGTAAATCATCTATATCATATAGGAAAACATTCGCTAAATCACCAATTTTCGGATCTAAATCCCTTGGTACAGCAATGTCTACCATAAATAATGGTTTTCCTTTTCGAAGACGTTCGACAAACTGCATTAACTCATAGTCAATTACATATTCAGTGGAACCAGTTGAACTAATTAAAATATCTGCTTCTAATAACGCACATTGTAACTCATCCATTGGTTTCGCAGTACCATCAAATTTAGATGCCAATACTTCCGCTTTCTCAAACGTACGGTTAAAGACGGTCACTTTTCCTGCACCACTACCATACAGGTTTTTAATAGCAAGTTCACCCATTTTTCCCGCACCGACAATTACAACATGTTTATGGTTTAAAGAACCAAAAATTTTCTTTCCTAACTCAACTGCAGCATAAGAGACAGAAACTGCATTCTCACCTATAGCTGTTTCTGAATGGGCACGTTTAGCAAAAGTAACAGCTTGCTTAAACAACTGATTGAAAACTGTTCCCGTAGTACCGTTTTCTTGTCCATTTAGAAAGCTCTTCTTCACCTGACCTAATATTTGGGTCTCACCAAGTACCATCGAATCTACACCAGCAGTCACTTGGAACAAATGGCTGTTCGCCTGGTCATCTTCGTGAATAAATAAATAGCGGGAGAGATTTTCTAATGGAATATCAAACCAGTTAGCTAAAAACTGTTTTACATAGTATTTCCCTGTATGTAATTGATCTACAGTCGCATAGATTTCTGTGCGATTACAAGTAGAAACAATGACATTCTCTAATATGCTTTTTTGTTCCTGTAATGCTTGCATGGCATTCGGAAGTTCTGCTTCTACAAACGATAGCTTTTCACGAATTTCCACAGGAGCAGTACGGTAATTGACACCTACCACGATTGTATGCATGGAATCATGTCACCCTTTCACGTTCATTTCATAATCCAATTATACCATAGCTTTTCTTGCATGATTGTAAGCATTTGTGAACAAGCTATGAAATAACCTTCATCTTAATTAGAATTATTATAAACTAATATTAACAAACAATAAGTACGATTACAAGGAAACTGACCGATGTTCTAATAGACGCATTTTTCTAACTAATTCGCTATCTAATGCCTCAAAGAAAAACTGATTGCTTAGAAGAAGTTATTCCCTAAACAATCAGTTTTAATCTTATTTTTTATGAATTACATTCTACTTTCAATTTCTGCCCAAGCTGCATCGAAGCCAAGACCAGTTTCAGATGAAAAGACTACAAGAGGATCACTTTTTTCCATTTGCAATTCATCCTTGACTATTTTCTTATGCTTATCCCACTTACCTTTTGGAATTTTATCAGCCTTCGTAGCAACAACTATACATGGTATATTATAATGCTTTAAGAAATCGTACATCATGCAATCGTCTGCAGTTGGAGGATGTCTCAAATCGACAATTAAAACTACTGCTTTTAAAACTGATCGAGACGTGAAATATGTTTCAATCATTTTCCCCCATGCAGCTCTTTCTGTTTTAGAGACCTTTGCATACCCATACCCTGGAACATCGACAAATAATAAATCTTCTTCTAATTTATAAAAATTTAACGTTTGAGTCTTCCCAGGTTTGGAAGAAATTCGAGCCATGCTTTTTCGACCAATCATTTTATTGATAAAAGAAGATTTACCGACATTGGATCTTCCAGCTAATGCAAATTCAGGTAAATCTCCTTCTGGGTATTGAGCTGGTCTTACAGCACTTATTAGTAGTTCTACGTTATTGACTTTCATGCTTTCACTCCTCTAATGCTATTTGAAGTACCTCTTCAGCATCGGAAACAAGCTTAAAAGTTAAGACCTCTCGAACACTCTCTGGTATATCTTCAATATCACGCTCATTGTCTTTTGGACAAATGATTGTAGTTAATCCTGCGCGATGTGCACTTAATGTTTTTTCTTTTAATCCACCGATAGGTAATACTCGTCCTCTTAGTGTCACTTCCCCAGTCATCCCGACTTCTCGTCGTATTGGACGTTTGGATAAAGCAGAAACTAAAGCAGTAACGATTGTAATACCTGCTGATGGTCCATCTTTTGGAACTGCTCCCTCTGGAACGTGAATATGAATATCATGTTTCTCATGGAAATTTGGATCTATACCGATTGATTCAGCTTTTGAACGAACAAAAGATAAGGCTGTTTGTGCCGATTCCTTCATAACATCTCCAAGCTTCCCTGTTAACTGTAACTTACCATTACCAGGAGATAAGGACACCTCGATTTGTAAGGTGTCTCCCCCAACTGTAGTATAAGCTAGGCCAGTTGCAACACCTATTTGGTTTTCGGTTTCAGCTTGTCCGTAACGGAATTTTTTCTTTCCAATTGTATCTTCCAAGGTTTTCGACGATATCGTCACACGTTTCTTTGTACCAGATACAATTTGTAAAGCAGCTTTTCTACATATATTTGCTAGTACACGCTCTAGACTTCTAACCCCAGCCTCACGAGTGTAATGACGAATTACGTCTACTATTGCCTCATCTTTCACTTGTAGCTGGGCTTTCGTAAGACCATGCTCTTTTGCTTGTTTCGGTAATAAATGATTTTTGGCAATAGATAGTTTTTCTATTTCTGTATAACCTGCTATTGATATAATTTCCATTCTATCGCGCAATGGGCCAGGAATAGTGCTTAAGTCGTTTGCAGTCGCTATAAATAAAACATTAGATAAATCATACGTCTCTTCAATATAATGATCGCTAAATGAATTATTTTGCTCAGGATCTAGTACTTCTAGCATTGCTGCGGATGGATCTCCTCTAAAATCATTCGACATTTTGTCAATTTCATCCAATAAAATTAGTGGGTTAATTGTTCCTGCTTTCTTCATCGCTTGAATAATGCGACCCGGCATGGAGCCAACGTAAGTTCTACGATGTCCGCGAATTTCGGATTCGTCGCGAACTCCTCCCAATGAAATACGAACAAAATTGCGTCCTAATGATTCCGCAATAGATTTAGCCAAGGATGTTTTACCTACTCCTGGAGGACCAGCCAAACATAGGATTGGACCACGTAGAGATTTAGTTAACTGACGAACAGCTAGATATTCTAACACTCTTTCCTTTACCGATTCTAGTCCATCATGATCTCGATTTAGAATTTTCTCAGAACGTTTAATATCTAGTTGATCTGCCGTTGATTTGGACCAAGGAATCGATACCATCCATTCAATATAATTTCGTATGACTCCACTCTCAGGCGCTTGTGTAGGCAGTTTCTCATAACGATCTAATTCTTTTAACACATTCTTTTTAGTAGTTTCCGGCAAACCTGCTTCTTCAATTCTTTTTTTCAGGTCAGCAACTTCACCAGTTTTACCCTCTTTATCTCCTAGCTCTGTTTGAATCGCCTTCATTTGCTCACGAAGATAAAATTCCTTTTGTGTTCTTTCCATCGCATGCTTTACTCGTGTATTTATTTTCTTCTCTAAATTTAATATTTCTTGTTCATTATATAAACGATTAATTAATATTTCTAAACGTTCTTTTACATCCATTATTTCTAATATTTCTTGTTTACCTGAAACTTTTAATGGTAAATGAGAAGCGATCATATCAGCTAGTCTACCTGGCTCTTGGATATCCATAACCGATTTATAAGTTTCTTCTGATATGCTTTTCGATGCTTTTGAATACTTTTCAAAGTTATGTATTAAAGTTCGCATAAGCGCTTCATGCTCATGATCTGCTTCCGTCGGCTCGATAAAGGCAGTCACTGAAACTTCATCATACATATCACTTTCTTTGTAATCATCCCAAATAGCCCTTTGCAGTCCTTCGACTAACACACGATACGTTCCATTTGGCAGCTTCACCATTTGCTTGACAAATGCTAAAATTCCGACATCATATAAATCTTCTGGAGTAGGTTGTTCTATATTCATATCTCTTTGTGCTACAAGAAATACTTTTTCTTCGCGTAGCATCGCTTCATTTAAAGCGGCAACTGATCTCTCTCGTCCAACATCCACATGCAACACCATTGTCGGGTATACTAAAAGACCTCTAAGTGGTAGTACAGGATAATATCTATCATTTATTTTCGCCATATTGGGAAGTCACCTCCTTCTAATTCTGTCCGTTTTTCTGCTAATTAAACAGCATAACTTTTCTATATGTACAAGTAAGTATAAATCATTCATTTTTTCCTATATAAGGAGAAAAAGCCGACATCCTTGATTGCACTTAGCAGCGCATATTGGAAGCCAGCTTATTCAATGGCATAATTAAGCCGATGTTTTTTCGTTGTCTTTTTCTACTTCAGAACCATCTGCTAATAAAAGCTTAGGAGATACTTTTTCAGTAATTGTTTCTTTGGTAATTACACATTCTACAATATCTTCTCTTGACGGAAGTTCGAACATCACATCAAGCATGATATTTTCAATTATAGAACGAAGTCCACGTGCACCTGTTTTACGTTCAATAGCTTGTTTCGCTATTTCTTCTAATGCATCATCTTCAAAAGTTAATTTCACATTATCTAGTTCAATCATTTTTTGGTATTGTTTTGCAAGTGCATTTTTAGGTTCAGTTAAAATTTGTACTAGAGCATTCACGTCTAATTGTTCTAAGCTAGCTAATACAGGTAAACGACCAATAAACTCTGGTATCAAACCGAATTTCAATAAATCTTCTGGAATTAATTGTGATAATGGAGTACCTTGGTCTAGTTCTACTTTGTTTGGATCAGCACCAAAACCAATTACTTTTTCACCTAAACGGCGTTTAATAATTTGCTCGATTCCATCAAATGCCCCACCAACGATAAACAAAATATTCGTTGTATCGATTTGAATGAATTCTTGATGCGGATGCTTACGTCCTCCTTGTGGGGGAACACTTGCTACAGTTCCTTCTAATATTTTTAGAAGGGCTTGTTGTACACCTTCACCAGAAACATCACGAGTAATAGAAGGATTTTCAGATTTACGTGCTACTTTATCTATTTCGTCAATATAAATAATACCCTTTTCCGCTCGTTCAATATCATAGTCCGCAGACTGAATAAGCTTAAGAAGAATATTTTCTACATCTTCTCCCACATAACCTGCTTCTGTTAATGATGTAGCATCTGCAATTGCAAATGGTACGTTTAGAATTCGTGCAAGAGTCTGAGCAAGTAATGTTTTACCACTACCTGTTGGTCCTATTAAGACTATGTTTGACTTAGATAATTCTACTTCGTCAATCACGCTATTTGAATTGATTCGTTTGTAATGGTTATAGACAGCTACCGCAAGTGATTTTTTTGCTCGTTCTTGGCCTATTACATACTCATCTAGTATCGCTAAAATTTCTTTTGGTTTAGGAACTTCTTTAAATTCTACTTCTTCTTCTACTCCAAGCTCTTCTTCTACAATTTCAGAACATAAGTCGATACATTCATCACAAATATATACGCCAGGTCCTGCAACTAGTTTTCGAACTTGTTCTTGTGGTTTACCACAAAAAGAACATTTTAAGTTCCCTTTTTCATCATTAAATTTGAACAAAATATTCACCCCTATTCAAGCAATTATCTTACAAGATTCTTTACAAGGAATCAAATAATAAGTTTAAGTATGTTTTTAATTATCCGAAAATCTATGTATGGATAAAACAAGGCACAGACATTTTTTGCTGTACCTTGTTCTATTTATTATAACGCGTTTATGTGAAATTATGAAATTTTAGCGTTTTCTACTAAGAATTCAACTGTTTTTTGGAAACGAACGTCATTTTCAAGAACAGAAGTACCACCAAGTGCATTTTTAATATCTTCAGCAGACATATTGAATTGAGCTCCCATTTTTTCAAGCTCTGTATTAATATCTTCTTCTGTTACTTGAAGATTTTCTTTTTCTGCAATAGCTTCTAATGTTAGCGAAACTTGAACGCGTTTTTTAGCATCCTCTGCCATTTGACCACGAAGTGCATCTTCGTCTTGACCAGAGAATTGATAGTAAAGGTCTAAGTTCATACCTTGTTGTTGTAAACGTTGACCAAATTCTTGTAGCATGCGATCTGTTTCAGTTTGAATCATTGCTTCAGGAATATCAATTGTTGCATTTTCTGCAGCAGCTTCCACTAATGTATCACGAAGTGTTTGAGCAGCTAATTGTTTTTTCTCTTCAGCAGTTACTTCTTTAAGTTTAGCACGTAGAGCGTCGATACCATCTACTTCAGCATCTACTTCTTTAGCAAAGTCATCATTAAGTTCAGGTAGTTCTTTACCTTTAACTTCTTTAACAGTTACTTTAAAAGTAGCAGCTTTACCAGCTAATTCAGCAGCATGGTACTCTTCCGGGAATGTTACTTCAACATCTTTCGCATCTCCAGTTTTTGAACCAACTAATTGCTCTTCGAAACCAGGAATGAATGAGTTAGAACCGATTTCTAATGGATAATCTGTTCCAGCTCCACCTTCAAATGCAACTTCATCAACGAATCCTTCGAAGTCGATTACAGCAGTATCGCCTTCAACGATTGCATCTTCTTTTACAACAAGTTCAGCTAAACGAGCTTGTTGGCTTTGTAGTTGCTCATCGATTTCTTCGTCAGTTACAGTTTCTTCTAATTTTGTTACTTCCAGACCTTTATAGTCTCCTAGAGTTACTTCTGGTTTTACAACAACTTTAGCAGTGAAAACTAAAGGCTGACCTTTTTCCATTGTAACGATATCGATTTCTGGTTGATCCACTGGGTTAATTCCAGCATCTTCAACAGCATGCCCATAAGCATGTGGAAGAATGATATCTAATGCATCTTGGAATAATGATTCTACACCATACATTTTTTCGAACATTTGACGTGGCATTTTCCCTTTACGGAAACCTGGTACGTTAATCTGTTTAACTACTTTTTTAAACGCTTGATCTAACCCTTTTGCTACTTCTTCTGCAGTAACTTCTACTGTTAATAAACCATTATTGCCTTCTTGTTTTTCCCATTTTACAGACAAATCCATTGACATATATTCTACCTCCAAAAAATAATTTACAATAATTTAGCATCTGTATAATACACTCATACATACAGAACAGTTTTTCACTAATTATATTGACAACTTGTATATTATAGCATAGATGCATATACTTTCAACATTATTCCTCTTCAACTATTACTGTTGATTTTTCTAACAATTTGATCAGTTCATTTAATTCATCTGCTTGTCCAGACTCATCTCCGAATAATGATTCGACAAAATCCACATACCCTTTTGCAACTATTTGATCACTATATCCAAACCAATCAAACGGGAACAGTGCATACGCATGACTATGAACTAATCCGATCGTCATTTCAAATTTAGAAGGATCTTTTTCTAAAAATTCATGTATATGTTGATTAATAGATTCTATACGGTCGACTGCATTTGGAGTAGGTGGATTAACAGGGTTAACCTTTTCTTTATACCCATATTTTTCAATCGTTACTTCGTCTGTTTCACCAAGAGCTCCAAGTACTAAAAGCGCAAGGGATCGAATGGCTGGATATATATTTCTATTTTCTGCTATATCCCTAATGTTTGGAACGATATCTGTAACGTCTCGAAAAAAAGATTCTTGTAACAATTGTTCCTGCTCTTCAATGCTTAGCTTTGTAAATTTATTCATAATAAACTTTTCATTGTCGGGTTTGGATGAATGATCCGTGTCTAGTAGACTTTCTTGTTCTTTGGCGAGTTTTCCACTTAGTTCTTTCAGTTGAAGAAAATTTTGCTTTCGATCATTTGGAAATCTTCTATCGACAAGCAATTTGTTTAATACTTTATCTACTTCACCATATTCCTTCAAATCAAGTAATATTGTCAAATATAATTCAACGATTTGTTCAAACATTGGCGACCTTTTCTTCATTAAATCCTCACATATTTCCTTCGCTTCCTGTTGCCTTTTCGTTTCTAATAGAGCGAGAATATATATACTTATAATCATGTCATCTAATTCAACATACTTCTTTGCTTCATCAAAACATTCTGTTGCTTTTATATAATTATTTTCTTCAGCAAATGCTAAACCGTCTTCAATTAGTTTATCAATCATTCCCGGAAAAAATATAATATTCTCATTGTTTTTTAGGCTATAATGTTTTTTTTTCAACTAACTCGCCTACCTTTACAATCGCTAATATGTATATACTATCTCACTTTTGTACTTTTTCCTATTCATAATTGTATCCAATTGTAAATACCCTCCTTTTTATTTGATATAAGGAGGGTCTGTGGCAAACTCAATTTGGGGTGCCTAGAGTTGTATATTAAATTCGGCAAGGACCACCACTTCGCTTTCCGTAGGCTTGGCTTCAGCCTCCTCGTCTACTCGCGTGAGGGCACTGAAAAACTCTTCAAGGTATCTCTTAGCGAGTATGTGTACCGTTGATTTCCGTTCCTGGCGGACGCTTTCCGCCGGCATGGCTTCAGCCGCTTCCCTCGCTCCTGCGCAAGCTCGTCGCAAAAATTAATTTCGCTACGCTCAGTCTAGGGTCTTCAGCTCATGCTATTCTGGCTGGAGTCGCCGCCTGAAACGAATATCAACTATTGTATGCTTCTATATAGAGAAGGCACTTTCTGTTCAAAAAACAATTAAGTAATTTAAAACCTTATTTTTTCAGTGTCCTCACTCGCGTTCCTGCGGGGTCTTCTGCTCTAGCAGTTTCCACTGGAGTCCTTGTGGTAGTCCTTACTTTACTAAACAATTCCTTATAGATATCTACTATCTTTACTTTTAATTGGACAATGAAACCCCTTAGGAAGATTTATTATTATTCATAACGTGTCGTTAAGTCACACCCTCCTATTTATTTGATAAAAAGGAGGGTATTTTTATAATGAATAAACTAACGAATGTTTAATTATTCTAATTTCAGGGAAGTAGATTAATAGTTTAATAACTAGAAAGGGGAGGACAAATTTGCAAAAAAATATATTATTTATTTCAGATCATGGTGATCCCCTCGCTCCCTTAGGTAGTGAGCAAGCTGGCGGTCAAAATAATTATGTAAAGCAACTTGCTTTATCCCTTGAAAAAGAAGGAAACAGAGTGGATGTCATTACACATTGGTGTAACCCATTAGATCCTCAAATTGAAAATTTTGGTTACTCTTGTCGGGTTATTAGAATAGGAGCAGGCAAGAAAACCTACGTTCCTAAAAGTGAACTATATGATTTACTCCCTGCATTTTACAAGGAAATGAAAGAAACAATTGATATTAATACGTACGATTTAGTACACACACATTACTGGCTTTCAGGACTTTTAGGTTCATACGTAAAAGCTGATTACATGATACCATGGGTTCATACGAATCATTCGTTGGCTGTGGCGAAAGAAGAAGCCACTGGAATTTCAGAACCTGTAAGACTCTTCACAGAGAAAATGATTTTAAGCTCTGTAGACTCGATTGTTGCCACTACAAAGAATGAAAAAAATCTCATCCATCGTTTTGTTGATAACCCATCTCCTATCAAAGTAATTCCTATCGGAGTCGATCAAGCTTTCCGTCCATTAAATAGAGCTAGGACGGAACGCAAAAATCCTTATTTTGCATTTGCAGGAAGATTACAAAAAACAAAAGGAATCTATACCCTTCTAAATGCATTCCGTCTTCTTGTCGAGAAAAATGACATTGAACCTACTACGAAACTTCTAATTGCTGGAGGGGATTCAGAATGTGTGGATTCATATAGCAAATTACCGAAGGATAGAAACCTCCGTGCTGCTATAAGAGGTCTTGAACAGAGAGTTGAATTTGTAGGTGCGAAATCTCAAAAACAACTTGCTACAATATTTAATAATGCCACTGCAGTAGTAGTACCCTCTTTCTATGAATCATTTGGGATGGTTGCTGCAGAAGCACAGGCTTGCGGATGTCCTGTTATCGCATCTAAAGTTGGTGGATTAAAAGATGTAGTACAAAATAAAGTTACCGGATTGCATATTGAAAAAGGAAATGAACATAATTTAGCCCAGGCAATGAGTACCGTATTATTCAATAGAAACTTCACGAACAAACTAGGTAGAAGTGCTGCTATTTTTGCAAATCAAGAATTCAATTGGACCACTTTGGCCAAAAAAATGAATTCATTATACGAGGTGGTCATTAGTGAGAAAAAAACCATATATGTTAGCAACTGATCTCGATGGAACACTTGTAGGTGATCAATCGGCACTTCAGAGATTATTGCAACATTATGAAGAATCTTCGATTGAGGTAGAACTTGTCTATATTACAGGTAGACATTATACATCTGCTACTTCTTTAATTGCTTTAGAGAATTTACCGAAGCCGGACATTCTTATAACAGATGTTGGTGCGGCAATATATTCTTCAGAAAAACTTACAGAAGATACTACATGGGAAAAAAAAATGCTTATGAACTGGCATCCTGAACGTATTATCAGGCTTTCCAGTTTTTTTCCTGCACTTAAACGTCAAACACTTCCAAGTACAAAGAGAATTTCATTTACCATCGATCAGAATGATGGAATCGTAAAGCAGTTTGAAAATGCTCTAGTGGAAGAGAATATTCCGCATAAGCTTATTTATAGTTCCAATCGGGATGTAGATATTCTTCCCGAAAATAGTGGAAAAGGTGAGGCTTTATCTTATATTCTTCAAAATTACGCAAACGATGATGTTAAAGTTCTTATTGCAGGGGACTCTGGAAATGATATAGACATGCTTACTTTGGGCCACCCATCTGTCATAGTAGGGAATGCCCAGCTGGAACTTATTCAAATGGAGAATCATCCTTATCTTTACCGGGCTACTGAGCATTTTGCAGGAGGTATACATGAGGCATGGTTACATTTTTATAAATAGAAAAAATGCCAACTGGATTATAGGACCGGTTGGCATTTTATTTTAAGCAATTTGTATAGCGTGTTCTGCTACAAGCTTTTCATATAAATACAAGTCTTCTTGGTATATTTCTCTGTATGTTCCTAGGCTATATTTTTTGATAGCTTCAAAACATTCCTCATCGACAACTTGAAACTCTTGGTTAAGTTTTTGTGCATTTTCCCAAGCGGTTTCTTCAAAAATAATATTCATTTCATGTTCTTCTATAATCATTGAAAGTAAATCTACACTATTATAAAGCTCATACAATGAATGATTTCTTTTCGCATCGAAAATTTCCATCGTTCGGTCTAACGTGGCTAATAGAGCTTTACGATCAATGGCGTGACCTAGCTCGTGCATTGTTATGGTTTTTATATATAACTCTAGTGAGATAGTTTTTTGCATTTCCTCTTTTGCTTTTATTAATCGTTCGGCATCAAAACCTACATAATCTCCGATAAAGTTATAACTCATATTTACTCCTGAGTTATCTTGCTTTAATGGAACATTCATCCCAACTGATTGCATCGTGGCATTTATCAATTCACAAAGGTTTTTCTCTGTATACTTATGGTTCATTTACTCTTCGTTCTTCTCCTTATAACTCAAAATTAATAATTTATATATAATAAGAATTTGAGACTAACTATGTTTTTCATGTTTTTTCCAACAGGAATTAATATATAACATTTTCTATATTATTTCAATCTTTATGTACTGAGTTTTTTCTTTGGGTAATACCTGTTTTCAATCGTTTCCTGAGTGCTGTGGACAGACATTTGCTACATCATTACCGTATGATTTTTAAGAGGGGAGGGTCGTGACTGCAATTGACGACCCACCCCACTTTTTTAGATAAACTGTTGGCGATTG